>NZ_JBFAMT010000054.1:0-62960 GCF_040656635.1 Actinosynnema sp. NPDC049800 | reverse complement strand
CCTGATTCCCGACGATCGAAAAGCGTGATCGCCGGGAATGAGGACGCGAACGACCGACGCGACCTCGCGGGGGGCCGCGAAGGACCGACGTGACCTCGCGGGTGGGCTCGCGGGGGCTCGCGATCGAGCCTCGGGTTCCCGGCACGGCGTGTGGCAAACACCGCCCCGGGTACCCGCAGCCCATGAGCGCACCACTTCCGCAGGACCGGGCGGGCGCGCCCCAGCGCGCGGTCGTGACCGGGTCGGACTCCGGCATCGGCAAGGCCGTGGCGGTCGCGCTGGCGGGCGGCGGGGTCGACGTCGGCATCACGTTCCACTCCGACGCCGACGGCGCCTCGGCCACCGCCCGGGAGGTCCGGGAGAAGGGCGTCCAGGCAGCCGTGCGGCGGCTCGACCTGACCGACCTGCCGACCGCCGCGTCCGTGGTCGACGACCTGGCCGCCGAGCTGGGCGGGATCGACGTGCTGGTGAACTGCGCCGGCACCGGGACCGCGCAGAAGGCCATGGACATGGACTTCGACACCTGGCGCGGTGTGCTGTCGGTCGACCTCGACGGCGCGTTCCTGTGCGCGCAGCGCGCCGCCAAGCACATGATCAAGGCGGGTCGGGGCGGTCGGATCATCAACATCACCAGCGTCCACGAGCACCAGCCGCGGGTGGGCGCGGCGCCGTACTGCGCGGCCAAGGCCGGGCTGGGGGCGTTGACCAAGGTGCTGGCGCTGGAGCTGGCCGAGCACGCCATCACGGTGAACTCGGTCGCGCCCGGCGAGATCTCCACGCCGATGACGGGTCAGGCCGACGTCGACCCGCGCACCGAACCCCGACCGGGCGTGCCGCTGGGACGTCCGGGGCACGCCGGCGAGGTGGCCGCCGTGGTGGCGTTCCTCGCGACACCGGCAGCCGGGTACGTGACGGGCGCGTCGTTCGTGGTGGACGGCGGCATGACGTTGATGGGCCCGCAGGCGAGCCAGCTCCTCACCGACCGGAGCTGGTTGCAGCCCTAGCCGGGCTGGTCGAAGCGGGCGGGCCGGTCGGAGCGCCGGGTGGCGCGGCGCGTGGCGGAGGCGGCGACGGCCAGGGCCAGCAGGCGCAGCAGGTTGCCGCGGTGCCAGGTGGTCGCCAGGCGGCGGCGGTCGTCGTCGGTCAGCGGTTCGGTGTCGCGCAGCAGGCGCAGGTTGACGGTCCGGACCAGGTAGCCGGTGAGCGCGGCGGCCACCAGCGTGCCGGCCGCCGCCGTGGCGACGTCCCGCCGGTCACCGCCGGAGCGGGCCAGGGCGACCGCCGTGGCCGCGAGCGTCACGGGCGCCGCCGGCATGTAGTACCGGACCGGGCTCCCGGCCGCCAGGAGCCCCGGCGCCCGGTTCGGCCGGGCGTCCGCGAGGAGCCGGGGGACGTCCACCACGGCCTCGTAGACGTTGCCGAAGAACCAGTGGGCCTGACCGAGTCGCGCGATCGCGGCCCACGGCATCCGGAATCCCATCCGCCGATACTACGACCGGCGTCCCGGACGGGGCCGCGACCGGGCTGCGACCGGCGAGGGCCGCGACTGCCGAGGGCCGCGACCGGCGGGGCCGCGACCGGGCTGCGACGGGGCCGCGACAGCCGGGCCGCAACCGGGGGCCCGGGCTACGAGCGGGCCTTGGCGGTCTTGCGGTTGTTCGCCTTGCCGATCGCCTCCACCAGCTGCTGCTTGGTCATGCTCGACCGGCCCGGCACGTCCAGCTTCTTGGCCAGGTCGTAGAGGTGCTGCTTGCTGGCGTTGGCGTCCACGCCGCCCGCCGTCCGGCCCTGCTTCGGCGTGCTGCGCGCGGCCTGCTTGTCGGACGGGCCCTTGCGGTCCTTGGGCTCCCAGTGGTCGCCGACCTTCTCGAACGAGTGCTTCAACGCGGCGAACGCGGTCCGGTGCGAGCGCTGGCCCTCGCCGTAGGTCTGCACCGCCGAGTCGTGCGCCTTGATCCACGTCCGCTGCGCCTTCTTCGGCGACCGGGCGATCGTGCTCGGCAACTCCTCACGTCCGGGCATGGCTCTCCTCCTCGGGGCTTCGCCTCGGGTTTCACCTCGGCCACCGGGGTACCCGGAGGCCATGACGGACATGCGTGTCGACGCACTCGACGTCCACAGCCCGGTCGACGGTCAGCTGATCGGCTGGCTGCCCACCGCCACGGACGAGGACGTCGCCGGCTCGGTGCTCACCGCGCGCGAGGCGCAACCCGGCTGGGCGGCCACGCCCGCCGCCGAACGGGGAACCGCCCTGAAAGCCGCCGCGCAGGCGATCCGGGAGCACGCGACGGACCTGGCGAACGTCCTGCGCTCCGAGACCGGCCGCCCCTTCACGTCCGCCCGGGAGGGTGTGCTGGCCGGTGTGTCCACGTTGGAGCAGTACGCCGAGCTGGGCCCGGTCCACCGCGGCCGGTCGCTCCAGGGCTCGCACGACGCGGCCGACTTCATGATCCCCGGACCACGTGGCGTGGTCGTCGCGCTGACACCGTGGAACGACCCGGTCGCGGTGTCCTGCGGCCTGCTCGGCGCGGCCCTGGTGACCGGCAACACCGTCGTGCACAAGCCGAGCGAACGCTGCCCGCACACCGGCGTGCTGCTCGCGCAGCTCATGGTCGACCACTTCCCGCCGGGCGTGCTCCAGAGCCTCACCGGCGACGCCTCGGTGGGCGCGGCGCTGGCCGCGTCACCGCACGTGGACGTCGTCGCGCACGTCGGCGGCACGGCCACCGGCCGCTCGATCGCCGCCGCGTGCGCCCGGACCGGCGCGAAGGCGCTGCTGGAGAACGGCGGCAACGACCCGCTGCTGGTCGACGCCGACGTGGACCCGGTCTGGGCCGCCGAACAGGCCGCGATCGGCGCGTTCACCAACGCCGGCCAGCTGTGCACGTCCGTGGAGCGGATCTTCGTGCACCAGGCCGTGGCCGAGGGGTTCCTGGCCGCGCTGTGCGAGGAAGCCCGACGGTGGAACGCCGACCCGCAACCCCTGGTGGACCTCCGGATGAGGGAGCACGTGCACGCGCACGTCGCCGAGGCGGTGGCGGACGGCGCGCAACCGCTGGTCGGCGGCGAGGTCCCGGACCGCGAGGGCGCGTACTACCCGGCCACCGTGCTCGACCGCTGCACGCCCGACATGCGCGTGATGAGGGAGGAGACGTTCGGGCCGGTCGCGCCCGTGCGCGTGGTGCCGTCGTTCGAGGAGGGCCTGGCCGAGGCGTGCGTGGACGAGCACGGCCTGGCCGCGACCGTGCTCACCGGGTCGATGGCCAACGCGCAGCACGCGTGGCGGGCGCTGCCCGTCGGCACGGTGAAGGTCAACGCGGTGTTCGGCGGTGCTCCCGGCGGCGCCGCCCAGCCGCGCCGGCTGTCCGGCACCGGGTTCGGCTACGGTCCCGAGCTGCTCGACGAGATGACGACGGTGAAGGTCGTGCACCTCGGGCAGGCTCAGATCCAGCCCTCGTCCCAGGCGAGCCGGGCGGCCTCGTAGCGGGTGTCCACGCCGAGCTTCGTCATCGCCGACGACAGGTAGTTGCGCACCGTGCCCGCCGCCAGGTGGGCCTCACCGGCGATGGTGGCCACCGTGCCGCCCCGGAGCGCGTACCGCAGCACGTCCAGCTCCCGTGCGGTCAACGGGCACGCGCCCTCGGTCAGCGCGGCGGCGGCGATCTCGGAGTCCACGTAGCGCCGGCCCGCGTGCACGTCGCGCAGGATCGAGGCGAGCTGCGCGGCCGGCGTCGTCTTGGGCACGAACCCGCGCACACCCGCGCTCAACGCCCGCCGCAGCACGCCCGGCCGCGCGTGCCGCGTCACGATCACCACCGCGACACCGTCCAGCCCGCGCACCGCCTCGGCCGCGAGCACGCCGTCCCGCCGCGGCATCTCCAGGTCGAACACCGCGATGTCGGGCCGGTGCGCCCGCACCGCCGCGACCGCCGCGTCACCGTCGCTGGCCTGCGCGACCACCGAGATGTCGTCCTCCAGCTCCAGCAACGCCGCCAGCGCGCCCCGGATCAGGTCCTCGTCGTCGGCCAGCACCACGCGGATCACCGGCCCACCCCCGCCTTGCCGACCAGCTCGAACCCGTCGGCGCCCGCCGGACCGACGTCGACCCGCCCGCCGACGGTGGCGAACCGCTCGCGCAACCCGGCCAGCCCCGCGCCGCCCTCGCCCACGTCGCCCGCGCCCGCGAAATCGGCCGGCACGCCGTCGTTGCGCAGCCGCACGCACACCTGGCCGTCGAGGACCTCGATCAGCACCGCGCAGTGCCGCGCCCGGCTGTGCCGCAGCACGTTCGTCGTGCCCTCCCGCACCAGCGCCCCGAACAGCGGCTGCAACGGCGGCGGCACGCCCGCCGCGTCGCCCTCGACCGTCGTCTCGATGCCCGCCGCCCGCAGCACGCCCACCGCGTTCGTGATCTCCGTGCCCAGGCTCGCCCGCCGGTAGCCCTGCACCACCTCGCGGGTCTCCTTCAGCGCCGTCCGCGCCAGCTCCGCCACCTCGCCCGCGTGCTGCCTGGCCAGCTCGTCGTCCCGGCCGATCAGCCGCTGCGCCAGCTCGCCCTTCAAAGCGATGGCCTGCAGGTGGTGGCCCTGGACGTCGTGCAGGTCGGCGGCGAACCTCAGCCGCTCCTCGGCCACGGCCAGCGCCTCGGCGGTCTTGCGGCTCTGCTCCTGCTTCACCGCCAGGTCCCACATCCACAGCTGGGCCAGGTCGGCGAACACCAGCGCGACGACCATGACCCCGGCCATGAGCATCGCCGGACCGGCGTCCTCACCGCCGAACAGCCCGCCCGTCGCGACGGAGAGCACCGCCATCAGCGCCACCACCGGCCACCGGCGGCGGGCCGGCAGGATCGCGCCCACGTGCGCGACCACCAGGGCGGGCATCACGGCCCAGACGGGCATGAAGCCGTGGGCGCCGCTGGTCACCGCCCACGCCACCAGCGCCACCGCGAACGTCGCCGCGTGCTCCCACGGCGGGCCGTCGCCGCGGCCCAGCCCGACCATCGCGTGGCGCATGTACCGGACGTGCTGGACGATCACCAGGGCCACGGCCGCCGCCAGCAGCACCGACGTCAGCGCGCCGTAGTCGTGCGCGAACAGGTCGGCCACCGTGCCCAGGCCGACCACCACGCCGCCGGTCACGACGGTCCACCACGTGTAGCGGCGGAGCCCGTTCAAGGGAGTCACACCGACGAATCTACGAGTCGGATCGCACCCCTGTCTGCTGACATCTGTCACAGGGACCGGTGCGCGACGGCACTGGGTGCGGCGCGGGCCCGCGACCACGATGGTGGCCATGGGAGAAACGGTGATCGACGTGGCGGACCTCAGGTGCCGCTACGGTGACTTCGAAGCCGTGCGAGGGGTGGACTTCGAGGTGCGGCGCGGTGAGCTGTTCGCGCTCTTGGGCACCAACGGCGCGGGCAAGACCACGACCATGGAGACGTTGGAGGGGCTGCGCGCCCCGTTCGGCGGCACCGTGCGGGTGCTGGGGCTCGACCCGTTCCGCGAACGCGCGGCGCTGCGCTCGCGCACCGGGATCATGTTGCAGGACAGCGGGTTCCCGGCCGACCTGACCGCGCGCGAGATGGTGGCGCTGTGGGGCGTCACGAGCGGTCGGCGCGCCACCGAGGACGTGCTGGAGCGGCTGGACCTGGCGCACCGGCGCGACGTGCGGATCAAGCAGCTCTCCGGCGGTGAGCGGCGGCGGCTCGACCTGGCGCTGGCCGTGCTCGGCCGGCCGGAGCTGCTGTTCCTGGACGAGCCGACGACCGGGTTGGACCCCGAGTCGCGGCAGCGGACGTGGGAGGTCGTGCGCGGGCTGCTGGCCGAGGGCACGACCGTGGTGCTGACCACGCACTACCTGGAGGAGGCCGAGTCGCTCGCGCACCGGCTCGCGATCCTGCACGAGGGCCTGGTCGCGGTGTCCGGCGCGCTGGTGGACGTGCTCGCCGCCCAGCCCGCGCGCATCGAGTTCGACCTGCCGGACCGGCTCGACGTGGGCGCGCTGCCGATGCTGTCCGGTGACGTGGTGCACCGGCCGACCGGCCGGGTCGAGGTGCGCACGGGCGAGTTGCAGGACGACATGGCGGAGCTGTTGGCGTGGGCGCGGCGGGAGGGCCTGCGGTTGGGCCGGATCCGCGCGCACCACGCGTCGCTGGAGGACGTGTTCCACAGTGCCCGGACGGGCAAGGAGGTAGTGGCCGCATGATCGCCGCACTGGGCGTGGCCGAGCTGAAGCTCCTGCTGCGCAACCGGACCGCCGCCGCGCTGGCCGTGCTGATGCCGATGGCCGCGGGTGTCTACTTCGCGCTGACGATGGACGGCGAGCAGGCCGGCTGGACGATGGTCGTCACGCTCCAACTGCTGTTCTCGTTCGGGTTCACCGTGTACGTGACGGTGACGACCTCGTTGACCGCCCGCAGGCAGGACCTCTACCTGAAGCGGCTGCGGACGGGCGCGGCGTCGGACGTCGTCGTGCTGACCGGCGTCCTGCTGCCGGTGGTGGTGCTCGGCCTCGCGCAGGCGCTCGTGCTGCTGGGCATCAGCGTGGCGGCGGGCGCGCCGATGCCCGACCGGCCCGAGCTGCTGGTGCTCGCCATGGTCGGCGGCGTGGCGCTCAGCTGCGCGGCGGGGGTGTGCACCAGCGGTGTCACCGGCACCGCGGAACTCGCCCAGATCACCACGGCGCCGTTCTTCTTCGCCCTGATCGTCGGCGGCCTGATCGGGTCCAACGGCAACTTGGAGCTGCCGGTGTTCCTGGTGCCCGGCACCGGCCTCGGCACGCTGGTCGGCGCGGCGTGGGGCGGACCGGCCGACCAGATCGGCCCGGCGGCGCTGTCCGTGGCGCTGTGGACCGTCGCCGCGACCGCCCTGGCCGCCCGCTTCTTCCGCTGGGACCCGCGCGGGTAGGCCGTCAGCCGACGGGGGAGAAGTCCGCGCTCTGGACGTACTCCATCGCCGCGACGAACGCGGGGTCGACCATCCGGGCGGCGAGCTCGTCCGGGGTCGGCTCCGCGACGCGCTGGTGGACCCACCACAGGTTGCCGAACGGGTCGCGCAGGCGGCTCACCCGGTCGCCCCAGAACAGCTCGGTCGGCTCGGTCACCACGACCGAGCCGCGGGCCACGGCGCGCCGCAGCACCTCGGCGTCGTCGGCGACGTAGAGCCGCAGGAACGCCGGGGTGGCCGGCCACCCCGGCTTGTCGAACATCATCACCACCGAGTCGCCGACGCGGACCTCGGCGTGGCCGATCACCCCGTCGACCTCGACGCGGCCCAGTTCGACGGCGTCGAGGACGGCGACCGTGAAGTCGATCAGCTCGGCCGTGCGGCCGGCGGTGATGATCCAGGGCGTCACGGTGTGGTAGCCGTCGGGCACAACGTTCACTTGATCGTCTCCTCGTTCCGGGTGGCGGTTCTCCACGAGGAGGGACGGTAGTGACGATGTAGGTCGGATCCGGTCCTACTAGGGGTGCGGACGGCCCAGCGAGACCAGGTGGAACCCCGCCTCGGCCACCTTCTCCACCGGCAGCAGGTTGCGGGTGTCCACGATGACCGGGCGGGCCATCGAGGCGGCCAGGTTCGGCCAGTCCAGCTCCGCGAACTCGGGCCACTCGGTCAGCACCACCAGCCCGTCCGCGCCCTCGGCCACCGCCTCGGCCGAGTCGAGCACCCGCACCGGGCCGCAGTCCTCCGCGACGCACGGGTCGTAGCCGGTCAGCCACGCGCCCTCCGCGGCCAGCAGCGAGGCCACGGCCAGGGCGGGGGAGTCGCGCAGGTCGTCGGTGCCCGCCTTGAACGTCAGCCCGAGCAGCCCGAGCCGCACGCCGGCCAGCGCGCGGCCCACCGCCTCGCGCACCAACCCGACCACGCGGTGCGCCTGGTGGCCGTTCGTGCCGATGGTCGCGCGCAGGAGCGGGAAGTCGACCCGCGCGTCCTCCGCCGTGGACAGCAGCGCCCTGGTGTCCTTGGGGAAGCACGAACCACCCCAGCCGGGACCCGGCTCCAGGAACGCCGAGCCGATCCGGTCGTCCAGCCGCATGCCCTCGGTCACGTCGCCGATGTCCGCCCCGACCCGCTCGCACAGCTCGGCCAGGCTGTTGACGTAGGACAGCTTCATCGCCAGGAAGCAGTTGCTCGCGTACTTCACCAGCTCGGCGCTCGCGCTGCCGGTGACCAGCGCCGGCGCGCCGGTGCCCGCGTACAGCGCGACCACCCGGCGTGCCGCGTCCTCCGCTTCCGACCCGACCACGACCCGCTGGGGTCGCAGGAAGTCGTCCACCGCGTGCCCCTCGCGCAGGAACTCCGGGTTGGACACCACTCGCACGTCCGGCCGGCCCACCAGCTCCGCCACCCGCTCGGTGGTGCCCGCGGGCACGGTCGACTTGATCACCAGGACGCAGCCGGGCCGGACCGCGTCCCGCGCCTCGCGCAGCACCGCGTGCACCGCGGCGAGGTCGGCCGCGCCGTCCGCGCCGGTCGGCGTCGGCACGCAGAGGAACACGAAGTCCACCGTGGACAGGGCGTCGGCGTTGCCGAGCACGAACCGCAACCGCCCGGCCCGCAACCCCTCCGCGACCAGCTCCGCGAGCCCCGGCTCGTGCGCGCCGACCTCGGCCCGGCCGAGCGCCGCGACCTTCGCCTCGTCCACGTCCGCGCAGACCACGGTGTGCCCGAGGCGCGCGAAGCAGGCGGCGGTGGTCAACCCGACATAGCCCGCGCCGATGACGCCGATCCTGGCCACGGCCCACCTCCCAGCAGCGATCGTGCGGCGTCCAACACCTCGTCCACGGTGATCCCGAGCAGGCCCGGGTCTGGTCGGTCGGCGAACGTGTCGCCGGTCGTGCCGTGCCACAGCACGTGGTGGGGCCCCGACCTCGGACCCCACTCGGCCGGTGGCACGGGCCCGAACAGCACCACGGACGGCGTGCCGTAGGCGGTGGCGACGTGGGCGACGCCGGTGTCGCCGCAGACGACCAGTCGCGCGCCGGCCACCAGGTCGAGCAGCCCGGCCAGGTCCCCCATCCGCGTCCGCCCCGGCGCGACCGCGCGGACCAGCGGCTCCTCGGCCGGGCTGCCGGTCACCACCACGTCCGGGCCCAACGCCCGCGCCACCGCCGCGAACCGGTCGGCGGGCCAGCGGCGGGCGGCGTGGCTCGCGCCGGGGTGCACGACGATCGCGTCGTGGTGGGGCAGCGGCGGCAGGCGCAGGTCGGCGGGGTCGCAGGCGATGCCGAACTGCGCCAGCAGCCGGCACCACCGCAGCACCTCGTGCTGGTGCCGGGGCCAGGGCACGTGCACGCCGTGGGTGATCAGCCGGGCGGGGTGGGTGGCGCGGAGCAGCTCGGTGCTCTGCGGCCCGCGCCCGTGCAGGTTGACCGCCAGGTCCGGTGAGCTGTAGTCGATGGGCACGAGGCCTTCGGTGGGCAGCAGTCGGTCGACCGCGTCGATCCGGGCCACCGCGTCGGCCAGCCAGCCGGGTGCGGCCAGGGTGATCTCGGCGCCGGGGTGCGCCCGCCGCAGCCCGCGCAGCGCCGGCACGGCCGTCAGCAGGTCGCCGAGCCCGAGCGCGCGCAACACGAGGATCCTCACGACCGCACCGTCCCGGTCCCGGACCCGGGCTCGATGCCGGCCTCACCCGCCCCGGCCGCCGCCGACCCACCGGCTGTCCCGGCTCCGCGCGCCGCCTCCGCAGACCTGCCTACCGCCCGGCGCCCGCCTGCCGTGCCGGCCCCGCGCGGCGAGGCCGCAGCCCCGCGCGTCCCGCCAGTCGCCGCACCGGCCGCACGGGCCATCGCACGCAGGTCGACCCGCGAACGCAGCCGGCCCAGCGCGTCGGCCACCAGCACGACCCGCCGACCCGGCCCTCCCACCACGGGCACGGCCCGGTGGCGCACCTCGCCCCGCAGCCGGTGCCAGCACGCCGCGGGCGGGATCGCGAGGCTGGTCACGACCATCCGCGCCACCTCGTCCCCGGTCCGCGGCCCGGGCGCGATGCGACGCGCGGCGAACCACCCGGTCAACCCCGCCCACGCCCCGCCGAACGCCACCGCCGCCTTCCGCCACCCGAGCAGTCCACAAAGGAGTGCCAACCCGCCGGCCCCCGTGGTCGCCGCGTGCCAGGGCAGCCGTCCGGGCGCGCCACCGATCCGCTCACGCCACCGCGGCCCCAACAACCGCCGCACCAGCGCGTCGTCCGCGTTGCCCCGCTGCTGCTTCAGGCTGGCGAAGAACCCCGCCTCCCGCACCGGGTGCGTGGTCACGCGGTCACCGTTCACGATCCGGTACCCGCGCGCCTGCACCCGCAACGCCAACTCGGCGTCCTCCCGGTACGCGCGCGGGAACCGTTCGTCGAAGCCGCCGGCGTGCACGAGAGCAGCCCGCCGGTACGCCATGTCCGCGGTGATCCACCGCGCGTCGGCCAGCCCCGCCGTGCCGCGCTCCCAGTCGGTCGGCCTGCGGTCCTCGGGCAGCGGCACGACGATCCGTGCCTGTGACGCGCCGACGTCCAGCCCCAGCCCGCCCAGGTCCTCGGCCAACCGCAGCTTCCAGTCACGCGGCGGCACCACGTCGTCGTCCAGGAACGCCACCCACTCGCAGCACGCGGCACGCCACCCGGCGTTGCGCGCGGCGGCCGGGCCGCGACCGCCGGAACGCAGCACGCGCGCCGAGTGCGTCGCCGGCAGCGGTCCGGGCTCGGGCCGGTCGTCCACCACGATGATCTCGCGCGGCGGCGGGCCGACACCGTGCTCCAGCGCGTCGAGCACGACGCGCAGGCTGTCCCGCCCCACGGTGGGGATCACCACCGCGTAGTCGACGCTCACGGCCGCCGCCGCACCACGAACCGGCCGATCGCCAGCAGGTCGACCGGCGCCGAGCCGAAGCACTCCAGCGCGTCACGCGGGTCGTCCACCATCGGCCGCCCGGCCGTGTTCAGGCTCGTGTTCACCACCACGGGCACGCCCGTGCGCCGGTCGAACTCGCGGATCACCCGCGCCATCAGCGGCTCCGCGCCCGGGTCGACGGTCTGCACGCGCGCGGTGCCGTCCACGTGCACCACCGCCGGGATCCGGTCACGCCACTCCGGGCGCACGTCGTGCACGAAGAGCATGTACGGGCTCGGCAACGGCCCCCGTTCGAACAGCTCGGCCGCGCGGTCGGCCAGCACCATCGGCGCGATCGGCCGGAACTGCTCGCGCCCCTTCACGTTGTTGAGCCGTTCCAGGTTCTCCGCCCGCCCGGGGTGCGCGAGCAGCGACCGGCGGCCCAGCGCCCGCGGCCCGTACTCGCTGCGACCCTGGAACCAGGCGACCACCTGGTCGTCGGCCAACGCCTCGGCCACCGCGACGGCCACGTCGGCAGGCTCCTCGTAAGCGATCTTCGCGGTGCGCAGGTAGTCCTCGACCTGCGCGTCGGTCCACGACCGGCCCAGGTCCGCGCCCGGCATCGCGCCCGCGGGCTCGCCCGCGTCCGCGACCACCTGCAACGCCGCACCCAGCGCGGTGCCCGCGTCACCGGCCGCCGGCTGCACCCACACCTCGTCGAACGGCCCCTCGGCGAAGATCCGCGTGTTCGCCACGCAGTTGAGCGCCACGCCGCCCGCCATGGTCAGCCGCTTCTGCCCGGTCCGCTCGTGCAGCCACCGGACCAGGTCCAGCAGCACCTCCTCGACGCGCACCTGCACGCTGGCCGCCAGCTCCGCGTGCTCGCGCGTCACCTCGCCGTCCGGGTCGCGGCGCTTGGCCAGCGTCGCCCAGTCCAGCGGCGTCACCGCGAACCCGCCGTCCTCGGTCGCCCGGACGTGCTCGCGCAGCAGGTCCAGGTGCTTGGGCTCGGCGTAGGAGGCCAGGGCCATCACCTTGTACTCGTCGCTGGAGCGCAGGAAGCCGAGGTGCTCGGTCAGGTCCTCGTAGAGCAGGCCGAGGGAGTGCGGCAGGTGCTGGGCGGCCAACGTCTCCAGCCTGTGGTCGCGGTAGCTGCCCGCCAGGTGCGAGCGGCACTCGCCGCGACCGTCGTTGACCAGCACGGCGCAGTCGCCGTCGAACGGCGCGGCCAGGCCCGTCGACGCGGCGTGCGCCACGTGGTGCGGCACGAACCGCACGATCGCCGGGTCCAACCCCGGCAGCGCGGTGGCCAGGAAGTACGGCGCGCGGCGGGCGTACTGGGTGCGCAGGTCCTCCCACGGCACGTCGCTGGGCTCGACCAGGTCCGGGTCGTAGGAGTAGGCGACCGCGTCGAGGTCGGCCGGCGTCAGCCCGGCGTGCTCCAGGCACCAGCGGGCGGCCTGCTCGGGCTGTTCCCACGCCGAGAACGGCACCGGCCGCTTGCCGTGCTTGCGCCGGGAGAAGCGTTCCTCTTCCGCGGCGGCCACCACCTCGCCGTCCACCACGAGGGCGGCGGCGGGGTCGTGGAAGACCGCGTTGACACCGAGCACCCGCACGGTTCTCCCCTTTCGCTCGACTCCTGTGTGGACCGCACCCGGCGCGACCTCCGCCCGGGGGTGACCGTCGCGGACCGGTGTCGTCCGACTACCCGACGAGGTGCCGGTCAAACGAGCGCCGCAGCCCCTCGTCCAACCCGATCTCCGGCTGCCAGCACAGCACCCGCCGGGCCAGCGAGATGTCCGGGCGGCGGCGGCGCGGGTCGTCGGTCATCGCGTCGACGTGCTCGATCGTGGACGTGCTGCCGGTCAGCTCGATGACCTTGCGCGCCACCTCGAGCACGGTGACCTCCTCGGGGTTGCCGAGGTTCACCGGACCGGGGTGGTCGCACTCCGCCATCGACAGCAGGCCCCGCACCAGGTCGTCCACGTGGCACAGCGACCGGGTCTGCGCGCCGTCGCCGTGCACGGTCAGCGGCTCGCCCGCGCGCGCCTGCCGCACGAACGTGGGGATCATCCGGCCGTCGTCGGGCCGCATCCGGGCGCCGTAGGTGTTGAAGATGCGCACGATCCCCGTGTCGACGCCGTACTCGCCGCGGAACGCGCAGGTCATGGCCTCGCCGAAGCGCTTGGCCTCGTCGTAGACGCTGCGCGGGCCGACCGGGTTGACGTTGCCCCAGTACGTCTCGCGCTGGGGGTGCTCCAAGGGGTCGCCGTACACCTCGCTGGTGGAGGCGATGACGATCCGCGCGTTCTTGCGCCGCGCCAGCTCCAGCGCGTGCAGGGTGCCGAAACCGC
The DNA here is from genome assembly GCF_040656635.1 of Actinosynnema sp. NPDC049800. Lineage (NCBI taxonomy): Bacteria > Bacillati > Actinomycetota > Actinomycetes > Pseudonocardiales > Pseudonocardiaceae > Actinosynnema > Actinosynnema sp. NPDC049800. The sequence goes on along the minus strand of NZ_JBFAMT010000054.1, from coordinate 49,781 downwards.
CCGTCTTGAGCGTGTCGACGGGCATGCGCAGGTAGTCGACCGGCGAGGCCGGGCAGGCCAGGTGCACCACCAGGTCGACGTGGCCGAGCAGGTCGAGGGGCTTGGCCACGTCCTCCACCACCACGCCCAGCCTCGGGTCGTCCGGCAGGTTGTCCGGCGACCCGGTGCGGAAGTCGTCGACGCACACCACCCGCGTGCCGCGCTTGAGCAGCGCTTCGCACACGTGCGAACCGAGGAACCCGGCCCCACCCGTCACCACCGCTCGTTCGAATCCCATGCGCTGGGCCTACCCGTGGAGCCGATGAGTAACCACCACTGCCCGGAGTAGCACTCGCCGGTGTCCGAACGACGGGTGATCGCGTCGACCCGTGACCACGCGTTCGGCACCTCCGTCACCTCGGACAACGCCCTCGCGTGGCGACCGGACCGGAGGGGCGGGCCGCCGGTCGGCGCGTTTCCAGCACGTGGGAGGCGGTGACAGCGGGCATGATGAGGCCCATGAGGACCATCACCCTGAACAACGGCGTCACCATGCCGCAGCTCGGTTTCGGTGTCTTCCAGGTGTCCACTGAGGACACCCCCGGCGCGGTGGCCGAGGCGTTGCGGGTCGGCTACCGCAGCATCGACACGGCCGCCGCCTACCGCAACGAGGAGCAGGTCGGCCGGGCCATCGCCGAGTCGCCCGTGCCGCGCGACGAGATCTTCGTGACCACCAAGCTGTGGAACTCCGACCAGGGTTACGACGAGGCGCTGCGCGCGTTCGACGCGAGCGCCGAGCGGCTCGGCCTCGACCGGGTCGACCTGTACCTGGTGCACTGGCCCGCGCCCAAGCAGGACCGGTACGTCGACACCTGGCGCGCGCTGGGCAAGCTGCACGCCGACGGCCGGGTGCGGGCGATCGGCGTGTCCAACTTCCAGCCCGCGCACCTGGAGCGGATCGTGGACGCGACCGGCGCGGTGCCCGCGGTGAACCAGGTCGAGCTGCACCCCAGGCTCCAGCAGGCGGAGCTGCGCGCCGTCCACGCCCGGCTGGGCATCGCGACCGAGGCGTGGAGCCCGCTGGCGCAGGGCGCGCTGCTGTCCGACCCGGTCATCACCGGGATCGCGGCCAAGCACGGCCGCACGCCCGCCCAGGTCGTGCTGCGCTGGCACGTGCAGCTGGACCACGTGGTCATCCCCAAGTCGGTGACGCCGAGCCGGATCGCGGAGAACTTCGCCCTGTTCGACTTCGAGCTCGACGACGAGGACCTGGGTCGCATCAGGGAACTGGACCGGGGCGAGCGCACCGGCCCCGATCCCGACACCTTCGGCTGACCGCCGGACAGCCGACGATCCCACCACCGAACGACACACGACCAGACGTCCGCGCGGACGTCGACGACCGCTAGACGCTCACCGGGCCGCCGGTACGCCAGTACACGCCGTCGTCCCGGCTGAGCAGCTCTTCGTCCACGAGGTACCGGCGCACGGTCACGTGGTCGACCTCACCGCCCTCGCACCACCGCTTCAACACCTCCACGACCTCCCGCTCGGGGTACCGTCTACCCGGCTCGAACGCGGTGCTCACCTGTTCGAGCACCGCCCGCCTGCGCCCGCGCTGCGCGGGGAGCTTCACCAGCCGCCCATCTCGCACGAACGGGTCCTCCTGGACCCGGTTCGCCTGTTCGACCCGGGTGGCCTCCTTGAACAGCTCCTCGCGCAACCGCAAGCCCGAACCGTCGGTCACGACGAGACCGGCCGACCGCAGTCGACGCAACGAGTTCTCGACCCGCCGAGCGTCCAACCCGGTCGCTCCGACGATGTCCGCCGTCGTGCGGGCGCCGAGCACCAGAGCGGCGGCCACGCGCAACCGCTCGGGTTCGGCCAGCAGTCCGATCAGTGAATCAGGGGTCACGCTTCGAGCTAACCGAACCCCGCGGTCTGGTGCACGCCCATTTCGGGCGGACCTTAATAGCCGTGCGCACTGATCACCTCTTCCCCCTGGCGTCGGTGGAGCCGGTTTTCGGCATGCCGACCGAGAACGCCCGCAAGTTCCAGCAGGTGGCGGCCGAGCAGGACCTCGTCATCGACGTGCGGGCCACGAACCCGCACGCGGTGGCGTGGTTGCGCGAGGGCGCGCTGCCCAAACCCGAGGCGGTGAAGGCCAAGACCATCGACGACCTCGACGTCCGACTGGGCGCGGCCCGCCGCCACCGGGGGCTCGTCGGCTACTTCCGGCCCGAGTTACCCCACCACGACCTGCACGACCGGCTGCTGCGCCGGTACGACCAGCGGCGGGTCGAGTTCGAGGCGTTGCGCGACAAGATGGACCGGTTCGAGCGACGGGGGGAGTACGTCGTGCGCGACGGCGTCGTGCACGGGTTCGACCGGCGCGGCGGGCTGCGGCCCCTGACCGGCGACCACGACGTGTTCGACATCCGCGCCTCCGGCGGCGCGGACCTGAGCCGCCGCCGGTACGACCGGGCGGTGGCGACCATGATGTCGATGGACATGGGCGTCACCCACGGCGCGCACATGTACTGGCGGCCGACCACCAAGTCCGACCTCGCGATGTTCGAGTCGATCGCCCTCAGCGGCGACGCCAAGCTGCGCTTCCACCCGGACGGCACGATGACCGCGGGCGACTACCGCCGCTTGAACGCCGGGATCAGCGCGATCACCACGCCCGCCAGGGCGGCCCGGCCGTACGCCAGCGTCTCCCACGTGGGCAGGCCCATGGTCCCGGTGTCCTCCGCGTCGGTGATGAACAGCTGACCGTAGAGCAGCAGCAGGAGGACTCCGTAGCAGCGCGCGTGCCGGTGTTGCCACGCGAGCGCGACGCCCGCCAGCCCCGTGCACACGTACAGGGTGTGGATGGCGCCGTCGCCCATGGGGAGGAACGGGATGGAGGCCGAGACGACCTGGAGCAGGCCGACCACGAGCGCGAGCAGCTGCGCCCGGCTGAACGTCCGCTCGCCAGCCTCGGGCCGCTGCCCGGCCTTCTTCCCTGTCCGCCGTTCGCGCACGGCCGCCTCGTTCCGCATGACCTGGGGTTACCCGCGCCCGTTCGGCTCATCCTCGCCCCCCGCGTCTTCCCCCTATGGGTCATATCGCCGACCACGTTCCGGCATTACGGCTAATCGCCGGGTCACGGTCAGCGCGTTCGGCGTGCGACCAGCACCGGGACGCCCGGCGGCGCGACCTAGCGCGGCAGCCGGTCGATCTCCGCCCTGGCTTCGGCCGTCGCCTGATCGGGTCGGCGCTCCCCGGTGAGCACCCGCGTGGCCATGGTGGCGAGGGCGCGTGAGATTTCCGGGTACCGCGCGCCGTACGCGGTGCGCGTCCGCGCCTCCCGCAGCCCGCCGGTGAAGCCGACCACGTTCGGGTCCCACTGCCAGGCCAGGTCGTCCAGGGTGTCCGCGCGGTTGGGCAGCGCGCCGAGGCCGCCGCCGAACTCGGTGACGTTGTCCGGGTGCTCGGCCAGCCACGTCAGCACGTCCCACGCCTCGTCGACCCGACCGCTGCGGCCGATCACCCACGCCTCGCCCCCGAGCTGGCCCGCGCCGCCCGCCGCCCCCTCCGGCAACGGCGCCGCCGCCCAGTCCAGCCCCGCCTGGTTGAGGTCGGGGATCGCGGCCGGCCCGGTGATCGCCATCGCGCACCGGCCCTCGGCGAACCGCTGCCGCGCGTCGGCGTCCGTCCAGCCGAGCACCTCCGCCGGCGTGCTGCGGTCGGTGTTCACCAGGCCGTCCAGGTGGGCGAGGGCGTCGAGCGACGCCTGGTCGCCGATCCCGTCGACGTCACCGCCCGCCTGCCACAGCAGCGGCAGGAACGTGACGGTCAGGTCGTCGTCCTTACCGCCGAAGCACAGGCCGGCCCGGTCGGCCGTGGTCAGGGCCTTCGCGGCGGTCCGCAGCTCCTCCCACGTCGTCGGCGGGTCGGTGAGGCCGGCCGCGGCGAAGTGGTCCCGGTCGTAGACCAGCGCGGTGGTGGTGCTGCGCAGCGGCACGCCGTGCACGCGTCCGCCGTGGGTGACGCTCTCCCGCACCGGCGCGAGGAACTCGTCCCCCAGGTCCCACCGGTCGAAGCGATCGGTGAGGTCGGCCAGGGCGCTGCCCTCGGCCAGCCGCGGCAGGTCGGTGGAGTCGACCGCGGCGATGTCGGGGAACACGCCGGACGCGGTCGCTTCGGCGAGCTTGGCCCGGAACTCGGGGTAGGGCAGGGAGGTGCGCTCGATCCGCACGTCGGGGTGTTCCTGCCGGTAACGGGTCAGGAGGTTGTCCACGGCCTGGTTCGCCATGGGGGAGTGGTTGAGGTAGTCCCACCAGGTGAGTGTCACCTGGTCGGGGGTCTCGGTCTGCTCTGCGTTGCACGCACCGGCGGCGACCAGGATCGCTGCCAGGAGCAGCGCTCGTCCACGCATTCCGCTCCACCCTTCGGGGTAGGCGACCTTTACGGGCTGCGCTCGTCCTACTCCGCTGCGTGAGGCGGTGTCAAGATCGGAGGTGGTTCAGACCTTCGGCCGGGGGCGCGGCTGCGGCCGGTCGGTCGTTCCGGTGGCGGGCGCGGGCGCCTGCCCGCCCGGTGGCTCCGGCTCGACGGGCTCGCCGGGCGTGGGGATGAGGTCGGCGAGGTACGTGGCCGCCAACTCGTCGTAGATCGGTGTTGAGCTCACGTTCGGGAATCCTGTCCGGCTGAGGCCCGCGGCGCTGCCCCTCTCACTCCTGTGGGTTACCTCCCGCCTGGGGCGGACCGGCGGGCGGCGCGGTGCCGCGCCGGTGGTTGCGGAGATCGTTCGCGCTGGTCACCGGTGCTGCCGGGCGATCGTGGACGGTTCGGCGCGCGGTCGTGCGGGCGCGGTGATGACGCGGATCACGCCACTGCCATCGGAATCCGTGATTGAACCCCGGTAACAGGGGTACCCGCCCCTACGATGAGGCCGTAGGCGGCCGCCGCCCCCCAGTCGGCCGCCTGACAAGTCCCGGCCGGGCTCCCCTCCCCCCAAGAGTCCGGCCGGGCACCTCATCGTCGATCTTGTTGCGACGCCGTGGTTTCCGTTCCGGGATCCCCCGGAACGACTGTGAACGACCCGCGGACCGAGGGCGACCTCCGGGCGGGCGCGCGGTGCGGCGGCTGGCTCAGCTCGGGCGGCTCGGGCGGGTCCGGTGTGGACATCGTGACCGGCGCGCCCGGCTGCACCACGATCGGCTCGCCGTGGTGGCTCGCGCGCAGGGTGTCCCCCGCGACGATCCGGTAGGTGACCGAGCCCTCCTCGACCTCCACCGCGAGCCGGGTGCCGCGGAACGACATGCGGAACGCCATCCGGGTCAGCCCCGGCGGCAGGCGCGGCGCGAACGCCAGTTCCCCGTCGTGGTCGCGCATGCCGCCGAAGCCCGCCACCAGCGCGATCCACGCGCCCGCGAGCGAGGCCATGTGCAGTCCGTTGTGGACGTTGCGGTGCAGGTCGTGCAGGTCGGTGAACGCCGCCTCGGCCAGGTAGTCGTAGGCCAGCCGCACCGCGCCGACCTCGGCGGCCAGCACCGCCTGCGTGCCGGCCGACAACGACGAGTCGCGCACCGTCCGCGGCTCGTAGTAGGCGAAGTTGCGGGCCTTCTGCGCGGGCGTGAACGCGTCGCCGCGCACGTGCATGGCCAGCACCAGGTCGGCCTGCTTGACCACCTGCTTGCGGTACAGGTCGAAGTACGGCCGGTTGAGCAGCAGCGGGTACTCGTCGGGGTCGGTGGCCTCGAAGTCCCACTCGGCGTGCGAGGTGAACCCCTCGTTCTGCTGGTGCACGTCGAGCAGCTCGTCGAACGGGACCAGCATCTTGTCGGCGGCCTCGCGCCAGCCCCGCACCTCGTCGGCGGTGACCTCCAGGCGCTCGACCACGTCCGGGCACCGGTCGCACGCGTCCGCCGCGCCGCGCAGGTTCTTCTGCGCGATGAGGTTGGTGTAGACGTTGTTGTCCACCACGGCCGAGTACTCGTCCGGCCCGGTCACGCCGTCGATGCGGAACCCGCCGTGCTGGTCGTGGTGCCCCAGCGACGTCCACAGCCGCGCGGTCTCGACCAGGATCTCCGCGCCGCACTCGCGTTCGAACGCCCGGTCGTCGGTCGCGTTCACGTACTGCGCCACGGCGTGCGCGACGTCGCCGTTGACGTGGAACGCGGCCGTGCTCGCGGGCCAGTACGCCGAGCACTCCGCGCCGCTGATCGACCGCCACGGGAACGCCGCGCCGAGCTGGCCGAGCACGCGGGCCCGCTCGCGCGCCTTGCCCAACGTCGAGTGCCGCCACCGCAACGCGTCCCGCGCCGCCTCCGGCACGGTGTAGGCCAGCACGGGCAGCACGAACATCTCGGTGTCCCAGAACGCGTGCCCGTCGTACCCCGGCCCGGTCAGCCCCTTGCCGGGGATCGCCCTCGTCTCGCCGCGCACCGCCGCCTGCATGATGTGGAACAGCGCGAACCGCAGCGCCTGCTGCAGCTCGTCGTCGCCGTGCAGCTCGATGTCCGCGACCTCCCAGAAGTCGTCCAGGAACCGCCGCTGCTCGGTCAGCAGGCCCTCCCAGCCGGTCTGCCGCGCGCCCGCCAACGCCGCCTCCACCTGCGCGCGCAGCGCGGGCACCGACCGTTGCGCGGACCAGCCGTAACCCAGGTACTTCACCAGCCGCAGGCGCCCGCCCGCCGGCACGTCCACGGCCGCGGTGAAGCGGGCCAGGTCGCCCTCGGCGCGGATCTCCGTGCGCACGCCGTCCTCGACGTCGAGCTCGTGGTCCATCGCGGCGGCCATCCGCAGCCCGGAGTTGCGCGCGTGGTGCGCCAGCACGGCCCGGTAGTCCTCGGCGTGCGCGAAGTCCGCCACCAGCGGCTCGTTCAGCGCCGCGGCCACCCGCGGGTCGTCGCCCTCGTTCTCGACCGGCTCGTTGGCCAGCAGGTCCGACTGCACCACCAGCTGCAGGTCCTCGGCCGGCACGACCTCGTAGTGGATCGCCGCGACGGCCCGCTGGGTCAGCGACACCAGCCGTTCGCTGCGCACGGTCACCCGGCGGCCGGTCGGCGACTCCCACTCCGTGCAGCGGCGCAGCGTGCCGGTGCGGAAGTCCAGCTCCCGCTGGTGCGCGTGCGCCCGGCCGTAGCGCATGTCCAGCGGCTCGTCCTCGACCAGCAGCCGGATCACCTTGCCGTCGGTGACGTTGACGACGGTCTCGCCCGCCTCGGGGTAGCCGTAGCCGGATTCGCCGTACGGCAGCGCGTGCTCCTCGTAGAAGCCGTTGAGGTAGGTGCCGGGCAGCCCGCGCGGCTCGCCCTCGTCCAGCGTGCCGCGCAGCCCGAGGTGCCCGTTGGACAGCGCGAACACCGACTCGGTCCGGCGCAGCTGGTCGACCGCGAGGCCGTCCCAGCGCACCATCCAGGGGTGGATCTCCCAACCGGTCACAGCAGCTCCGCCAGGTCCTCGACCACGACGTCCGCGCCGTGCGCGCGCAGCGCCTCCCGCTGCCCGGTCCGGTCCACGCCCACCACGTGCCCGAACCCGCCCGCGCGCCCGGCGGCCACGCCCGCCAGCGCGTCCTCGAACACGGCGGCGTGCTCCGGGCTCACGCCGAGCAGGCGCGCGCCCGCCAGGAAGGAGTCCGGCGCGGGCTTGCCCTTGAGCCCGTCGCGGCTGATCACCACGCCGTCCACCAAAGCCTGGACGAACGGGCTGAGGCCGGCCGCGTCGAGGACCTTGCGCGCGTTCGCCGACGACGTCACCACGCCGATGCCCAGCCCCTCGGCCTCGACCGCGCGCAGGTAGGGCACCGTGCCCGCGTAGGGCGACACGCCCTCGTGCCGGATGATCGCCTCCAGCAGGGCGTTCTTGCGGTTGCCGACGCCGTGCACGGTGTCGGCGTCCGGCGGGTCGTCCGGCTCGCCCTCGGGCAGCGTGATGCCGCGCGAGGCCAGGAACTCGCGCACGCCGTCGTAGCGCGGCCGGCCGTCCACGTACTTGAGGTAGTCCGATTCGGCGAACGGCGGCTCGCCGTGCGGGCGCAGGAAGTCGTCGAACGTGCGCCGCCACGCGCGGCGGTGCAGCACGGCCGTGCTCGTCAGCACGCCGTCGAGGTCGAAGAGGCAGGCGGTGATCGCGTCGGGCAGTCCCAGGGCCATGCCCAGTTGTCTACCCCTTCTCCGTCCGGGGTACCCGCTGGCGGAGTGGACACCGGCGGAGGGATCGAGCCATGGGCAAGCCGCGCGTGCTGGTCGTCGGAACGGGCTTCGCGGGCTACCACTGCCTGCGCGCGCTGGAGCGCGTGCTCCCGGCCGACGCCGCCGACCTGGTGGCGGTCAACCCCACCGACTACATGCTCTACGTGCCGCTGTTGCCGGAGGTCGCGGGCGGTTCGCTCGACCCGCGCCGGGTGGCCGTGCCGCTGCGGCCCAAGCTGCCGCGCACGCGGTTGGTGCAGGCGCACGCCACCGCGCTCGACCTGGCCGCGCGCACGTGCACGGCCGTCGACGTCGAAGGGCGAGAGCAGGTCCTGGAGTGGGACCGGCTCGTGCTGACGGCGGGCTCGGTCACCCGGTTGATGTCGATCCCGGGCGTGGCCGAGCACGCGTTCGGGTTCAAGTCGGTCGCCGAAGCCGTGTTCCTGCGCGACCACGTGCTGCGGCAGGTCGAGCTGGCCGAGCAGGCCGACGACCCGGCCGAGCGGGCGGCGCGGGCGACGTTCGTCGTGGTCGGCGCCGGGTACACGGGCACGGAGCTGGTGGCGCAGGGCCTCCAGCTGACCCGCTCGGCGTTGCGCGGGCGCAGCGGGTTGGCGGAGTCGGAGGTGAAGTGGGTGCTGGTGGACCTGGCGCCGCGCGTGCTGCCGGGGCTGGACGAGCGGCTGTCCGGGCCCGCCGCGCGGGTGCTGCGGTCGCGCGGCGTGGACGTGCGGCTGGGGACCAGCGTCGAGGAGGTCACCGCGGACTGCGCGAAGCTGACCGACGGCAGCCGGATCCCGACGCGCACGCTCGTGTGGTGCGTCGGCGTGCGGCCCGACCCGTTGGTGGGCTCGGTCTCGCTGGCCACGGTGAAGGGGCGGGTGGTGGTCGACCCCACGCTCGCCGTGCCGACGCACCCGCACGTGTTCGCCGCCGGTGACGTGGCGGCGGTGCCGGACGTGTTCAACGGCGGGAAGCCGACGCCGATGACCGCGCAGCACGCGCAGCGCCAGGGCAAGCTCGCCGGGCGCAACGTCGCGGCCTCCCTCGGCCACGGCCCGGTGGGCACCTACCGGCACCGCGACCTGGGGTTCGTGGTCGACCTGGCCGGCGCGCAGGCGGTGGCCAACCCGCTGCACGTCCCGTTGACCGGCCTGCCCGCGAAGGCGGTGGCGCGCGGCTACCACCTGCTGGCGATGCCCGGCAACCGGCTGCGGGTCGCCGTCGACTGGCTCACCGACCTCCTCGCCCGCCGCCAGGTCGTCCAGTTCGGGCTGGTCCCCGAGGCGGGCGTGCGGCTGGGGGACGCCGAGAAAGCCGGCGCCGCCAACCGGGGGTGAGGCTCAAGCCGGCTTGAGCGGGTCGTGGCCGATGGACATCAGCCGGTGCCTCCAGTGCGCCTCGCCCGCCGTCGGCTCCAGGTCGTCGCGCCGCTGCTCCCGCACCCGGTCCACGACCTTCTGCATCACCTTGACGTCCTCGGTGGTCAGGTCCGTGCGCCGCTTGCGCAGGACGCGCAGCACGTCCTGGCCGGTCGGCGTGCCCGCCTGGTCGGGCACGGTCTCGCTGTCCTCGTCGGCCGAGCGGGTGCGCAGCCAGTCCTCCAGTTCGTGCGAGGTCATGTTCACCACGCGGTGGAAGTCGTCCCACAAGCTGTCGGTCATGGGGGAGAGGGTTGCCGCTGCGGCGGAGGGTGAAACGCGGGCCGTCGGCGCGACCTTTGCGCGATCCGAACATTCGCCGCACGCGCTCCACACCGCGACCGGCGATCGTGGTCGTCATGAAGACACCGATTCGCCTCGCCGTCGTCGTCACCGCCGCGTTCGGGCTCTGCTCGGCCGGGGTCGCGGCGGCTCAGGAGAGCAGCTACGCGCCCATCACGATCAGCCCCGACCAGGTGAAGCAGCTGTGCGAGAAGCGGGCGCCGCGGATCGAGGAGCGCGTCACCCGGATCACCACGCGCATCAACGGCGGGCCGGAGGTGGCCGGGTCGACGGCGTGGCTGCGGGCGCAGGCGCAGCAGGCGCGCGACGCGGGCAACACCGCCCGTGCCGAGCGGTTGGAACGGCGGCTGGAGCGGCGCGAGGGGCAGCTGACCAGGCTCGGTGACGCGCAGCGCCGGGTGGACGAGTTCCAGGCGTCGCACTGCGGTGTGAAGTGAGGGTCCTGGCGGCAGCGGTCGTGCTGCTGTTCGCGGTGGCCGGGTGCCGTGCCGAGGGCGCGCCGCCCGCGGACCCCGGCTTCGACGGGATCGAGGCGACGCTGGACGCCGTCGAAGCCGAGGTCTCCGAGCCGTAGGGCGTCAGCCGACGTCCGGCGTGTACTGCCCCTTCGCCACCGCGACCGCCCCGGCCAGCTCCTCCTCCGAGGCGGTGCCCGACTCGCGGACGACCGCCGTCCACGCGTCGATGGACCCGGCGTTGAACCGCTGGGTCTCCGGCGCGTTGGCGGCGGCGACCGGGTCGAAGTCGTCGCTCACCTCGCCCGCGAGGTACAGGCCGAGGCCGAGGAACGCGCCGTCCCAGCCGGGGCCGACGTACAGCGCGCCCGCGCCGCTGCCCGCCATCGCCTTGGGCACCGTGTGCTCCAGCTCGACCGTCGTGCGCTCGTCGCCGTCCTCGGTCAGGCGCAGCTCGACGATGCTGGTGTCGGCGCCCCACGTCAGCCGCAGCAGCTTCGGCGGCGCGCAGGTGAGGACGGTGCCGCTCGCGTTGTGCTCCACCTGGAAGCTCCCGCCCTCCCGCAGGTCGCCGCTGACCGGCAGGAACCAGCGCTTGAGCCGGTCCGGGTCGGTGAGCGCGTCCCACACGTCCGCCGCCGCCGCGTCGTACGTGCGTCGCAGCAGCACGCCGATCGTCTCGTCCGAGCCCGCGCCCACCTCCCGGTGGATGGCCTTGAGCTGGTCGGCGATGTCGATCACTGTTGTTCCTCCTTGAGTCGCCTCTCGCGCTTGCCGCGCGCGAGTTCGGTGGCCAGCGCGTCGAGGTGCCCGCTCCAGAACCGGCGGAACCGGTCGAGCCACTCGTCCACCTCGCGCAGGCCCTGGTCGTCCACCGCGTAGAGGCGTCGGGTGCCTTCGGCGCGGACGCGGGCGAAGCCGTTCTCGCGCAGCACCCGCAGGTGCTGGGAGACCGCGGGTTGCGAGATGCCGAACTCCCGGCGGACCACCTCCGTGACCGCGCCGGAGGTCTGCTCGCCGTCGGCGAGCAGCTCCAAGATGCGGCGACGGACCGGGTCGCCGAGGACGTCGAACGCGTGCACGACCAGCATCTTTCAGCCTGGGCTTATATAAGTCAAATCTAAGACTCAGGAATTGTCGGTGGTCGGTGGCACTATCTCGAACGGATGTTCGGTACGCGTTCGAAGGGAGCCATGCGATGCGAGTTCGACTAGATCCCCGTCAGTGGCCCGGCCGTGTCATCCCCGAGACCGACGCCGAGATCGACACGGCGGTCGAGGCGCTCTGCCTGCGTGCGACCTGGCCCGATGCCCACCGCGCCGCCGTGCGCCGGGTCGTCGAGCCCTGGTTCGCCGAGGGGTGGAGCGTCGATGCCCTGCTGGCGGCGGTCGACCGCAGGCCTGACGGCACCAGGCAGGGCAGCCCGAGGAGCCGCGACCAGGTAGCGCACGACTTCCTCCGTGCGCGGCTGAGGTCGTGGTGGCAGGGGGGCGCGCGGCGTGCGCGCCCCCCGGTGGCGGGCATGACGCTGGGCGCCTGGTGGCGCATCAACCGGCGCAACGCCCGCTTGACCGAGCCGCGCGCCCGGCGGCCGCTGAGCACGGCGGGCAGCCTGGCGCGCGAGCAGTCGCGGGAGCGGGTGCGGGCGCGGCTGAAGGACCCGGTCGAGCGGTCGCGCGAGTTGGCGCGGCGGCGGCAGGAGGTGCTGGACGGGTTGTTGGTGCCGGGGCAGCGGGTTCCGACGTTCGACGACGCCCGCAAACTGCTGGCCGACGTGCGGCTGCCCGCGCACCCCGTGTGCAGTCGGTGCGGCTGCAGGCAGGGGGTGCTGCCGAACGCCGCTTGACGCGTCCTTAGTCTGTGGTACCCGACACGGTGAATTCGGCCGACGGGTCGTGTGCTTTCGGGTCGAGCTGGTGGTGTGGCGTCGTGACTTCGGGTGGCAACGCCCGTGACGCCCTGCTCGCGGACCGAGCTGCGCGCGGCCTGTCGTGACGCGTCCGGTCGACGTCCCTGTTCCGCAAGCTGTGGCCGTAGGAGTTGGCAGTGTCCTGGTTGTTCACCATCATCCTGTGCGTGGCGGCATTCCTGGCCGGCGCGGCCGTCGTCTGGCTGCGCCTCGACCCCACCATCCGCGACCTGCGCGCCCAACTGAACCAGCCATCCGCCCCCAAGGCGACCACCGACACTCCCGCCGCCACCACCACCGCTGCCGCTGACGCCACGGACACCGCTGACACTGCCGCCGCTGCGATCCCGGCCGCCGAAACCACCCCGGAGCCCGCCAAGGCCACCGAGGTCGCCGAGGAGCCCGCGCCCGCCAAGGCTCCCGAGGCGGTCGAGCCCGAGGCCGTCGAAGAACCCGAGACCGTTTCGGCACCGAAGTCCGCGCAGGAGCCCGAGATGGCCGCGGAAGCCGCAGCGCCTCAGGCCGCCGAGGAACCCGTCACCGAGGAACCCGCCGCCAAGTCCGAGCCCGAGGTCGAGGCCGAGCCCGAGGTCGGCCAGCCGGTCGAAGAGCCCGTCGCGGTCGAGGAATCCGCCGCGGTCGAGTCGCCTGCGGCCGTTGCCGAGCCCGTCGCCGTTGCGGAGCCTGTCGCGGTCGAGGAGCCCGCCGAGGAAACCGCGCCCGTCGCCGGCGAGCAGCCCGCCGAGGAAGCCGCGCCCGTCGCGGTCGAGGAGCCGGTCGAGGAAGCCGCCGCCGCAGACCCCATCGCCGCGCCCGCGTCAGTCGCCGCACCCGTGGTCGCGGAGGAGGTCGCCGAGGTGGTCCTGGAGGTCAAGGCGAACTCCAAGTCGATGATCTTCCACACCCCCGACTCGCCGTACTACAAGCGCATGAAGGGCGACGTCACCTTCAACTCGGTCGCCGAGGCCGAGCGCGCCGGCTACACCCAGTGGACCCCGAAGCCGAAGGTCGCCTCGCCCGCGCGCTGAGGTAGGCCGTCCGGACCACTCGTGCGTCGCGATCAGGCGAATAGCGTTACACCGCTCGGGTATTCACCGATCGGGGTGACCTGATGCCAACGCGAGATGGTGGGCGGGGAGCCGGCGACGTGGCCGCGCTCGCGCTCCACCGCACGGACGTCGACGGCGCGGCGGTGGTCCGTCCGACCGGTCGGCTCGACCTGACCACCTATCGCGAACTGCGCGACGGGCTGCTCAAGTGCGCCGTGGACGAGCCCACCGCCGTGATCGTGCGGCTCGACGACGGCTTCGAGTGCGCCACGCCCGCCTTCATGTCGGTCTTCACCACGGTGGGTCTGCGCGTGTCGGAGTGGCCGGGCGTGCCGGTGATGCTGGTCGGCGAGTCGCCCGGCCACCGCCGCGCGCTGGCGACCGGCGACACGGGCGCCGTGCCCCGGTTCACCGCGCTGAACGCCGCCCTGGCCGCCGTCGAACTACCGTCCGAACGCACGCGCGACGAGACGCAGCTGCCCCACTCGCTGCTCAGCGGCCTGCTGGCGAGGCACTTCGTGCGCGAGGCGTGCCAACGCCGGGACGTCACCCACTTCGTCCACGACGCGGTCACCATCGCCACCGAGCTCGTCGAGAACGCCGTCCGCCACGCCCGCTCCGCGCCGGTGCTGCGCGTGGAACTGCGGGGCCACCGGCTGACCGTCGCGGTCCGCGACGAGAGCCCCGACCCGCCCCAGGAGCCGAAGGCCGAACCCCCGCGCTCCGGCGGCTGGGGCCTCACGATCGTGTCGTCGCTGAGCCGCACGTGGGGCTGCTACCCGTGGCCGCACGGCGGCAAGGTCGTCTGGGCCGTCCTCGGCGACTGAACGCCGAGCCCGTCAGCTCGCCTCGCTCACCGCCGTCACGATCGTGAAGTGGTCGACGAGGTCCGTCAGCTCCAACGGGTGCAGCACGACCTTTGTCGTCGCGACCAACCGCAGCGCCGTGCCGACCGACTCGCACGCCGACCGCAGTGCGATCAGCAGGTTGATGCCGGTCGACCCGAGGAACGTCACCCCGGAGAGGTCGAGCACGAGGACCCGGCTCGCGTCGCCGAGCCGGTGCCGGACGTACTCCTCCACGCCCGGCGCCGTCGCCATGTCGAGCTCACCGGCCACGGCGACCACCACCACGCCCGCGGACACCTCGCGCGCCGTGAGCGTGACGGCGTCGGTGAAATCGTCCATGTCCACCCCTGGGTGTGGTCGGCAGAGTGCGGCTGCCTGCTCAACCGCGTTCAGCCTAGGCCCAGGAGAACTGTGAGCGCCCGTCAGGACCGGTGCAACTCCTCCGACCCGACCCGACCACGACCCGCCACCCCGAAGGCGTTCTCGGGGCCGGCCGTCCTGGTGGGCTCAGCCGACCACGCGCCGGATGACGTTCACGGGCCCGATGGACTCGATGTCCTGCACCTTCACCGGCACGCCCTCGGTGGACGCGTGCACGGCGCGGATGCCGTCGATCGCCATCGCCACGTGCGTCTGGCCGGAGTAGTAGATGATCAGGTCGCCGGCCTTGACGTCGTTGCGCGACACCGACCGGCCGATGGTGGCCTGGCCGTAGGTGGTGCGCGGGATCGCGATGCCGACCGACCGGTACGCCGCCTGCATGAGGCTGGAGCAGTCCCAGGTGTTCGGGCCGTTCGAGCCGTACACGTAGTCCTTGCCGCGCTGGGCCAGCGCGAACGCCAGCGCCTCGCCTGCCTTGCCCGCCGGGACGGGGATCGGGCCCATGTCGCCCGCGTTGTTCAACGCCGCCCGCTCCGCCGAGCTCAACGAGCGGTAGGCCTCGCGGGCTTCGGTGATCTGCCCGTCCAGCGCGGCCTTGCGCTGGTCGATGTCCGCGATGGCCTTGTTCGCCGCGTCGGCGGCCTCGTTCGCGCGGCGGGCGGCGTCGTTGGCCAGGTCGACGGCGTCGCTGAGCCCTTGCAGGGCTTCGGCGTTGTCGCCCGCCAGCACGCCGAGCGCGGACATGCGGTTGAGGAAGTCCTGCTGCGAGTCGCTGACCAGCAACGCGGACAGCTGGCCGAACCGGGCGCCCTCGAAGGAGGCCTCGGTGAGCAGGTCGACCTGGCCGCGCAGCGCTTCCTGCGCCTGCTGGGCCGTGGCGATGTCGCGGTTGGCCTGGTCGAGCGAGCCCTGGGCGTTGGCCAGCGTCTCCTGCGCGCGCAGGTGCTCTTCGTTCAGCGCCTCGGCCTGGTGGGAGAGGTCGTTGTACTTCTTCAACGCCTCGGAGGCGTTGGACGGCGTCTCCGGGTCGGCGGCGGCTTGGGGGAGTGGCAGGGCGGCGCCGAGCAGCGCGGAGACGGCCGTGGCCGTCAGGGCTGCGCGGACGGTGCGCTGAGCGGATTTCGACGCCACGGTTCGCGCAATCCTCCTTGAGCCGGCTGGGCCCCGAACGGGTTACACCCGCCCAGGGTCTCGGACAGGTTACGGAACCCGTCGGAGCCAGTCCATAAGGGGTCCACTTCAGCCGGTTCCGGGGACGTCCGCCATCGCTCTTCGCCCGCTGTGGTCCGACGGTCTCGGGCCGACCCGGCGCGAAGAAGGTCAGCTCGCCCGCGCGACGACGGCGGAGTGGGTGAACTCGCCCGCCCGCACGCCGCGCATGAACATCTCCCACTCGCCGCGCGTGTAGCGCAGGGCCGCATCACCGTCACGTGCGCGGAGGATCGCGCCGCCGCGCGGCGCGGGCAGCACCGTCAACGCGCCGTCCGCCTCGACCGAACCCGCCACCAACTGGCGGAGGAAGTCGTCCCACGCCGGGGCGTCCACGGTGAGCACCGGTCCGGCGCCCTGGTCCTTGGTGTCGCGCACCTGGACCACGTCGCCGTCGAACCGGACCTCGACGCAGTCGCCCGACGCCGTGCTGAAGCTGCTCTTGAACCAGGTGGCCGAGGGGTTGTGAGGCATCAGAACCGCTCCATCTCGTGGTAGACCGCGTCGATGAACCCGCGCGAGTCGCGGTCGTCGAGCGCGCGGTCGAACGTCTCCGCGAAGCTCGCCGTCGACTCGAGTATCACTTGGCGCTTGTCGATGATGACACCGCTGATCGCTGTCTCCTGGTACATCAGGTCGCCGAGCCTGTTGGAGCGAAAGGAAAGGATCTTCAACGCCGCGCCGAGCAAGGGGTGCGCCCCCGCCGCGAAGGGGATGACCCGCAGCCGGACGTGACCGCCCTTGCGGTCCAGGACGTCCAGCAGGTGCGCCAGTTGCCGCCGCATGACACCGGCGTCGCCGACGAGTTGCCGCAACGCCGCCTCGCCCAGCACGACGTCGAGCCGCAACGGGTCGTCGCCGTCCAGGCGGCCCTGCCGCGCCAGCCGCGTCTCCAACCTCGGGCCGACGTCGACGGGCCGGATGTACGGCGTGCCCGCCCGCACCACCGCCCGCGCGTAGTCGGCGGTCTGGAGCAGTCCCGGGATGATGTCCGGCGCGTACTCGAAGACCTTGTCCGCGCCCGCCTCCAACCCCAGCAACCGCAGGAACTCGTCCGAGTAGAGCCGGGCGTAGTCGTACCACCACTCCCGCCGCTCGGTCCGCGCCCGCAGCGCTTCGAGCCCGGCGCGTTCGTCGTCGGCCAGCTCGTAGGCGTCGGCCAGGTCGCCGAGTTTCGCGGCCGTGAGCCGGCGCTTGCCGGACTCGATCGCGGACAGGTTCGTGCCGCCGATCCCCGTCGTCCTGCCGACCGCCGCCGCCGTGAGCCCGAGCCGTTCCCGGTGCTCCCGGAGCCTCAGCCCGAGTTCCCACGCCTGCACCGTGCTGGAGATCGGGGCGTCGTCGCCCATGTCCTTCGTCCCGTCGGATCTGGTGGTCCGGAGCGATACCGAGAGTAGCGACACCGCACCCGTCCGATGAATCGACACCGGGATAATTATCAATATAGCTTCAGGTCAAGCACGAGAAGTGTCTCGCGGTTCGAGGTGATGACCTGATGGACCACCAGCCCACGCTCCGTGGCCGCCTGCTCGGCCGGGAGCTGCGCCGGGTCCGCGAAGCCGCCGGCCTGACCGTGGCCGAACTCGCCGCGCGCACCCAGCAGTGCCCGCAGCGGATCAAGCGGCTGGAGGACGGCGTGGCCGCCGCGCCGGCGCCGGACCCGACGATGTGGTGCGCCTGGGGCGCCGAGGCGACGAGCGTGATCAACGTGCTGTGCCGCGCCGCCGAGCGGATCGACGTCTTCGCGCCGCTGGGCGTGCACCCGTCCCTCGCACGGCTGGACGCCGACCGCTGCACGGCCTACGTCCTGGAGGGCGTCACCGTCGACCGCGCCGACGTCACGGTCCGCGTGATCCGGCCCGGCGCGGGCCACTGCCCCGGCGTCGAGCACCCGGTGACGCGGTTCGTCCTCGCGGACGGCCCGGCCGTGGTGTTCTACGCCTACCTGCACCGCGCGATGTTCACCGACGACCCGAGCCACCTCCGGTCGGCGCAGGAGTTCTTCCGACGCCTAGCCGAACTGGCGCGCGCCTAGCGCGAGCCCGGTGAGGTCCGTCCGCCCGCCGGGGTGGCCAACCGCGCGACCGGCGGCGGCCGTCGCGAGCCGACCCGCGTCACCCGGGTCGTCACCCCGCACCAGCGCCACGGTCAGGGCCGCCACGAACGCGTCGCCGCCGCCGGTCGTGTCCACGACCTCCTCGTCGGTCAACGCGATCACCGCCGAGTCCCCGTCCCACATCAGCACGTTCGCCTCGCCCGGCACCTCCAGCGCCACCACCGACGGGCCCCTGGCGAGCAGCTCGCGTCCCGCCCGGAGGGCCGCGTCCGTCCCGGTGATGGACCGCCCGGTCAACGCCTCCGCCTCGCGGTGGTCGGCCCGCACCACGTCCGCCGCGGCCAGGAGCTCGGCCACCCGCCCGTCCGGCGCGCCGTCCAGCACGACCAGCCCGTTCGCCGCGCGGGCCGCCGCCAGCGCCGCGTCGGCCGGCTGCTGCAACTGCACGATCACCGCGTCCGCGCCGCCCAGCATCGCCGACGCGGCCCGCACGTCCTCCGGCGTCACCAGCGTCGGCCCGGGGACGTCCTCCAGGTACCGGTACCCGCCGTCGCACACGACGTCCACCATCAGCGCCGTCCGGACGCCCTCGCGGCACACCACGGCGGCCGTCGCTACGCCGTCCGCGCCGAGCCGCTCGACCAGCAGACGGCCCTCCCGGTCGTCCCCGACGACGCCGACCAGCGCGGCCGTTGCGCCGAGCTGCCTCGTGCCCCGGGCGATGTTCGCGCCCTTCCCGCCGAGCATTTCGCGACGTTCCAGCACGCTCGCGCGGCCACCGGATCCGGGCACCGCGGGCACCACCAAGACCAGGTCACGGGCTATCTGACCGACCACCGCGATCCGCATGGTCGAGCGGTACCCGGTGGCCACCAGTTGAAACGGGTCGTTGACGTGGCGTCACCGGTAATGCGATCGTAATTCTGGGAGCGCTCCCAGTCCTGTGGTTCACAGATCACCGTCGATCTGAAGGAGAAGGTCCTTGCGACTCAAGCGCTTTGGGGCGTTGGCGGTTGCCGCGCTCGGTATCGTCGGTGTGACCAGCGTCTTCGTCCAGAGCGGCGTAGCGGTGGCGCACGGGTCGATGACGTACCCCCCAAGCCGCACCTACGCCTGCTACGAGGACGGCAGGGCGGGCAGCGGCGGCGGCGACCTGAACCCGACGAACCCGGCGTGCGTCGCCGCGGTGCAGCTCGGTGGGAAGCAGCCGCTGTGGGACTGGTACGGCAACCTGATCAGCCAGGCCGCTGGCAAGCACCGCGAGATCATCGCCGACGGCGACCTGTGCGGGCCCACGACCAAGTACGACGCCTACAACCTGGCCCGCAGCGACTGGCCGGTGACGACCCTGCGCGCGGGCGCGTCGATCAACTTCAAGTACAACGCCTGGGCTCCCCACCCGGGTCGCTGGGACCAGTACGTCACCCGCGACGGCTTCGACGTGACGCAGCCGCTGAAGTGGTCGGACCTGGAGCCCGCGCCGTTCGACAGCATCACCAACCCGCCGCTGGGCAGCGGCGAGTACTCGTGGAACGGCACCCTGCCCAACAAGTCCGGCCGCCACATCATCTACTCGATCTGGCAGCGCAGCGACAGCCCGGAGGCGTTCTACAGCTGCTCGGACGTGAACTTCACCGGTGGCGGCGGCGGTGACACCCAGGCGCCGACGGCGCCGGGCACGCCCACCGCGACCGCGACGGCGGACTCGGTGTCGTTGAGCTGGCCCGCGGCCTCGGACAACACCGGCGTCAGCGGCTACACCGTGTACCGCGAGGCGGGCGCGACCGACGTCTCGGTCGCGACGACCTCGGGCACCACGGCCACGGTCACCGGTCTGAGCGCGGACACGGCCTACCAGTTCTACGTGGTGGCGCGGGACGCGGCGGGCAACACCTCGTCGCCGTCGATCGCGGTGTCGGTGCGGACCAGTACGGGCGGCGGCACGACGCCGGGCGCCTGCGCCGTGACCTACAGCGTGCCCAGCTCGTGGTCCGGCGGCTTCACCGCCAACGTGTCGGTGAAGAACACGGGCAGCAGCGCGGTCAGCGCGTGGCAACTGGTCTGGGACGTCCCCTCGGGTCAGGGGATCACCCAGGCGTGGTCGGCCGAGGTGGCCGTCGCGGCGGGCAAGGCCACCGCGAAGGGCGCCAGCTGGAACCAGAACATCCAGCCGGGCCAGACGGTGAGCTTCGGGTTCAACGGCACGTCGCAGGGGACGCCCGCGAACCCGACCTCGTTCGCCCTCAACGGCGCTTCCTGCGCCGCGGCCTGATGTTGGGTCGGTGCGCGGCCCTGGTCGCGCTCCTGGTGGGGTCGGTCGCCTGCTCCTCGGCGGCGACCGACTCCCCCGGTCTGGGCTCCAACGCCCTCGGCCCGCCGCTGGGCACCCCGGCGGCGGTCGGGGAGTGGGTGCGGGAGAAGACCGGGCAGTGCGACGAGGTGGTGCCTCGGACGATGGAGGAGTTCGCCGAGTTCGTCGGTCCGCTGCGGGCGAGGCTCTACGCGCCGTACGTGGCGGAGTGGGCGACGTGCGAGGCGGGGCCGTACCAGCGGCTCGGGCTGGTGGTGTTCCAGCGCGAGAAGCTGCCGGACTTCCAGCGCGCGTGGCAGGGCGCGATGGCCGGCGGCGAGGTGTCGGACAACCCGGACTTCGGGTTCGGCAACGGCTTCGCGTTGAGCGGCACGCTCGGCCTGGAGCTGCTGGGACTGCACGAACTGCGTTGCACACCGGTGGGACCCGGCGAGGAGGTGGGGCACACCCTGCCCGCGGAGGCGGAGGGGTGCACCTACGTCCAGAAGCCGGGCCACCACCACTAGAGGCGGCTCGTCAGCGTGGCGCGGCGGTGCTCTGACGCACCACCAGCGTGGTGGCAAGCTCGATTCGGCGGTGTTCGGGCTCTTCACCACGTGCCAACGTGATGGCGAGACGGGTGCCCGCCGCGGCCATGTCCTGCAGCGGCTGCCGGACCGTGGTCAGCGGCGGGCCCACCCATTGCGCGACCGGGAGGTCGTCGAAGCCGATGACGCTGAGGTCTTCGGGGATGCGCAGGCCGGCCGCGCGTGCCGCCTCGTAGACGCCGAGGGCTTGCAGGTCCGACCCCGCGAAGACCGCCGTGGGCGGGTCCGGCAGGTCGAGCAGCGGCGCGAACTGGGCGCGCCCGGACTCGACGTGGAAGTCGCCGTACCGGACCAGGTTCGGGTCGTAGGCCAGGCCGGCGGTCTCCAGCGCGGCGCGGTAGCCGTCCACGCGGGCGCGGCTGCACAGGACCCGCTCCGGGCCGCCGATCATGGCGATGCGGCGGTGGCCGAGCTCGATCAGGTGGCGGGTGGCGGTGAGGCCGCCGTTCCAGTTGGTGGCTCCTATGGAGGGCGTCTCCAGCTGGGGTTCGCCGATCGGGTCGACCACGACGACCGGGATGTCCCGCGCGCGGAGCTTCGCCAGCTGCGAGGACGTGAGGTCGGAGAAGACGGAGATCACCGCGAGGGGCTTGCGCGCGATGACGCCTTCGAGCCAGCCGTGGCCGGGGGTGAGCCTGCCCTGCGACTCCGACAGCACGAGGGCGAGGCCCTGCTCGGCGGCGACCTGCTCGGCGCCCCGGATGATCTCCAGCGCCCAGGCGCTCTCCAGCTCGTGGAACATCAGTTCCACCAGGTTGGACCGCCGCGACCGTTCGTCCGCCCGCCTCTGGTAGCCGTGCCGTCGGATGATCGCCTCGACCCGTTCCCGGGTGTGCGGCGCGACGTCGGCGCGGCCGTTCATTACCTTCGAAACAGTCGGAACCGAGACCCCGGCCTCCGCCGCGATGGCGGCAATGGTGATCTTGCCCGAGGCTGTGCCATCCGAGGGTGACGGGTCGGCTTTGGTCGGCATGGGGGCAGTCTACGGCAGCCCCGCCCAGTTCCGGCCGCTAGACGCGGGGGAGCGGTGGTGGGTTGTTCGTCACTTGGAGTGTCCGTAACACGTTCGAAACATTCGACGTTTGAATCGAAACTGTCGAATATCCGGTTGCGCCCACCCAGCCGCACCGTCGAGGTTAGCGCAACGTGGCACCCGGCCGGCCCGGAAACGGAGCCCGAACGGCCCAACCGGCGTCGTCCTGACCGCTCAACCCGGGTACCCGTCGCGCGTGTCGAACGCTCAGGCAGCCGGGTTCGACGGTGGGAAGGCTCGGGCCCGCTGGGAGAGGTGTGGCGGGCCCGAGCCGGTCGGGTCAGCTCCGGTGGCGTGCGCCGCCGGACAAGAGGTCCTCGCGCAGGGCCCGGTGAGCGGGCTTGGCGGCGAAGTTCTCGTCGAGGATGCAGGCCGCACCAGCACCCTCGAACCACCCGGGCACCCAGGAGTACCTGTCCGCGTACCCCCAGACCGTGAACGACAGGCAGCCCGGCGTCAGCAGGCACGCCCGCAGCAGCGAGCGGTACACGTCCGCCTGGGCCCGCAGCTTCGCCGGATCGGGCGGCATGGCCATCCGCACGTCGGCTTCCGTCACCGCGGTGTGCACCCCGAGGGCGTCGAACCGCCCCAGGTTCTCCGCAAGCGTCGTCGGCGGCTGCTCCACCGAGCAGTGGCCCTGCACGCCGACGCCGTGGATCGGCACGTCCTGCCGCTTCAGCTCGCGCACGAGGTCGTACACGCCGTCGCTCTTGGCGTTGACGTCCTCGATGTCGTAGTCGTTGTAGAACAGCAGCGCGTCCGGGTCGGCCTCGTGCGCCCACCGGAACGCGTCCGCGATGTAACCGGGGCCGAGCGCCCGCAACCAGACGGTGTCGCGCAGCGTCCCGTCCTCCTCGACCACCTCGTTCACCACGTCCCACTGCCGGACGTGGCCCCTGAAGTGGCGCATGGTGGTCTGGACGTGCGCCTTCAGCACGGCCCCGAGCTCGTCCGCGGGCACGTCCGCCAGCCACGCCGGGTTCTGGTTGTGCCAGACCAGCGTGTGGCCGCGCACACCCTGCCCGTTGGCCCGGGCGAACGCGACCAGCGCGTCGGCCGGACCCCACTCGTAGTGCCCGCGGGTCGGCTCCAGCGCCTCCCACTTCATGGCGTTCTCGGCGGTGACGCTGTCGAACTGCGTCGCCACCCACTCGCGGTAGACGTCGTCCTCGGCCAGCGCCGCGAGGTTCACGGCGGTGCCGAACGCGAGGCCGTGCGGGGCCGCGAGCTGCCGGAGCGCCGGGTCCACCGCCGCCGCGGGTGCGGCGGCGGCGGAACCCGCGACCGGAACGGGCGCGCCGTCGGGCATGAGCGTCCCTCCAGTCGGGTCGGACTACTTGCCGAAACCGGCCGTGAGGCCGCTGAGCAGGAACCGCCGTCCGACCAGGTACACCACGAAGATCGGCAGCACGGACAACGTCACGGCCGCGAGCAGCGCGGGCACGTTCGTGCCGAACTGCCCCTGGAAGTCCCACAACCCGAGGGTGAGCACCCGCGACGATTCCGACTGGGTGAGCACCAAGGGGAAGAGGAACCCGTTCCACGCGTTGAGCGCGGTGTAGACGACGACGGTCATGATCGCCGGCCGCGCCAGCGGCAGGACCAGCGACACCAGCACCCGCATCGGGCCCGCGCCGTCGATGGCCTGCGCCTCGTACAGCTCACGCGGCACGTCGCGCAGGCTGTTGACCAGCACGAGCATCGCCACCGGCAGCGCGAACGCCGCCGTCGGCAGGATGATCGCGGTCAACGTGTCGTACAGCTGCATCCGCGTGATCATCAGGTACACCGGGATGATCGTGGCCTGCGCGGGGATCGCCAGGCCCATGAGGAGCAGGGTGAAGCCGCGCTGCACGAACGGGCTGGTGTTGCGGACCACCGCGTACGCGGCGGGCACGGCCACCAGCACCACGATCGCCACCGTCGCGACGGTCACGATCACGTTGTTCAGCAGGTACTGGCCGAAGCCGCCGGTCAGGACGGTGACGTAGTTGTCCAGCGACAACGCGTCCGGCATCTCCCACACGCTCTTGCCGAGGTACTCGGCGCGGGAGCGCAGCGACACCGTGACCAGGTAGAGCAGCGGCCCGACGACGATCGCCAGCCACACCAGGGCGAAGATCCCGGCGGGCCAGTTGGGACGAGACTTCACGACCCCTCCTGCTGGCTGCTCATCTGGCGGAACCCGCTCCAGCGCATGACCGCCAGCGACAGCGCGGTGCCCAGGACGACCAGCACGACCGCGATCGCGCTCGCGTAGCCCATCTCGAACCCGCTGAAGCCGGTGATGTACATGTGCAGCGGCAGGATGCGGGTCGCGGTGCCCGGTCCGCCGTTGGTGAGGATCAGCACGGTGTCGAACGTCGTCAGCGAGCCGACCAGCATCAGCACCGACGACGTGACGATCGTGTACCGCAGCTGCGGCAGCGTGATGTGCCGGAACTTGCTCACCCGTGACGCGCCGTCGATGGTCGCCGCCTCGTACAGCGAGGCGGGCACCGCCCGGGCCGCACCTTGGTAGAGCAGGGTGTGGAACGGGATGAACTGCCACGAGATCACGAGCACCACCGTGTAGAGCGCGATGTCGGGGTCGCCCAGGAACAGCGGTCCGTCGACGAACGCGCCGAAGTTCGGCTCGAGCAGCGCCTGCCACAACAACGCGATGGCGGCCGTGGACAGCAGCAGCGGCAGGAAGAAGATCGAGCTGAGCACCGCCCGTGACCGCTGCTTGCCGGCCGCCCAGACCCCGATCAGCAACGCGATCGGGGTCTGGACGAGCCACGACACGACCATCAGCACCAGGGTCCGCCACACCGAGGCACGCGCCTCGCTGTCCTCGAGCAGCCGGGACCAGTTCTCGCCCCCGTTGAGCGCCGGTGTGCCCAGACCGTCCCAAGCGGTGAAGCTCAGGTAGATCACGAGCAGCATGGGCAACACGGCGAACAGGGCGAAGAATCCGAACGCCGGCACGGCATACCAGGCCGAAGGCCGCTGGGACGACATCAGCGCGCGGCCACCGCGTCGACGAACTGCTGCGGCGAGACCTTGCCCAGGAAGAACTCCTGGAGCTGGGTCAGCATGAACGTGGCGTCATCGGCGGGCAGGTCCTGGTCCCAGGACAGCTGGAAGTTCTTCGAGTCCAGCACCAGCTCGTAGATGAACGACGCGTACTCCGGGTTCGGCGACTTCTTCAGCTTCTCCTCGGCGCCCACCACCGGCGGGACGTCACCGGCCTCGATCAGCGCCTCGACGTAGGAGTCCTTGTGCAGCTCGGTGGTGACGAACTTCTTCGCCGCGTCCAGGCTCTTCGAGTCCTGGGTCGCCGAGTAGAAGTTGCTCACGTTGCCGACGAGGTTGCCCGCGTCGCCCTTGCCGCCGGGGATCGACGGGAACGCCACCCAGCCCAGGTCGCCGTTCTTCACGAAGTCCGGGCTCTGGTCGAGCTGGTTGGTGTACTCCCACGAACCCATGAGGTGCATGGCGGCCTTGCCCTGCGCCAGGATGGTCGACGCGCCACCGGCGTCGTAGCCGACGGAGGCGAAGTTGCTGCCGAACGCGCCCCGGTCGATGAGGTCCTTGAGCTTGGTCATGGACTCGACCACGGCCGGGTCCTTCCAGCCCGCGGGGCCGGCGTCCCGGATGTTCTTGAACACCTCGGGGCCGGCGACGCGGTCGAGCACGTACTCGGCCCACATCAGCTCGGTCCACGCCTGCGTGCCGGCGAGGGCGATCGGGGTGATGCCCTTGGCCTTGAAGGTGTCGACGGCCGCGAGCAGCTCGTCCCACGTGGTCGGCGGCTGCGCGCCCGCCTCGCTGAAGACCTTCTTGTTGAAGAACAGCAGCACGGGCTGCATGCCGCGCATCGGCACGCCGTAGTACTTGTCGCCGAGCTTCGCGCCGTTGAGCACGCTCGGGATGAACGCGTCCTTGGCGGCCTTGTTGTCGTTCAGCACCTGGGTGAGGTCGGCCACCTTGCCGGCGTCGACGTACTCCTTGAGGTTGCCACCGCCCCAGTTGAAGAACAGGTCGGGGGCCTGCGGGGAGCCGATGGCCACCCGGAGCCGCTGCTTGTACGGGTCGTTGCCGAACGTCTCCAGCGAGGCGTTGCCGCCACCCGCCTTGAACGAGTCGATCGACTTGTTCTCGATCTTGTTGAGCACCGGGTCTTCCAGTGCCCAGATCTTCAGTGCGCCGGCGTTGGTCTCGCCCGGACCGGACGTGCCACACGCGGACACCACTGCTGTCACGGCGACTAGCCCCATCGCGATGAGGGGACGCACCCATGAACGGCGGGACATGCGACCGCCACCCTTCTGCCACGCTGCGGATTTGTTCGTGGCATCGAAACATTTCGAAACATCCACGACTTGCGCAGACCTTAGGCCCGTGTCCAACCGGTGTCAAGCGTCACCATTCGGCGTGTCCGAGTGATGTTTTCCCACGTCAGGAGGTCACTCTTGTGTTTCGATCGAGTTTCGATACTATCGGCCCATGCGTCGAGCCACGTTGGCCACGATTGCTGCAGCAGCGGGGGTGTCTCTCCCGACGGTGTCCAAAGTCCTCAACGGGAAGGACGACGTCGGCGCAGAGACCCGGGCCCGCGTGCGGCAGCTCCTGGCCGAGTATGACTACGTGCCGGTCGGGTCCCGCAGGGCCTCCGGTCACCTGCTGGTGGACCTCGTGTTCACCGCCCTGGACAGCCCCTGGGCGGTGGAGATCATCCGTGGCGTCGTCGACACCGGGCTGCACGTCGTGGTGTCGTCCACCGACAAACCCCGTCAGCACACGTCGTGGGCGGCGTCGCTGGTCGAGGCCAGGCGCGCGGGCGCGCTCCTGGTCACCTCCCAGCTGACCGCCGCCGACCGCCGCGTGCTGGCCAACTCCCGCATCCCCGTCGTGGTCATCGACCCGGTCGACCTGCCGCAGCCGAACGTGCCCAGCGTCGGCGCGACGAACTGGGCCGGCGGCCTGGCGGCCACCGAGCACCTCCTGCGCCTCGGCCACCGCCGGGTCGGCGTCATCGGCGGACCGGCCGGGATGCTATGCAGCCGCGCGCGGGTCGACGGCTACCGCGCCGCGCTGGACCGCGCGGGCATCGCGTTCAACCCCGAGCTGGTCAAGCACGGGGACTTCAAGCACGAGGGCGGGTTCCGCCGCGCGGCCGAGCTGCTGGCGCTGCCGGACCGGCCGACGGCGATCTTCGCCGGCAACGACGAGCAGGCTTTAGGCGTGATCGAGGCGGCCCGCGTCGTCGGGCTGTCCGTGCCGCACGACCTGAGCGTGGTCGGCTTCGACGACCTGCCGGTCGCGGTGTGGTCCTCGCCCGCCCTCACCACCGTGCGCCAGCCGCTCACCGAGATGGGCCGCCACGCGGGCCGCATGCTCGCCGACCTGATCGCGGGTCGCCCCGTGGAGACCGAACGGGTGGAACTGGCCACCGAACTCGTCGTCCGATCGTCAACGAAGGAGCCGCCGTGCTGAACCCCTGGGCCGATCCCGGAAGGCCGACCGGTGAGCGGGTCGCCGCCCTGCTGGCCGAGCTGACCCTGGAGGAGAAGCTGGCCCAGCTGGTGGGCGTGTGGGTGGGTATCTCCGAGGGTGAGGAGGTCGCCCCCGCGCAGCACGAGTTCGCCGAGCCGCTGCCGCCGTGGGACGAGCTGACCAAGCCCGGCCTCGGCCAGCTGACCCGCGTGTTCGGCACCGGGCCGGTCGAGCCGCTGGTCGGCGCGAAGGTGCTGGCCGAGACGCAGCGCAAGCTGGTCGCGAACACCCGGTTCGGCATCCCGGCCATGGCGCACGAGGAGTGCCTGGCCGGCTTCACCGCGTGGCAGGCGACCGTGTTCCCCATCCCGCTCGCGTGGGGCGCCTCGTTCGACCCGGTGACGGTCGAGCGGATGGCACGCGAGGTGGGTCTCGTGATGCGCGACGTCGGCGTCCACCAGGGGTTGGCGCCGGTGCTGGACGTGTCGCGCGACCCGCGGTGGGGACGCACCGAGGAGACCATCGGCGAGGATCCGTACCTCGTGGGTCTCCTCGGTGCCGCCTACACCAAGGGCCTGGAGTCCAGCGGGATCGTGGCCACGCTCAAGCACTTCGCGGGCTACTCGGCCTCGCGCGGCGGGCGCAACCACGCGCCGGTGCACATGGGGCCGCGCGAGTTCGCCGACGTGGTGCTGCCGCCGTTCGAGATGGCCTTGCGCCTGGGCGGCGCGCGCTCGGTGATGAACTCCTACGCCGAGGTCGACGGCGTGCCGGCGGGCTCGGACCCGACCCTGTTCACCGACCTGCTGCGGGACAAGTGGGGCTTCACCGGCGTGGTGGTCGCCGACTACTTCGCGGTGTCGTTCCTGGAGACCGCGCACGGCGTCGCGGGCTCGCCCGGTGAGGCCGCCGCGCTGGCGCTGGCCGCCGGCATCGACGTCGAGCTGCCCAGCGTGCGCTGCTACGGCGAGCCGCTGGCCGAGCTGGTGCGGTCCGGCCAGGTCGACGAGGCGCTGGTGGACCGCGCGGTCGTCCGCGTGCTGACCCAGAAGTGCGAGCTCGGCCTGCTGGACGAGGGCTGGCAGCCGGACTCGCCCGCGGTGCTGCGCGGCGAGCCGGTCGACCTCGACCCGCCCGCGCTGCGCGACCTGGCCCGCACGATGGCCGAGCGCTCCGTGGTGCTGCTGGACAACGCCGACGGCCTGCTGCCGCTGGCGGACACCGGCAAGGTCGCCGTGGTCGGCCCGTGCGCGGACGACCTGCTGGCGCTGATGGGCTGCTACGCGTTCCCCAACCACGTGGGCGTGCAGCACCCGGACGTGCCGCTCGGCGTCGACATGGACACGATGGTCCAGGCGGTGCTGAAGGAGTTCCCGAACTCCGAGGTCTCCACCGCCAAGGGCTGCGAGGTCGACGGCGCCGACCGGTCGGGCATCGACGACGCCGTCTCGGTGGCGCGCGAGGCCGACGTGGTGCTGGCCGTGCTCGGCGACCGGGCCGGGCTGTTCGGCCGCGGCACGTCCGGCGAGGGCTGCGACGCCGAGGACCTGAACCTGCCCGGCGTGCAGGGCGAGCTGCTGGAGCGGCTGCTGGCGCTGGACGTGCCGGTCGTGCTCGTGCTGCTGACCGGCCGCCCGTACGCGCTGGGCCGCTACCTCGAGCCCGCCGCGGGCGCCGACGGGCGGCCCGCGGCGATCGTCCAGGCGTTCTTCCCCGGCGAGGAGGGCGCGGGCGCGGTCGCCGGCGTGCTCAGCGGGCGCGTCAACCCGTCCGGCAAGCTGCCCGTGCAGGTGCCGCGCGGCTCCGGCGCCCAGCCGACCACCTACCTGCACCCGCCGCTCGGCGGTCCGGGCGGGGTCAGCTCGGTCGACCCGTCGCCCGCCTACCCGTTCGGGCACGGCCTGTCGTACACGGCGTTCGAGCTGTCCGACTTCGCCGGTGGCGCGGAGCTCCCGGCCGACGGCGAGGTCGAGGTGTCGTGCCTGGTGCGCAACACCGGCGACCGGGCCGGCGCCGAGGTCGTCCAGCTCTACCTGCACGACCCGGTGGCCAGCGTGACCCGTCCGGTGCGCCAGCTCGTCGGCTTCGCCCGGGTCGAGCTGGAGGCGGGCGAGGCCACCGAGGTGACGTTCCGGCTGCACGCCGACCGCACCTCGTTCACCGGCCGCGACGGCAAGCGGGTCGTGGAGACCGGCGAGGTCGTGCTGCAGGTCGGCACGTCGAGCGAGGACATCCGCTGGGAGCACTCGGTGCCGGTCACCGGTGAGCCGCGCGTGGTCGGGCACGACCGCGTGCTGGTGACGCCGGTCACCACCACGTCACGATGAGGTGACCATGAGGCTGGTGCCCTTGCCGTCGCCGTCGGCGCTCCTCGTGCCGCCGGCGCCGGCGACGGCGACACCGGACGGCCCGACGAGGGTCGACGGGTACGTCGTCGACCGACCGGGACCGGGACGCTTCCCGTTGGCGTCCCGGGGCAAGGCCGCCGCCCTGGTGGTCAGCGACGCCGACCACCCCGGCGTCGTGCGGGTCGTCGGTGACCTGCGCGACGACGTCGAGCGCGTCACCGGCGTGCGGCCGGAGATCACCTCGGAGCCGCGCGGCGACGTGGTGATCGTCGGCACGGTCGGCCGGAGCCCGTTGATCGACGACCTGGTGGCGCGCGGCAAGCTCGACGTGTCGGCGATCGAGGGCCGGTGGGAGACCTCGCTCCAGCAGGTCGTGCACCACCCGGCGCCGGGCGTGCGGCGCGCGTTCGTCATCGCGGGCAGCGACCAGCGCGGCACGATCTTCGGCGCGTACGACGTCTCGCGCGAGATCGGCGTGTCACCTTGGCACTGGTGGGCCGACGTCCCCCCGGCCCACCGCGCCGAGTTGCACGTGCTGCCGGGCAGGCACGGCCAGGGCACGCCCGCGGTGAAGTACCGCGGGTTCTTCATCAACGACGAGAACCCGGCGCTGGGCCGGTGGGCGCCGGAGCACTTCGGCGCCGGTCGCGCGCCGGGCTTCCCGGCCGGCTTCAACCACCACTTCTACGCCAAGGTCTTCGAGACGGTGTTGCGGCTCAAGGCCAACTACCTGTGGCCCGCGGTGTGGGGCCGGGCGTTCGCCGAGGACGACCCGCTCAACCACGCGACCGCCAAGGCGTACGGCGTCGTCATGGGCACCTCGCACGAGGCGCCCATGATGCGCGGCATCGAGGAGTGGAACCGGCACGCGAAGGCGGGCGAGAGCGACCCGTACGGCGGCAACGGCGAGTGGAGCTTCCGCCGCAACCGCGACGCCGTCGTGCGGTACTGGACCGACGGCGTGCGGCGCATGAAGGACGAGGGCTTCGAGGGCGTGGTCACCCTCGGCATGCGCGGCAACGGCGACGCGAGCCTGTCCGACGGCGACGGCATCGAGCTGATGCGGGAGATCCTGGCCGCGCAGCGGGAGATCCTGGCCCGCGAGGGCATGGCCGACGTACCGCAGGTGCAGACCCTCTACAAGGAGGTCCAGCGCTACTGGGAGAAAGGGCTGCGCCCGCCGGACGACGTGACGGTCGTGTTCGCTGACGACAACTGGGGCAACATGCGCAAGCTGCCCGACCCGTCGTCGCCCCCGCGCGCCGGCGGGTACGGGCTCTACTACCACTTCGACTACGTCGGCGGCGGGCGCAACTACAAGTGGGTCGACACCACCTCGCTGCCGAACGTGTGGGACCAGCTGCACCAGTCCTACGAGTACGGCGTCGACCGGCTGTGGGTCGTCAACGCGGGCGACGTGAAGGGCAACGAGCTGCCGCTGCAGTTCTTCCTGGACTACGCCTGGGACCCGGGGCGCTGGCCGGTGGAGAAGCTGGGGGAGTGGGAGCGGCGTTACGCGGCGCAGAACTTCGGCCCGCGGCAGGCCGGTGAGATCGCGTCGGTCCTGCGCGAGTACGCCAAGCTCCAGTCCGCCCGCAAGCCGGAACTGCTCAACCGCAAGGCCACCGCCGTCGGCGCCACGATCACCTACGACGACCAGGCCTCGCCGTTCAGCCTGACCGACTACCGCGAGGGCGAACGCGTCACCGAGCGGTGGCGGCGGTTGGCGGACCGGGCCGAGCGGGTCCGCGGCGCGCTGCCGCCGTCGTCGCGGGACGCCTACCACCAGCTGGTGCACTACCAGGTGAAGGCGACGGCGAACCTGTACGCGTTGCGGCTGGCCGAGTTCACCAACCTGCTCCACGCGGCGCAGGGCCGTGCGTCGGCGAACGCGTTGGCGGACGCCACCGACGCGCGGTTCGCCGAGGACCAGGCGATGTCGGACCACTACGGCACCGTGCTCGCGGGCGGGAAGTGGCGCGGCTTCCAGACCCAGCCGAAGATCGGCTACGGCGACGTCGCGCGGTACGGGCCGAGCGCGTCGTGGCAGCAGCCGGAACGCGACGGCGACGTGCTGCCGGACGAGGTGTTCCCCGCCGTCAAGCGCCTCGACCTGCCGCGGGTGGCGGAGATGGGCGTGGCGGTCGACGGCTCGGACCAGTGGTGGCCCGCCGCGCCGGGGCCCGCGACGCTGCCCGCGTTCAGCCCGCACCAGTCCCAGCCGGGGCAGTACGTGGAGGTGTTCAACCGGGGCGCGATCCCGTTCGACTACTGGGCGACGCCGGGCGCGGCGTGGCTGGAGGTCGCCCGGCCGCACGGCACGGTGCGCGACCAGGTCCGGCTGGACGTGCGCGTGGACTGGTCGCGCGCGCCGAAGGGGCGCGTCGAGGTGCCGATCACGATCACCGGCGCGGGCGCGCTGGTGACCGTGCGGGCGGTCGTCGAGAACGACCTGGTGGAGCCACGGGGTTTCGTGGAGGCCAACGGCTACGTCTCGATCGAGGCCGCCCACGCGACCCGGGTCGTGGACGGCGACGGCGTGCGGTGGCGGCGGATCCCCGACATCGGCCGCACGGGCGACGGCGTGGAGCCGTTCCCGGTGACCGCGCCGAGCCGTGAGCCGGGGTCGCCGACCGGGCCGCGGCTGGAGTACGAGCTGACCGTGCGGGCCGACGGGCCGGTGACCGTGTGGGCGTACCTGTCGCCGCGCAACCCGGTGCTGCCCGGGCCGGGCCTGCGCTACGCGGTGTCGTTCGACGACCAGCCGCCGCAGGTCGTCGACATCACCGCGGCCACCGGCGCGGACGACACCACCATGAACCGCCAGTGGGAGCACAACACGTCGGACAACGTCAACCGAACCGCCACCGGGCACCGGCTGGACGCGGGCGCGCACACGCTCAAGTTCTGGATGGTCGACCCCACCGTGGTGGTGCAGAAGCTGGTCGTGGACACGGGAGGCCTCAGGTGGAGCTACCTGGGGCCCCCGGAGAGCCGCCGAGTCCACTGACCGGGCTGGGGCGTGAGGGGGACTATGGCGGTGGTCCCCCTCACGTCCCGCCAACCCGCTACCTCGTGGCGAGCGTGATGGCCGTGCGTCGCGCCGGGGCTAGAGGTGCGCGCGCAGGTGGCGGAGCTTGCGCTCGTCGTGCACCCGCGGCGTGGTGTGCCCGCTGAACGGGAACACCGCCATCTCCTTCGGCGCGGTGATCTCGTTGTAGGCCGCGTACACCGTGGACGGTGGGCACACCTCGTCCATCAGGCCGACGCTCAGCAGCGACGTCGCGGTGATCCGCTTGGCCAGCAACGCGCCGTCCACGTACCGCAGCGTGTCGCGGGCGGCGGGGATCAGGTCGACGTGCTGCGCCAGGAACTTGGCGATCTCCGCGTACGGCTCGGCGTCGGTCAGGGTGATGGCCCGCTGGAAGTCGCACAGGAACGGCACGTCCGCGTGGCAGACCTTCACCGCCTCGCCGTTGAGCGCGGCGGCGGCCAGCGCCAGCCCGCCGCCCTGGCTGCCGCCGGACACCGCGATCCGCGTCTCGTCCACCCCGTCCAGCGAGGCGGCCACCTCGACGGCACGGGCGGCGTCCACCATCAGGCGCGTGACGTAGTAGGTCTCGGGGGCGGCGATGCCGCGCGTCATCACGCCGGGGTGCTCGGGGCCCGCGAAGCCGGTGTCGGGGGTGGCGCCGAGCGTCCACCGACCGCCCTGGCCGCGGGTGTCCATCACGAACACCCCGTAGCCGACGGACGGCAGCAGCGCGTGCTCCGACGGCAGGCCGCGCCCGCCGCCGTAACCGATGTAGCAGACGACGGTCGGCAGCGCCTCGACGCCGGCGCCGGCGGGGCGGAGGTACCAGCCGCGCACCCGGTCGCCGCCGTGGCCGGAGAACTCGACGTCCCAGACCGAGAGCGGTCCGTAGGCGTCGGCCGCGTACGGGGTGAGGACCGGTGGCAGCGCGGCGGCGTGCGCCTCGTCCAGCCGTGCCTTCCACCACAGGTCGAGGTTGTCCGGCTCGGCGGTGTCGGTCCGGTACAGCGCGAGCTCCCGCTCGGAGAGGTCGAACCAGGGCACGGCGGTCCCCTTTCCATAATCCGTTAAGCGCTTAATTACCCTACCGGGCTGAGCCGCGGGTACCGCCGCTAGACTTGATGATCACCGACCGAGGAGGCGCGGGTGGTAGGTGGTAAGCGTCCGACCATCTCGGACATCGCCAAGGCCGCGGGCGTGTCCACCGGCGCGGTCTCCTACGCGCTCAACAACCGGCCGGGCGTCTCGGAGCCGACGCGTCGTCGGATCATGGACATCGCCGACCGCCTCGGGTGGGTGCCCAGCAGCGCGGCGCGGTCGTTGAGCGACGGTCGGGCGAACGCGATCGGGCTGGTGGTCGACCGGCCCGCGCGGGTGATCGGCGTCGAGCCGTACTTCATGCAGCTGATCTCCGGGATCCAGGGCGCGCTCGCGGGCGGGCCGACGTCGTTGCTGCTCCAGGTGACGGACAACTCGGCGGCCGAGCTGGCGGCGTACCGGCGGTGGTGGGGCGAGCGGCGGGTGGACGGCGTGCTGCTGGTCGACCTGGTCCAGAACGACCCGCGGGTGGAGCTGGTGCGTGAGCTGCGGCTGCCCGCGGTCGTGCTCGGCGAGCCGGTCGTGCCGGACCTGCCGTGCGTGTGGACGGACGACGAGCTGGCCGTGGCGGAGGTGCTGGAGTACCTGGTCGCGCTGGGGCACCGCCGCATCGTCCGGGTCGCGGGGCCGACGAAGTTCGTGCACACCCAGACCCGATCCCGCGCGTTCACCACGGCCGCCGCGCGCCTCGGCCTGCCCGACGCCCGCGTGGTGCACGCCGACTACTCCGACGAGGCCGCCGCCCGCGTGACCCGGCGGGTCCTGACGAGCGGCATCGCGCCCACCGCCCTGGTGTTCGACAACGACGTGATGGCCGTGTCCGCCCTCGGCGTGGCCCACGAGCTGGGCCTGACGGTGCCCGACCAGCTCTCCCTCGTGGCGTGGGACGACTCGGCCCTGTGCCGCCTGGTGCGCCCGGCGCTGTCGGCGGTCCGCCGCCCGATCGCCGAACGCGGCGCCGCCGCCGTGCGGCTGCTCCTCGACGTGATCAACGGCGCCCCGGCCGAACAGGTGAAGACCTCGGACCCCGAACTGGTCCCCCGCTCCAGCACCTCCCACCCCCCGACCCCTTGACCCACGCCCCTCGCGAGTCGAACCGCCAGCGCCGGCGCGGGACACGCGAAGGGTGGGGGTGGTGTGCCGGCGCGGGGTGTAGGAGACTTGCGCAAGGCGGTCTGGGAGCGGTCCCAGACGGTCTCTTCGCGGTGCGGTCGAAGCTGTGGCCAGTGGGGTGGGGGAGCGGGTGTGGGCCGGGGTTGAGAGGCGAACCGGGCGTTGACACTTAAGCGGTTAATTGCTTTGGTGTTGAGGCCTGCCGCAGGCAGGCGCGCTGCCCTGCGCTCGCTACGTCAACGTCGACAACTACGCGAGGTACATCCATGCGCAAGCGATTCGCCTTGGTGGGCGCCGCCGTCGCCGCCTTGGTCCTGTCACTGCTGACGGTGACGCCGGCACACGCCGCGGCCGGGTTCACCGTCAGCAACGGGCGTCTGCTCGACGCCAACGGCAACGACTTCGTGATGCGTGGCGTGAACCACGCGCACACCTGGTACGCCGACCGCACCACCCAGGCGCTCAAGGACATCAAGGCCACGGGCGCCAACACGGTCCGCGTCGTCCTCAGCTCCGGCGACCGGTGGACGCTGAACAACGCCGCCGACGTCGCGGGCGTCATCAGCCAGTGCAAGGCCAACAAGCTCATCTGCGTGATGGAGGTGCACGACACCACCGGCTACCAGGAGCAGAGCGGCGCCGTCAGCCTGGCCCGCGCCGTGGAGTACTGGAAGAGCATCCAGAGCGCCATGGCCGGCCAGGAGAAGTACGTCATCCTCAACATCGGCAACGAGCCGTGGGGCAACACCGGCTACACCGGCTGGACCCAGGCGACCAAGGACGCCATCACCTCGCTGCGCTCGGCGGGCTTCGAGCACACGATCATGGTGGACGCGCCGAACTGGGGCCAGGACTGGGCCTTCACCATGCGCGACAACGCCGCGTCGGTGTTCGCCGCCGACCCCCAGAAGAACACCGTGTTCTCCATCCACATGTACGGCGTGTTCGACACGGCCGCCGAGATCAACGACTACCTGAACCGGTTCGTCACGGCGAAGCTGCCGATCGTGGTCGGCGAGTTCGGCCACGACCACTCCGACGGCAACCCGGACGAGGACACGATCTTCGCCACCACCCAGTCGCTCAAGCTGGGCTACCTGGCGTGGTCCTGGTCGGGCAACGGCGGCGGCGTCGAGTACCTCGACATGGTCACCGGCTTCAACGCCGCCCAGCTCACGAGCTGGGGCCAGCGCGCGGTCAACGGCGCGAACGGCATCAAGGCCACCTCCCGCCAGGCCACCGTCTACGACAGCGGCACCGGCCCGGACACCACCGCGCCGTCCACGCCCGGCACCCCGACCGCGTCCGGCGTCACCTCCACCGGCGCCACGCTGTCCTGGACCGCGTCCACCGACAACGTCGGCGTCACCGGCTACGACGTGGTCCGCGTGAACGGCACCACCGAGACCGCCGCCGCGAGCACCGCCACGACGACGGCCACCGTCACCGGCCTGTCGGCGAGCACCACCTACACGTTCGCCGTGTACGCGCGGGACGCGGCGGGCAACCGCTCCACCCGTTCCGGCACGGTCAACGTCACCACCCAGCCCGGTGGCGGCGGCCCCGCGTCCTGCGCGGTCACCTACAAGATCGCGGGCCAGTGGCAGGGCGGCTTCCAGGGCGACGTGAAGATCGCCAACACCGGCACGGCCGCGGTGAACGGCTGGACGCTGCGCTGGACCTGGGCCAACGGCCAGACGGTCAGCCAGTCCTGGGGCGCCACCACGACCCAGTCCGGCTCCACGCTGAGCGCGACCAACGTGTCCTACACCGGCACCATCCCGGCGAACGGCTCGGTCAGCTTCGGCTTCATCGGGTCGTGGAACGGCACCAACTCGGCGCCCACCGCGTTCACGCTCAACGGCGCCACCTGCACGACGGCCTAGAGGAGCACGCGATGTCGAGAAAAGCCGCGGTCGCGGCACTGTTAGCGGCGTTGGCCACGTTCGTCGGCCTCTTGGTGGCCGCACCCGGCCAGGCGGTCGAGGCCGCCGCGCCGACGCGGATCATGGCACTGGGCGACTCGATCACGGGCTCGCCGGGCTGCTGGCGCGCCCTGCTGGACCGCGACCTGCGCGCGGCCGGGCACACGAACATCGACTTCGTGGGCACCCGCGCCGGTGACGGCTGCGGGTTCGCCTACGACGGCGAGAACGAGGGCCACGGCGGCGCGCTGGTCACCGCGGTGGCCGACCAGAACCAGCTCGTCGGGTGGCTGGCCGCCACCAACCCGAACGTGGTGCTCATGCACTTCGGGACCAACGACGTCTGGAGCAACCGGTCGACCGCGACCATCCTGGCCGCCTACGGCAAGCTGGTCGACCAGATGCGCGCCAACAACGCGAGCATGAAGGTGATCGTCGCCAAGATCATCCCGATGGCGGCGAGCGCCTGCGCGGAGTGCCCCCAGCGGGTGGTCGACCTGAACGCGGCGATCACGGGCTGGGCGGCGGGCAAGTCCACCGCGCAGTCGCCGGTCACCGTGGTGGACCAGTGGGCCGGGTTCAACACCGCCAGTGACACCTACGACGGCGTTCACCCGAACGCGTCCGGTGATCGCAAGATCGCGGACAAGTGGATCCCGGCCGTGGTGTCCGCGCTCAACGGCACCACGCCCACGTCCACGACCACTACGACCACCAGCACGACCACTACTACTACTACTACTACTACTACTACTACTACTACGACCACCACGACCACCACGACTTCCGCCCCCGGCGGGTCGTGCGACGTCGAGATCAAGGTCGTCAACCAGTGGCCGGGCGGGTTCACGGTGGAGATCACCATCCGCAACGGCGGCGCCTCGCCGACCCGCGGGTGGCGCATCGGGTTCACGTTCAACGCCGGCATGTCCCTCAGCCAGGGCTGGAACGGCTCCTTCACCCAGAGCGGCACGGCGGTGACGGTGTCCAACACGTCCTGGAACGGCGGCATCCCGCCGGCGGGCTCGACCAAGGTCGGGTTCAACGGCACCGGTGACGCCACCGGCTGGGTGCCCGTGCCGATCTGCACGCTGTCCTGACCGGACCTCGCGGGTGCGCCCGGCACCGGGCGCACCCGCGAGCCGTCAGCCGGCGACGTGACGGCTCGGCGGGCGCCCGGCCGGCGTCCCCGAGCAGCGGCGACCGGCGGACCCGACCGCCGGTACCCTCGGCAGGGGGTGGTGCGTCGTGACCGAGCGCAAACCGGCCGGTGTCGGCTTCGAGACCTGGATCGAGCGGCAGATCCGCGAGGCGCAGGACCGCGGTGACTTCGAGGACCTGCCCGGTGCGGGCCGGCCGTTGAAAGGGCTGCACGAGCCGCACGACGAGCTGTGGTGGGTGAAGGAGAAGCTGCGCCGCGAGGAGGGCACCGCGCTCCCCCCGACGCTGCTGCTGCGCAAGGAGGCCGCCGCCGCGCGCGAGGCCGCCGGCCGGGCGCGCACCGAGGCCGAGGTGCGCTCGATCCTGGCCGACATCAACGCCAGGATCGTCGAGGCGATCCGCAAGCCGATGTCGGGACCGCCGCTGAACCTGATGCCTTACGACGTCGAGCACGTGGTCGAGCAGTGGCGGGCAGACCAGGCCGACCGGGGCTGACCGGGCCGCTCGGCGACGTCCGACTCCGCCGGCGACGCGGGCCCGGCCACCCGGCCGGATCACGCCTTGGAACAGCCGGCGCGAGATGATCGCCCGCCGGCCCTGCGCAGCGACGACCACGGCTCCGGGGCCGCCGGCGACGCGTGCCCCGGTCGGATCACGGCGCGCGTCAGCCGACCCCGGCCGCGTCGAGCAGCGCCGTCGCGGTGGTGACGCCGAGGCCGGCCAGCGGTTCGGCCCGCACCACGGCGCGGGCGCCCGAGCCGTCGAACACAATCGTCAGCTGCGCGGCCAGCGTGTCCGGGTCCGCCACGCCCGCCGCACGCGCCTCGGCGGCGAAGAAGTCGGTCAGGGCCTGCTTGTGCCGGCGAGCCACCGCGTTGGCCGGGTGGCCGGCGTCCTTGAGCTCGGTCGCCGTGGCGACCAGGGGGCAGCCGCGGTAGCCCGGTTGCCCGGTCAGCCCGTCCTGCGCGCGGAACACGTGCAGGATCCGCTCGCGCGGCGTGCCGCCGTCCGGGGGCAGCAGCGCGGCGTCGTAGCCCGGCGCCCGCCGGTCGAGGCTGGCCGCGATCAGCTCGTCCTTGCTGTCGAACAGCACGTACATCGACCGCTTGGAGACGCCGGCCGCCTTGCACAGCGCGTCCACGCCGACGCCGACGCCTTCCCGGTAGAACAGCTCGCCCGCCGCGTCCAGCAGGCGGTCCCGTGGGGTGGTGGTCACCCCCGCAGGTTACCGCCGGAGTTGCGGTGGGGAAACCGATCGGTTTACAGTCGGCCGAGGAAACCGATCGGTTTCCACCTTGGGAAGGATTGGCATGACCACCATCAACGGGGCGACCGCCCTGGTCACCGGCGGCAACCGGGGCATCGGCAAGGCCTTGGTCGAGGCCCTGTACGCGAGAGGCGCGCGGAAGGTCTACGCGACCGCCCGCGACCCGCGCACCGCCACGCACCCGGACGCCGTCCCGGTCGAGCTGGAGGTCACCGACCCCGCCTCGGTCGCCGCCGCCGCGGCCCGGGCGGACGACGTGACGATCGTGATCAACAACGCGGGCGGGCTGGTGAAGGCGTCCTTCCTGGACTCGCCGCTGGACGACGTCCGCCGCGAGTTCGAGACCAACTTCTACGGCCCGCTGCACGTGGCCCGCGCGTTCGTGCCGATCATCGAGCGCAACGGCGGCGGGCACCTGCTCAACGTCGCGTCGGTCCTGTCCTGGGTGGCGATCAGCGGCTCCTACAGCGCCTCGAAGGCCGCCCTGTGGTCGCAGACCAACTCCCTGCGCCTCGACCTGCGCCCGCGCGGCATCCAGGTCACCGGGCTGCACGTCGGCTACGTGGACACCGACATGACCGCCGGCGTCGACGCGCCCAAGAGCGATCCGCGCGACGTCGCGGAGCTCGCGGTGGACGGCATCGAGGCCGACGCCTTCGAGGTGCTGGCCGACGAGCTGACGCGACAGGTGAAAGCCGCGCTGGCGCAGGACGTCGCCGTGCAGTACCCGGCCCTGGTCGGTGCGGGCCGGTAGTCCGTCACCCGCCGCGGCGGCTGCGCCGGGCGATGCTGACGTTCCCGGACGCCGCGTGCAGTCGTCGAGCCAGGTCGTGCTGCGTCAAGCCGCGCCGGCGCCGCAGTTCGGGGAGGACGGCGCTGATCGGTCGCGGTCGGCGTTCCTCGTCGTCACGTGCGGGTCGGCGCACGGCGGACGAGTGGTCCAGTCCGGTTGACGGTGGTGGCAACGGCACCGACCAGTCCACAGCGGACCCGCCGCTCGCCCGGACGCCGCCTGCCGAGCGCGGCATCCGGGCGACGGCGCGGTGGCCAGGCCCACGCGCCGCCACGGCGGGGCGACCACCACCGCGACCTCGGCGGCGCCCGGTTCGCCGGTCGCCTCGTACCGCGCGATCGCAAGGCCCCGGCCGGTGGTGTCACGGGCGGCGCGTCACGGGCGTGAACCGCACGTGCCGCCCGTCGGCCAGTTGCCGGGCTCGCGCGTTGAAGGATCCCGTTGGCATGGAATGTCTCTCCTGTCGACGACGAGTGCGGGCAGCCACGCCGTCGGAGCCGCTGGTGGGGGAGGGGCGCCGTGATCGGGGCCGGCCACGGGCGCGTCCGCCGGCCGTGCGGAACCCGATCACCCCCCGATTCCGGCCCCATCGCGGGCGTCGGCGCAGGGGCCGATGCGCGCCCCTGACGGCGGCTCCCGTCAGGGTGGTGGCGCTGTCACCCTGGGTACCCCGCAGCCACATGCCAGTTGGATCCCCTCCACCGCTCTAGTGGAATTGCGAGGTGCGGCGATGGCAGAACCTCAGCGCGTCCCGGCACACATCGGGGTCGAGGACGTGGAGCGCTTGGCGGCCGAGACCGAACGCCTGCGCGACGTGGACTACCGGCGGGGCGGCGGCGCGTGCCGCGACTCGGCGGTCGAGTGCGCGACGCGGCACGACCGGCTGCTCGACGTCGCCGCCTCGGGCGCGGTGCGCGAGCGGCTGCTGGTGGCGTTGGCCGACCTGCACAACCTGGCCGCCTGGACGTGCTTCGACACCGGTTTCGAGCCGGCGGCCTCGCGGCACTGGGACCGGGCGCTGGACTTGGCGGTGGAGGCGGGCCGGCACGACCTGGCGGCCAACGTGCACTACCGCGTCGGCCGGATGCGGCTGCACGGCGGCCGGCGGCGCGAGGCGCTGGAGGCGTTCGCGTCCGGGTTGGTCGCGGCCCGGCGGGCGGGTTCACGGCGTGCCGTCGCGATGCTGCTCGCGAACCAGGCGTGGGCGCGCGCGGGGTTGGGCGACAAGGACGAGGCGGTGCGGCTGCTGAACCTGGCGCACGACGAGTTCGCCCGCGCGTCCGGCCCGGCGCCGGGATGGGCGCGCTTCTTCGACGAGACGGACCTGTGCGGGTTGACCGGCGTGGTGCTGACCGACCTGGCCCGAACGGTCGACCCGTCGCGCACCGCGCCCGCGATCGACTCGCTCACCGCCGCCGTGGCCGGCTATCCGGAGGCCATGACGCGCAGCCGCGCGTTCAGCCTGATGGCGTTGGCCGCCAACCACTTGGTGGACGGGGACTTCGACCACGCGGCCGACGTGGGGGCGGGCACTGGCGCTGGCGGGCACGATCCGCTCGACCCGCGTCGCCGACCGGCTGCGACCGCTGCGCCACCTGGCCGACCGCCACCCGGCCAACCCGCACGCCCGAGCCCTGTCCGCCCGGATCGGCGCCTTCACCCCGCCGGTCTGACGGCCCACCGCCACCGCCCTCGGACGCCGCCGCGTTAGAGGGCGGTCCGATGTCCCGCCTGGCACCGCTTCCGCCTGCAAGCCGCCGGGTCGGGTGTCGGTCTGACGCCCCACCGGGACCGCTTCCCGCCGCGCCGCCGTCGTCGGTTATCGGTCCGACGCTTCATCAGTACTGCGTCCCACACCCGCCCGCGTCGCACCGGTACCGGTTCCACCATCCACACCGCTGCCGACCGGACGCGGCGGTGGGCCGGTCGTGCCATCGAATTCGACTCGAATTCGACTAGGCGTCGAATCACGTCGTCGAACGGCCATCGAACGAAGTTACGTCGTTGACGTGTGGCGGATACTTTCGCAATACTCTGTTCGCACATCTGGAACGTGTTCACATTTATGAACAAATTCGCCGGGGAAGGCCCCTCGTCATGCGGATACTCAGTACTGCGCTCGTGCTTTCCTGCGCCCTTGGCGTGATCGCGGCGGCACCCGCGCACGCAGGCCATGACCTGGGGAGACAGGTTCTCCAACCCGGTGACGGCTGGGCTTCGAGCGGTGCCGGCACGACCGGTGGGTCGGCCGCGACCACCGAGCACGTGGTGCGCACTGCGGCAGAACTGCGGGCCGCCCTGGCGTCGCCCGCCCCGCGCCTGATCAAGGTGCGCGGCGTCATCGACTTCAGGGCTGATTGCGCAACGTATGCCACGGACGGCTACACG
Source organism: Actinosynnema sp. NPDC049800 (assembly GCF_040656635.1). Classification (NCBI taxonomy): domain Bacteria; kingdom Bacillati; phylum Actinomycetota; class Actinomycetes; order Pseudonocardiales; family Pseudonocardiaceae; genus Actinosynnema; species Actinosynnema sp. NPDC049800. Next base: position 7,446 of record NZ_JBFAMT010000054.1, on the reverse strand, counting down.
CTCGCGGGCTATTTGGCCGCATACGACCCCGCTGTTTGGGGGCGTGACACCGAGCCGAGCGGCCCGCTGGAGGACGCCCGCGCGGCGTCCGCCCGCCGCCAGGCGGAGGCCATCGCGCTCACCGTCGGCTCGGACACCACGATCGTCGGCGACGGCAAGGGCGCGGGCATCACCGGCGCGAGCGTCCGCATCCACGGCGCGAGCAACGTGATCGTCCGCAACCTCACGTTCCGCGACACGCGCGACTGCTTCCCGCAGTGGGACCCGACCGACGGCGCCACCGGCAACTGGAACTCCGACTACGACGCCGTCTCGCTGAACCGCGCCACGAACGTCTGGGTCGACCACAACACGTTCACCGACCAGCCGTCCCCGGACAGCGCGGCGCCGACCTACTTCGGCCGCCCCTTCCAGCAGCACGACGGCTCGCTCGACATGACCAACGGCACCGACCTGGTCACCGCGTCGTACAACCTGTTCGAAGACCACGGCAAGACGATGCTCATCGGCTCGTCGAACACCTCGACCACCGACCCCGGCAAGCTGCGGATCTCGGTGCACCACAACGTGTTCCGCAACGTCGAGGAACGCCTGCCGCGCGTCCGGTTCGGCCAGGTGCACGTCTACAACAACCTGTACGAGCCCGGACCGACGTTCGTCTACGCGTGGGGCGTCGGCGTGCAGTCGAAGCTGTACGTGGAGAACAACTACGTCAAGCTGGGCAACGGCGGCGCGGTCGAGGACCTGATCTACAACTGGGGCGGCACGGCCATCACCGAGGTCGGCACGCTGGTCGACGGGCGGCCGGTGGACGTGCTCGACGCGTTCAACGCGGCCAACCCGACCGCGCAGCTCGCCGGCGACGCCGGCTGGACCCCCGAGTTCACCCGCGGCCTGGAGGCCACCTCCCGGGTGAAGAACCTCAAGGCCGGCGCGCAGCAGCGCGAGCGCTACCACGTGGCCAAGGGCACGGACTTCGACACGGTGCAGGCCGCGATCGACGCCGCGCCGCCGGGCACCACCATCACCATCGGCAAGGGCGTGTACCGCGAGGTGATCCGGGTGCCCGCGACCAAGCCCGACCTGACCCTCAAGGGCTCCACCGGCACCGCGCGCGACGTCGTGATCGACTACGACAACGCCAACGGCACCAAGAAGCCCGACGGCACGACCTACGGCACCACCGGCTCGGCCACCGCGACCGTCGAGGCCGACGGCTTCACCGCGCGCGACCTCACGTTCAGCAACTCGTTCGACCGGGCCGCGCACCCCGAGATCACCGGCACCCAGGCCGTCGCGGTGAAGGCGACCGGCGACCGGCAGTACTACGACCGCGTCCGCTTCCTCGGCCACCAGGACACCCTGTACGCCGACACGCGCGCCGTGGGCACGAAAGCCCGCCAGTACTACCGGGGCGGCGAGATCGTGGGCGACGTCGACTTCATCTTCGGCCGCGCCACCGCCGTGTTCGACCAGGTCACGATCAAGGCGCTCGACCGGGGCGGCGACCCCAACGGCTACCTCACCGCCGCCAGCACGCGCCGCGACAACCCGCACGGCTTCCTGATCATGAACTCCACGATCCTGAGCGACGCGCCCGCGGGCACCTACTACCTCGGCCGGCCGTGGCACCCCGGCGGCGACCCGGACGCCATCGCCTCGGTCGTCATCCGCGACACCAAGCTGCCCGCCGCGGTGAAGACCGCGCCGTGGACCGACATGTCCGGCTTCTCCTGGCGCGACGCCCGGTTCGCCGAGTTCCGCAACTCCGGCCCCGGCGCCACCGCCGGCCCCGACCGGCCGCAGCTGACCCACGACCAGGCGGCACAGCACACCCTGCGCGCGTACCTCGGCGACTGGAACCCCGCATGAGGACTCGCACCTGGGCGCCCTACGCCCTGATCGCACCGACGCTGGTGCTGATGGCGGTCTTCCTGGTCTACCCGATCGGGAGCGTCGTCTACTACAGCCTCCAGCGGTACAACGTCACGCAGCCGTGGAAGAACGGCTTCGCGGGGCTGGACAACTTCAAGCAGATGCTGTTCGACGACCCGCTGTTCTGGCAGAGCCTGGCGTTCAGCGCCAAGTGGGTCTTCGTCGAAGTCGGCCTGCAACTGCTGCTCGGCCTCGTGCTCGCCCTGATCGTGAACGAGACGTTCATCGGCCGGGGCATGGCGCGGGCGCTGGTGTTCTCGCCGTGGGCGGTGTCCGGCGTGCTCACCACGGGCATCTGGATCCTGCTGCTCAACCCGTCGACCGGCATCTTCCAGGAGCTGTCGAACCTCGGCATCGGCTCGCCGGGCACCTCGGTGCTCGGCAACCCCGACACCGTGTTCGAGGCCCTCGTGGTGACCGAGCTGTGGCGCGGCGTGCCGTTCTTCGCGATCCTGCTGCTCGCCGACCTCCAGAGCATCCCCAAGGACCTCTACGAGGCGGCGTCCGTGGACGGCGCGAGCCGGTGGCGGCGCTTCACCAGCGTCACCCTGCCGCACCTGAAGGACGCGATCATCCTGTCGACGCTGCTGCGCGCGGTGTGGGAGTTCAACAACGTCGACCTCATCTACACCCTGACCGGTGGTGGTCCGGCCAACCAGACCACCACGCTGCCGCTGTACGTGGCCAGGCAGGCCGTCGACTCGCACAACTTCGGGTACGGCTCGGCGCTCACCGTGGCCGGGTTCCTGATCCTGTTGTTCTTCTCGATCGCCTACCTGCGGTTGTCGAAGTTCGGGAGTCGTGCATGACCGAGACGTTGACCCGACCGCCGGTGGACACCCCGCCGCCGCCCCGGCAGCCGACCAAGCGGCGTCGCCGGGCCGTGGCCGAGGAGCCGGGCAAGCCGTGGATGATCCACGTGCCGCTGGTGCTGTACCTGCTGTTCACGCTCATCCCGTTCTACTGGATGCTGGTGTTCGCGGTGCGGCCGGCCGGCTCCACGCAGCTCGTGCCGTGGCCGATCTCGTTCGAGCACTTCGACACGGTGTGGAACGACATCGGGTTCGGCATCTTCTTCTACAACAGCGTGATCATGGGCTTGGGCGTGCTCGTGTTCGTGACCATCCTGTCGGTGATGGGCGGGTACGCGCTCGCGCGGTTCCGCTTCCGCGGCCAGCGGGTGTTCCTGCTGGCCATGCTGTGCAGCCAGTTCATCCCCGGCGCGATGATGCTGATCCCGCTGTTCGTGATCTTCAAGGGGCTGGGGCTGCTCAACAGCATCACCGGCCTGGTCATCGCGGAGGTGGCGTTCCAGCTGCCGCTCTCGCTGATCCTGATGAGCGGGTTCATCCGCAACATCTCGGTGGAGCTCGAGGAAGCCGCCATGGTGGACGGTTGCTCGCGCGTGCGCGCGTTCTTCGCGGTCGTCCTGCCGCAGCTCAAGCCCGCCCTGGTGGCGGTCGGGTCGTTCGCGTTCATCGGCGCCTGGAACCAGTTCCTGTTCGCGCTGATGTTCGCCACGAAGCAGGACAAGTTCACCCTGCCGGTCGGCCTGAGCTACACGTTGGGTGAGTTCAACACCGACTTCGGGGCACTCGCCGCCGGTGGCGTGGTCGCGGCCGTGCCGGTGGTCCTGGTTTTCGCCGTCGTGCAGCGGTTCCTGGTGCAGGGGCTCAGCGCCGGGGCTGTCAAGGGATAGGGAGCATCATGAGAAAACTGCTGGTCGCCGTGGCCGCCGCCCTGGCGCTGTCCGCCTGCTCGTCCGAGGGAGGTGCGGGCGCCGACGGGAACGTCACCATCACGTTCTGGGACAACAACGGCGGGCCCGCCCGCGAGCCGATCTACAAGGAGCTGATCTCGCGCTTCGAGAAGGCGAACCCGACCATCAAGGTCGAGTACGTCGGCATCCCCAGCGCGTCGGTGCAGCAGAAGTACGACACGGCCATCGCGGGCGGCGAGACGCCCGACGTCGGCGGCGTGACCACCTCGTACCTCGCGCACCTGGTCGGCCAGGAGGCGTTGGCGCCCCTCGACGACCGCATCAACAGCGGTCCGCTGAAGGACAAGCTGCTCCCGTCGCTGGTCGAGACCGTCCGCCAGACGGCGCCGGACGGCAAGCTCTACATCGTCCCGTCCTCGGCCAACATGGACATCGTCTGGTACCGCACCGACTGGTTCTCCGACGCGGGCCTTGAGGCGCCGAAGACCTGGGACGAGTTCATCACCACCGCCACCAAGCTCACCGACACCGGCGCGAACAAGTACGGCTACACCATCCGCGGTGGCGCGGGGTCGGTGTTCCAGCTGATCACCGAGGCCTACGCGTACTCCGGCGTGGACACCTTCTTCAAGGACGGCAAGAGCACCCTCAACGACCCGGCCAACGCCGAGCTCGTCGACAAGGTCGCCGACCTGTACAAGAAGGCCACCCCCGAGGCCGACGTCAACAACAGCTTCACCCAGATGATCGCCCAGTTCACCGGCGGCTCGGTGGCGATGATGCACCACAACCTCGGCTCCTACAGCGACGTCACCAAGGCGCTGGGCGACAAGGTCGCCGCGATGCCGCTGCCGGTCGGCCCCAGCGGCAAGCGGACCGTCGTGCCCAACCCGACCGACGGCTTCGCGGTGTTCAAGAACAGCGAGAACCAGGACGCCGCCTGGAAGTTCGCCGAGTTCCTGACCTCGGCCGAGTCCAACAGCTACTGGAACGAGAAGGTCGGCCAGATCCCCGCCAACACCGACGTGCGCAGCGCGGCGTGGATCGACTCCGCCGCCCACGTGAAGATGGCGCTCGGCGTGCTGGAAGACCCGGCCACGGTCCTCGTGCCCGCGCCGGTCTACCTGCCGCAGTACTCGTCGATCACCAAGACCGACAGCGAGCCCCAGTACCAGAAGGTGCTCCTCGGCGAGCTTACCGGCCAGCAGTTCCTGGACGACATGGCGAAGAAGCTCACCGAGGCGCAGAAGGAGTGGGAAGACCGCAAGTGACTCCTCCCCCTCTGGCGGGAGAGGACTCCCGCCAGAGGGGGAGGTTCCAGGACCCACCTGCCCGGAACCGGGCCGAGCGCGGCGCCGGCACGCCGTTCGCACACCGACCACCTGAGCGAGGGGATGTCATGAACAGGGCTCCGTCCCATCCGGTCGAGACCGGTCGTCACGCCGGAGGCCGCGCGAGCCTGCGGAGGTCGCGGTGATCGAGCACGTCGAGGTCTCGGTGTTCACGACGACCGCGTGGACCGCGGTGGACCCGCACGGGCACCGGCACCCGAGCGCCGAGCACGAGGTCCGCGAGGCGCTGCTCGAGATCACCGACTCCGACGGCGCCGTCGGGCGCGTCCAGGTGCACCCCGACCAGCTGCGCCCCGCCGTGCTCGACTCGATCGTGAAGCCCGTGCTGATCGGCGCGGACCCGTGGGACCGGGAAGGGCTGTGGCGCAAGATGGCGCGCAAGCAGCGCGGCTCCCACGGCCGGTTCACCGACCGGGCGCTCGGCTACGTCGACACGGCGTTGTGGGACCTGGTGGGCAAGCGGGTCGGGCAACCGGTGTGGAAGCTGCTCGGCGGCGCCCGGTCCCGCGTCCCGGCCTACGCCAGCACCATGTGCGGCGACGAGATCCCCGGTGGGCTGAGCACGCCCGGCGACTACGCGGCGTTCGCGAAGCAGCTGGTGGAGCGCGGCTACCTGGCGATCAAGCTGCACACGTGGATGCCGCCGGTGCCCGGTGCGCCCAGCGTGCGCGCGGACATCGCGGCGTGCGAGGCGGTGCGCGAGGCCGTCGGGCCCGAGGTCGAGCTGATGCTCGACGCCAACCACTGGTACTCGCGCACCGAGGCGCTGGAACTGGGCCGGGCGTTGGAGGAGCTGGGCTTCTACTGGTTCGAGGAGCCGATGGAGGAGGCGTCGATCAGCTCCTACCGGTGGCTGGCCGAGCAGCTGTCCATCCCGGTGATCGGCCCGGAGGTGGCCTGGGGCAAGCACCTGACCCGCGCCGAGTGGATCACCTCCGGCGCGTGCGACATCCTGCGCGCGGGCCCGACCGACGTCGGCGGCATCTCGCCGACGGTCAAGGCCCTGCACCTGGCCGAGGCGTTCAACATGGACTGCGAGATCCACGGCGACGGCTCGGCGAGCCTGGCCGTGCTCGGCGGCACGGACAACGGCCGCTGGTACGAGCGCGGCCTGCTGCACCCGCTGCACGACTTCGACCGCGTGCCGCCGCACCGGCTCGCGATGGCCGACCCGCTCGACGCGGACGGGCACGTCACCCTGACCTCCTCTCCGGGTCTCGGCGACGAGTTCGACGTCGAGCACATCCGCAAGCACACCGTGGAGAGGTGGTGAGTCCGGTGTAGGCCTTCGGTCGCCGCCACGTCGCAATACCGCCGCCGGTTCCCTTTTCATCCACAGTCGTATGGAGGAAACCGCATGTCCCGCAAGATCTCCCGCGCGCTGCTCGCGGTGTCGGCCCTGGCCGCATCCGTGATCATGGCGCCCTCGGCCAACGCCGCGTCGTTCAACCTCCAGGGTTGGGCCACGCAGTGCGGCGGTACCACCGGTGGCGGCAGCGCCACGCCGGTCACCGTCAGCAGCACCTCGGCGTTCGTGTCCGCGGTCGGCTCGTCCAGCGCCTCGGTGATCCGCGTGTCCGGCACCATCTCCCTGTCGAGCATGACGAAGGTGGCGTCCAACAAGACGATCATCGGCGTCGGCTCGGGTGCCACCATCACCGGCCACGGCCTGAACGTCTCCAACGCGTCGAACGTCATCATCCGGAACCTGAACTTCACCAACTGGGCGGACGACGCGATCAACGTCCAGTACTCGACCAGGGTCTGGATCGACCACAACAGCCTGCGCAACGGTTACGACGGCGCCATCGACATCAAGCGCGCGTCCGACTGCGTGACCGTGTCGTGGAACAAGATCAGCTCCCACGACAAGACCATGCTGCTGGGCCACAGCGACGACAACGGCGGCGAGGACCGCGGCAAGCTGCGCGTGACCTACCACAACAACTGGTTCGACGGCACCAACCAGCGCCACCCGCGGGTCCGCTTCGGCAACCCCGTGCACGTCTACAACAACTACTACGGCGGCGTGACGTCGTACGGTGTCGCTTCCACGGAGGAGGCGGGCGTGCTCGTGGAGGGCAACTACTTCGAGAACACGCGTGACCCTTTCCACCGCGGTGAGGGCAGCTCGGACCCCGCCAACCTGGTGGCGCGCAACAACCACTTCGTCAACTCGGGTTCGGGTGACCAGGGCGGCAGCGTCAAGGCGATCCCGTACGGCTACAGCCTCGACAGCGCGAGCAGCGTGAAGTCGACCGTGCAGAGCGGCGCGGGCGTGGGCAAGGTCGGCTGAGCGCTCGCCTGACCAACCCAGCCGGATCGGCGGCCCCCGGCGACTCTCCTTGGGTTCTAGTGGTCGTCGCAACACCCCAGTTGGGGAGTTGTGGTGGATTTCGAGATCCGGGATCGGTCGGTCAACCTGGGCGGTCGGCGTCT
>NZ_JBFAMT010000053.1:0-66161 GCF_040656635.1 Actinosynnema sp. NPDC049800 | reverse complement strand
GCTGTGGGCACTGTTGCGCGACAACCGGCCGTTCACAACGACAAGTTCCGCCACACCAGCGCCCACAGCCACTTGACACGGGTCATTAAGACTCGTCGAGGTCGGTGGCGATGATCTCCGCGATCGCCTCCAGCGCGGCGTCCGCGCCTTCGCCGTCCGCGGTCAGGACGACCTCGTCGCCGTGCATCGCGCCGAGCGTCATCAGGCCCAGCACGCTCGCCGCCTCGACCGGTTGGCCGTCGTCCTTGCGGATGGTGACCGTCACCGGTTGCCCGGCCGCCGCCTTCGCCAGCAGTGCGGCAGGGCGCGCGTGCAGTCCGACCTTGCTCGCCACGGTGACCCGTCGCTCAGGCATGACCCGTCCTCTCGTTACTCCGACTCGCCGTCAGGACGCGGTCGCGTCCGACCGGCCTTCCTTGTCGCCCTTGGCGGTGGTGGCGGTCTTGTCGCCGTCGACCACGCTCGCGTCGGCCTCGGGGTCCTCGTCCGCGCTGCGGCCCGGAGTCCTCAGGTTCCACTTGGTGATGACGAAGCGGAACAGGAAGTAGTAGATGGCCGCGTAGATCACGCCCAGCACCAGGATCAGCAAGGGCTTGGTCGAGATGTTGAAGTTCAGGGCGTAGTCGATGGCGCCCGCGGAGAACCCGAACCCGCTGTGGATGTCCAGCGCGTTGCTGATCGCCAACGACGTGCCGGTGAGCACCGCGTGGATCACGTACAGCGGCCACGCCACGAACATGAACGCGAACTCGAGCGGTTCGGTCACACCCGTGATGAACGAGGTCAGCGCCGCCGAGCCCATGATGCCCGCGATGACCTTCTTCTGCGCCGGCCGGGCGGTGTGCACGATGGCCAGCGCCGCCGCCGGCAGCGCGAACATGAAGATCGGGAAGAAGCCGGTCATGAACGTGCCCGCGGACGGGTCGCCCGCGAAGAACCGCTGGATGTCGCCGGTCTTGCCCTCGTACTCGCCGAAGACCTGCCACATGAACGTGTTCGGGATGTGGTGCAGGCCCAGCGGGAGCAGCAGGCGGTTGATCGTGCCGTAGACGCCTGCGCCGATGATCGTGCTGCCGGAGATCGCCTCGCCGACCGAGGTCAGGCCCGCGTCGAACCACGGGTAGACCAGTCCCATGACCACCGCGACGGGGATCATCACGCCCGCGACCAGGATCGGCACGAACCGCCGGCCGCCGAAGAAGGCCAGGTAGGCGGGCAGCTTGATGCGGTGGTACTTCTGCCACAGCACCGCGCTGATCAAGCCGACCACGATGCCGGTCAGCACCGAGTAGTTGATCAGCTCCTGCTTGGCGTCGGCCGCCGCGTCCTCCGGCAGCGGCAGCACGAGCGGCGACATCGCCTTGAACACGGCCTCGGTCACCACGAAGCCGACCACGGCGGCCAACGCGGTGGAACCGTCACCGCGCCGGGCGAAGCCGATGGCCACACCGACGGCGAACAGCAGCGGCAGGTTGGCGAACAGGGCGTTGCCCGCCCCGCCGATGACGCCGGCCACCGCGTTCCAGCCCAGCCAGTCCTTGCCGAGGATGTCGTCCTGGCCGAGTCGTAGCAGGAGCGCGGCTACGGGCAGTGCGGCGATCGGCAGCATGAGGCTGCGGCCGAATCGCTGAAGCCCGGCCAGACCCTTGATCTCACGACCGCCGGTCGCCTGTGGGGCGCTGGCGCTCATGGGGTACCTCCCTTGGCGGAGTGGTGTGGGCCGGATTCCGGGACGGTCCGGTCCAATTGCATGGTCACCTGGTAGAGATCGCCCCGGTACCAGGACGTCATGTCCTCGACGGGCCTGCCTCGTGAGCTCGAGACCCGGCGGAAGACGAGCAGCGGGCTGCCCGGCCGGACGGCCAGGAGCTTCGCGGTCTCGGGGTCGGCCCCCTCGGCCCACACGGTCTGGCCCGCGTGGTCGAGCTGGACCCCGTACGTGTCGGCGATGAGGGTGTAGAGCGAGGCCGTGAGGTCGTGCTGGTCCAGGTCCGGCACGACCCGCGGGTTGTACCAGCCCCGTTCGACGGCCAGCGGCACGCCGTCCGCCCGGCGCAGGCGGACGAGCCGGCACGCCGGTTCGTGCGGCAGCAGGCCGAGCGCGGCGGTCGCCTCGGGCGGCGGCGCCTCCTCGGCGCAGGCCAGGACCTCGGTCGCGGGGGTCAGGCCGCGCCGGCGCATGTCGTCGGTGAACGACTCCAGGTACAGCTGGACGTCCATGCGCCGCCGTGCGGTGAACGTGCCGCGGCCCTTCGCCCTGGTGAGCAGGCCCTCGGCGACGAGCTGGCCGACGGCCGCGCGTACTGTGATGCGGGACACACCGTACTGCTCGGCGAGGTCGCGCTCGGACGGGATCGGCGAGCCCGGCGAGAGCTCCTGCTCGGCCATGCGCCGCAGGATGTCGCGCAGCTGGGCGTGCTTGGGCTTGGGCCCGTCGACGATCTCGTTGCGGCTCATGACACCTCCCCGGCGCTCGCGCGTCCATACGGGCATTGGTACTTTCCGGTCTAGACCAGTTGGTGCGGGGAGGATGCTCCGCGCGCCAACCGGGTGTCAACCGCCGTTACGGGACCGTGCCCGAGCGGTGGCACCCTCAGGGCAGGTGTCGAGAGAGGACTTCGAAGTGGCGGACGACAAAGCGGCCGGGATTCTCGCCGCGCTCGGCGGCGCGGACAACATCGTGGAGATCGAGCCGTGCATCACGCGCCTGCGCTGTGAGCTGGAAGACGGTTCCCTGGTGGACGAGAAGGCCTTGAAGGGCTTGGGTGCGCACGGCGTGATGCGTGCGGGCAACGTCGTGCAGGTGGTGGTGGGTCCCGAGGCCGACACGATCGCCAGCGACATCGAGGACCTGCTGTGACGCTGCGCGTGACGAGCCCCGTCGGCGGGCGCGTGGTGCCGTTGGCCGAGGTGCCGGACCCGGTGTTCGCGCAGGCCATGGTCGGTCCGGGGGTGGCGGTCGAGCCGGAGCGGGTGCGTGCGGACGTGGTGTCCCCGGTGGACGGGACCGTGGTGACGCTGCACCCGCACGCGTTCGTCGTGGCCACTTCGGAGGGTGCGGCGGTGTTGGTGCACCTCGGGATCGACACGGTGAAGCGCAAGGGCGAGGGCTTCACGGTGCACGTGGTCAAGGGCGAGGCGGTGCGCGCGGGGCAGCCCGTGGTGACGTGGGACCCGGCGGAGGTGGAGGCGGCGGGTTTCGCGCCGATCTGCCCGGTGATCGCGCTGGACGCGGCCCCCGAGGTGCTGCTGGACCAGGCCGGTGGCGCGGTGGCGGCGGGTGACGCGTTGTTCTCCTGGCAGCGCTGAGTTTCGGCCGGGCGGACGAGTGCGGGTGAATGGACCATTCACCCGCACTTCTCGTTGCGCCCCCGCCATCCCGGTGACCACGCTGGACCCATGGTCATCTCCGGCTTCCTGGCCGGCGCCGCGGGCGCCGGGTTGCTGCGCCGCCTCCCGCGCGGGGCGCACGTCGGTGTGCTGTGGTGCGCCGTGCCGACGGCCGTGTTGTGGTTCGTCGCCTGGGCGTTGGCCCCGCCGCACTGGCTGCCCGTGCCGCTGCTGGTGGCGTGGCTCGGCGTGCTGCTGACCGTGACCGACCTGCGCCACCGCCGCCTGCCGGACGCGTTGACGCTGCCCGCGTACCCGGCGATCGGCGTCACGCTGTGGTTGTGCGGGGCGGACCTGTGGCGGGCGCTGGCGGGCTGCCTGCTGTTCGGCGGCTTCCACCTCCTGGTCCGCCTGCTGGCGCCGTCGGCGATGGGCGGGGGAGACGTGAAGCTGGCGGGCTCGCTGGGCGCCGTGCTGGCCTCGGTGTCGTGGCTCGCCCTACCGGTCGGTGCCCTGCTGGCGAGCGCGCTCACCCTCACCTTGGGCCTGAGATGGCCCCACGACAGCCTCCCCCACGGCCCCGGCCTCTTGGCTGCGACGTGGCTGGTCGCAGTCTCCGCCGGCTAACCCCCCACCTCGTGCCGCCGCGTCAACAGCCCACCGCACTCACATCCGCACTCTCGCCCGCATTCACAACCGCGCCCACCAACCTCGCCCGCGCCCACCAACCTTGCCCGTGCCCAACCTTGCCCGTGCCCAACCTCGCCCGCGCCCAACCTCGCCCGCGCCCGGCCTTGCGCGCTCACCCTGGCCGCCCGTCCACGGGCGTGCCCGCCCCGCCGACCCGGCCCGCCCACCGACTGGGCCCTCTGCCGCCCCAGTCCTCCGTCGCCCGGCCCCCGCCCCCGGACCGCCCTCTCGACCTTGCCTGCCCCTTGATCTTGCCTGCCCGCCGATCTTGCCTGCCCGCCGATCTTGCCTGCCCGGCGACCTTGCCTGCCCGGCGACCTTGCCTGCCCGGCGACCTTGCCTGCCCGGCGAGCTTGCCCGCCCGGCGACCTTGCCCGCCCGGCGACCTTGCCCGCCCGGCGAGCTTGCCCGCGCCCGGCTTTTGCCCGTTCACCTTGCCTGCCCGTCTCCAGGCGTGCCCGCCCTGTCGACCCGGCCCGCCCACCGACTGGGCCCTCTGCCGCCCCAGTCCTCCGCCCTCCTCCCAGACCGCCCCTCCCAGACCGCCCCTCCCAGACCGCCCCTCCCAGACCGCCCCTCCCAGACCGCCCCTCCCGGGCCGGCCCCCCGGACCGGAGCGCCGCCGACCCTCGGACCGGAACGCCGCCGACCCCCGACCGGAGCGCTCCGCCCCACCGGCGCGACCGACCGAGGCGTCCCCCGAGGCGTCTCCCTGGGCGTCCACCTGTCGGGACCGCGGAGACCTGCCCTGACCTGCGCCCAGGCCCCTGCCCCCACTGTGGAAGGATTCGCGGCGTGCTGCGCTGGATCACCGCTGGGGAGTCCCATGGACCGGCCCTCGTCGCCGTGCTGGAAGGCATGGTCGCCGGGGTCGAGGTCACCACTGCCGACCTGACCGCTCAACTCGAGCGCCGCCGCCTCGGCTTCGGCCGGAGCCCGCGCATGGGCTTCGAGGCGGACGAGGTCGAGATCCTCGGCGGTGTCCGCCACGGCCTCACCCAGGGCGGCCCGGTCGCGGTCCGGATCGGGAACACCGAGTGGCCCAAGTGGCAGAAGGTGATGTCCGCCGACCCGGTCGACCCGTCCGAGCTCAAGCCGACCGGCCGCAACGAGGCGCTGACCAGGCCACGCCCCGGCCACGCCGACCTGCCCGGCATGCAGAAGTTCGGCTTCGACGAGGCCCGCCCCGTGCTCGAACGCGCCAGCGCCCGGGAAACCGCGGCCCGCACCGCGCTCGGCACGGTCGCCCGCCACTTCCTCAAGCAGGTCTTCGACGCGGACGTGATCAGCCACGTCGTCTCCATCGGCAAGGCCAAGACGCCCGCCGACGCGCCCGTGCCCGGCCCGGACGACCTGGCCGCCGTCGACGCGAGCCCCGTGCGGGCCTTCGACGCACGGGGCACCGAGGCGATGGTGGCCGAGGTCGAGGCGGTGAAGGAGGCGGGTGACACGGTCGGCGGCGTGATCGAGGTCATCGCCTACGGCCTGCCGCCGGGCCTCGGCTCGCACGTCCACTGGGACCGGCGCCTCGACGCGCGGCTGGCCGGCGCGCTGATGGGCGTGCAGGCGATGAAGGGCGTCGAGATCGGCGACGGCTTCACCACCGCCGAGCGCTGGGGCAGCGAGGCGCACGACGAGATCGACCGCGGCCCGGGCCCGAAGGGCGTCACGCGCCGCTCCAACCGGGCGGGCGGCCTGGAGGGCGGCATCACCAACGGCGAGCCGCTGCGCGTCCGCGTCGCCATGAAGCCGATCTCCACGGTGCCCCGTGCGCTGTCCACTGTGGACGTCCGAACCGGAGAGCCCGCGGTGGCGATCCACCAGCGCTCGGACGTGTGCGCGGTGCCGCGCGCGGGCGTGGTGCTGGAGTCCGTGGTGGCGCTCGTGCTGGCCGAGGCGGCGCTGGAGAAGTTCGGCGGCGACTCGATCGCCGAGACCAAGCGCAACGTCGCCTCCTACCTGGAAGCGCTGGAAGCCCGCTGGGAGGGTCTGTGAGCCCCCGATTCGTCGTCCTCGGCCCACCCGGAGCCGGAAAGACGACGGTCGGCCTGCTGCTCGCCGAACGCCTCGGCGTCGCCTTCCGCGACACCGACGACGACATCGTCGCCACCGCCGGCAAGCCGATCTCCGACATCTTCACCGACGACGGCGAACCCGCGTTCCGCACGATGGAGGAAGAAGCCGTCGCCGAGGGCCTCAAGACCCACGACGGCGTGCTGGCGCTCGGCGGCGGCGCGGTGCTGTCCGCGACCACCCGCGGCCGGCTCGCCGGGCACACCGTGGTCTTCCTCAACGTCGGCATGGCCGAGGGCGTGCGGCGCACCGGCATGTCCAGCGCCCGGCCGCTGCTCGCGGGCGTGAACCCGCGTGCGACCTTCAAGTCCCTGCTGGACGCTCGCCTGCCGCTGTACCGGGAAGTCGCCACGATCGAGGTGACCACCGACGACCTCACCCCGGAGCAGGTGGTGGACGCGGTGCTCCGCCCGACGGAGCCGGCGCAAGGGACCTGAGTGGACCTGACCGGGGCCCAGGTCCTCGCGCACCGCGCCGCGGTGCAGGGCCTGCACGGCGACGACCCCGACGCGGTGCTGCCGCTGGGCGTGGTGGACAGCCCGCCCAAGACGGGCGCGGCGGCGCTGGGCGTGCGAGGTCGCCGCGAACCCACCGACGACCTGGTCCGCGTGCTGAGCCTGCGCGGCGCGCCCCACCTGCACCGCCGCGAGGACCTGCCCGCGCTGCGCCGCCAACTCCGGCCGCGCACGCCGCGGCAGCTGGCGGCCTGGTGCGGTGCGCACCCGACGCCCGACCTGGAGCACGTCGACCTGGTCGTCGACCTCCTGCACCGCGAGTTCCCCGGCGAGACGGCCACCAAGGGCGAGCTGTCCGCGGCGATCAGCCCGCTGCTGCCGGCCGCCGTCACCCCGCACTGCCCGACCTGCCGGGTCGACCACGTCATCGAGAACGTCTTCCGCCTCGCCACCCTCCTCGCGGGCATCGAGCTGGACCACCTCGGCAAGCAGCTCGTCTTCCGCCGCCCGACCGCGAAACCGGACGTCGACGAGCCCGGCGAACCGACCCTGCTGCGCGACTACGCCCGGCTCGTCGGCCCGTTCGCCAAGGCCGACGCCGAGAAGTGGCTCGGCGCGGGCCCGCGGGACAGCTGGCCCGACCTGCGCCCGGTCCGGGTGGGCGGCACGCGGCTGCTCGCGCACGAGGACGTCGCCGAAGCACCCGACCCGCCCGCCGGCCTGCTGCTGTTCCCGCGCGACCCCTACCTGCTCGGCCCGCGTCACCTGGTCGCCGACCCGGACGTGGCCAAGCGGGTCTGGCGGCCCGTCGGCAGCCCTGGCGCGCTCGTGCTGCACGGCCGGGTGACGGGCGCGTGGCGGCACGAGTTCCGCGGCCGCACGGTGACGTTCCAGGTCACCGGCTGGTCGCAGGTCAGGGGCACGGCGCGGCGCGCGGTCAAGGACCAGGCCGAGGTGCTGGCCGGCGTGTGGGGCGGGAACGCGCTGGGCGCGGACGTGGTCGAATGGTGACCCGACGAGGGGAGTGGTGATGGGCGAGCCGGTGCGGATCCGCGTGGCCGCGGAACGACCGTACGACGTGGTGGTGGGCCGCGGCCTGCTCGGCGACCTGGTCGAGACCCTGAAGGGCACGGCCAAGGCGGCGATCGTCCACACACCGACGTTGGCCGAGACCGCCGAGGCGGTCCGCGGCGAGCTGGAGGCGGCCGGGATCGACGCGCACCGCGTCGAGGTCCCCGACGCCGAGGACGGCAAGGACCTGCGGGTCGCCGGGTACTGCTGGGACGTGTTCGGCCGCATCGGCCTCGGTCGCACGGACGTCGTGGTCGGCCTCGGCGGCGGCGCGGTGACCGACCTGGCCGGGTTCGTCGCCTCCACCTGGATGCGCGGGGTGAAGCTGGTCCACGTGCCCACCACGTTGCTCGCCATGGTGGACGCGGCGGTCGGCGGCAAGACCGGCATCAACACCGACGCCGGCAAGAACCTCGTCGGCACGTTCTACGAGCCGGACGCCGTGATGGTCGACCTGACCACGCTGGAGACGTTGCCCCGCAACGAACTCGTCGCGGGCATGGCCGAGGTGGTCAAGGGCGGTTTCATCGCCGACCCGGTGATCCTCGACCTGATCGAGGCCGACCCGGAGGCCGCGCTCGACCCGGCAGGCGACGTGATCGAGGAGCTGGTCCGGCGCAAGATCCAGGTCAAGGCCGACGTCGTGTCGACCGACCTGCGCGAATCGGACCTGCGCGAGATCCTGAACTACGGCCACACCCTGGCGCACGCCATCGAACGCCGCGAACGCTACCGCTGGCGGCACGGCGCGGCGGTCAGCGTCGGCCTGGTGTTCGCCGCCGAACTGGCCCGCCTGGCCGGCAGGCTGGACGACACCACCGCCAACCGCCACCGCTCGATCCTCACCTCGCTGGGCCTGCCGACCGGCTACGACCCGGATGCGCTGGGCCAGCTCCTGGAGGGCATGAGGTCGGACAAGAAGACCCGCTCGGGCGTGCTGCGGTTCGTGGTGCTCGACGGCCTGGCCAAGCCCGGCCGGCTGGAGGGCCCGGACCCGGCGCTCATCGCGGCTGCCTACTCCGCGGTCGCGTCCGAGCCGAAGTCGGGCGGCAGCATCCTCCTCTGACCCCGCAAAACGTCCCACCCCGCGCCGACGCACGCTCCCGTGCGCCAGCCCGCCGCGCATCCCACGCACAACCGACACGCACACCCGCGCCCAACCGGCCCCGGCGCACACCGACGCGCACATCCCCCGCGCCAGCCTGCCGCAGCCCCAAGGGCCCGGCAGGCCGCCGCACACCCACGCGTGCGCGTCGGTTGTGCTCAGGCGACGCGAACCCCCTCCGCATCAAGCCGCCGCACACCCACGCGTCCCCGCGCGTCACGCGACGCGACATCCCTGGGCGCCGAGCGCCGCAGACCGCCCCCAAGCCGCCGCAGACCCGGAGGCCAAGCCGACCCGGCCAGCCGCCGACCCGGCCAGCCGCCGACCCGGCCAGCCCGAGCCAAGCGACTCCCGAGCCAAGCGACTGAAGTCACCCGAGCGCCAAGCCACCGCAGCCACCCCGAGCCAAGCCACCGCGGCCACTGGCCAACGCAGTCACCCGTGAGCGAAGCCCGCCGCAGTGACCCGTCAGCCAAGCCACCGCAGACACAGGGGGCCGGGCGCCACACCTTCTTTTTTCCGGCAACAAATCCGGCGTTACCGTTCATCCCCGAAGCCGGTGCCACTTTCGGGTGATCATCGGGCGTCGAGGGCGTTAGCGGGCTGAACGAGGGTGAGGAGGCCGGATGACGGCGGGGCACCTGCACCACGTCGAGCTGTGGGTGCCGGACCTGGCCCGTGCCGAGCACAGCATCGGCTGGCTGCTCGGCGAGCTGGGCTGGGTCGAGTACCAGCGCTGGCCGGCCGGGGTGAGCTGGCGGCTCGGCCCGACCTACCTCGTGGTCGAGCGCTCGCCCGCGCTGGAGACGCACCACCGGCTCGGCACGGGGCTGAACCACTTGGCGTTCCACGTCGGCGGCCGGGTGGAGGTCGATCGGTTGGCGGCCGAGGCGACCGGGCACGGGTGGTCGCCGTTGTTCGCGGACAAATACCCCCACGCGGGTGGTCCCGATCACTACGCAGCCTATCTGGAGAACACAGACGGCTTCGAAGTGGAGCTCGTGGCCTCTTCCGGTTGACACTCGACAGACGTAGTCGATCTCTACACTGAACGGAACCGGGTGCGCCGCCGTCATCCCGGTGTCCGAACGCCGGCAGAAGTGGAGATCGGCCCCGCCATGTCCAGGTCCGATGCGGGAGCGGTGAGGCTCCTCGGGTCCGCGATGACCGTCGTGCTGGTGACGGCCTGCGCCCCGAGCGCCGCCGACCCGGCGTCGGCACCCGCCCCGAGCAGCGCCACGCCCACGTCCAGCCCGGCGCCGCCCAGCACCAGCACCAGCACGACCGAGGCCAAGCCGGTGCCGCTGGCCGCCGACCGGGGCAGGCAGAGCGGTGGCGTGGTCGCGCACGGCGGCGACGCGCCGTACAACTACGGCCCGACGATCCTGCTGGAGGGCGGCCGGCACCGCATGTGGTGGTGCAGCCAGCTCATGGTCGCCGCACCACCCGGCGACGACCTGCTCTACGCGGAGAGCGCCTCGGCGGCCGGCCCCTTCGCCGCGCCCAACGGCACGCCGGCCATGCCGGTGCTGTCCGGCAGCGTCACCGGCTTCGACGGCGTGCACACCTGCGACCCGTCGGTGATCAGGCTCGGCGGCACCTACTACCTCTACTACACGGGCGCGGCCGGCGACCACGCCAACGGCAACGCGATCGGGGTCGCCACCAGCCCGGACGGCATCTCGTGGACGCGCGCGGCCGGCGGCAAGCCGATCGTGAGCCCGTCCTACGACAAGGCCAGGGACAACACCTACGGCGCGGGCCAACCGTCGGTGCTGGTCGTCGACGGCTGGTTCCACCTCATGTTCACCGACACCACCGGCGAGGCCGCCGGGTGGAACGGCGCGGGCCAGTTCGTGCTGCGGTCCAAGGACCCGACGTTCGCCTCCGGCGTGCAGGCGCTCGGGCCGGCCGGCTTCCAGCAGGTGCCCGACACGCGCTCGAAGCGGACCCGCTCGGTGGTCGACGCGTTCAGCGCCGACTGGATGTACGTCGCCGCGCTGCGCGCGTTCGTCATCGCCCACGAGACCGAGCACGGCACGTCGTTGACGTTCTGGAACAAGGAGTTCACCGCGAACCCGCACCCCCAGGTGCACATCCCGGGCCCTTGGCGGGAAGGCCCCGGCCTGGTCCGCACGCCCCTCGGGCACGCGCCGGTGACCGCGGACGACCCGTGCGGCCGGATCGCGGTGGACGTGGTCCGCGCGACCCTGGACGGCGCGGCGGCCGCGCCGACCGACCTCAGCCAGTTCGGGCTCGACCTGGCGAACGTGCCGGGCTGCGCGGACGAGGACTCGGCGGCGTTGCTGCGCGGTTACGCCGTGCCGTCGCCCGCGAACACCACCGACCTCGTGCTGGACGGCGAGGTGGTGCGGCTGGAGCGCCGTTCGGTGACCGACCGGCTCGCCACCAGGGTGCTCGACCGCCGTCCGCCGGTCGTGGACGACCTGCCCGTCGCGGCGGAGATCCCGGCCGGCGCGAAGGCGGTGCGCGCGCCCGACGGCCGGATCGGGCTGCTGGTGAAGGACCGGCTGTGGGCGCTGGGCGCGGGCGAGGCCGCGATCGAGATCGTCACGCTGAACTCGTCGCAGCTCACGTCGGTCACGAAGAAGGAGTGGGAGTCGTACGAGAAGGCGGGCGAACTGCGCCGCTGACGCCGTTCGCCGGACCGGCGCGCCCGCGAGCTGTGAGACCCACCGCCGGGACCTAGTGCGACCCGTCGGCCTGCCGCGACCCGTCCGGCTGGGGGAGGGCGTTGCCGATGCCCATCCCGACCGCCGCCGTCGCCATGACCAGCAACGCGGTGAACGCCGCGCCGCCCGTCAGCGCCGGCCCGAGCGACTCGAGCCCCGTCTGGTCCACCAGCGACCGCCCGGCCACCCCGGCGATCCCGGCCAGCGGCCCGGCCACCAGCGCCGCGGCGAACCACACCATGCCGCGCCCTTCGAGCTGCCGCCACGCGTCCAACGCGCCCCACAGCACGCCGATCACGACCACCAGCCCGATCGCGATGTACCGGATGGACGCGGCGGCCTCGGGGCTGTGCACGCTCACGGCCGAGGTGCCGGTCTGCACCCCGCCGTGGAACAGACCCAGCCAGAACCCTCGGACCAGCCACGCGCGCATGCGCCCCACCCTAAGTCGGACCGACGGCCCGTCATAGCACCCACCAGGCACGCACTGTCCGTCACGCGACTGTCGCACGATTCAGCACGGTTCACCCGATCGAGTGGCACGGTGTGGTGGTCCGCCGAGCCTTACGCTGCTGACATGCCGCACTCCACTCGCCGCGCCGCCCTGCGCGCCACGCTCCGGGACCGGGAGCTGGACGCGCTGCTGGTGACCAACCTGCTCAACGTCCGCTACCTCACCGGGTTCACCGGCTCGAACGCGGCGCTGCTCGTGCACGCCGACTCCGACGACGCGACGGTGTTCTGCACCGACGGCCGCTACCTCACCCAGGCCGCCGCGCAGGTGCCGGACCTGGAGCGGGTCATCGACCGGCCGTGCGACGCGGTGCTGGTCGAGCGGGCGGCCCGGCAGAACGGGGCGCGGACGGGCCGGGTCGGCTTCGAGAGCCGCCACGTGACCGTGGACGGCCTGGACGTGCTCACGGACGCGGCCGACGGCACCGAGCTGGTGCCGGCGCCCGACCTGGTCGAACGACTGCGGCTGGTCAAGGACGACGCCGAGGTCGAGGCCCTGCGCATGGCGTGCGCGGCGGCCGACCGGGCGCTGGCCGGCCTCGTCGAGCACGGCGGCCTGCGGCCGGGCCGCAGCGAGAAGGAGGTCGCCCGCGAGCTGGAGAGCCGCATGCTCGACCACGGCGCGGCCGGGCGCGCGTTCGAGTCGATCGTGGCGACGGGCGCGAACTCGGCCGTGCCGCACCACCGGCCGACCGACGCCCTCGTCCGCGACGGCGACTTCGTGAAGCTCGACTTCGGCGCGCTGGTCGACGGCTACCACTCCGACATGACCCGCACCGTGGTCGTCGGCCGGGCCGCGGACTGGCAGCGCGAGCTGTACCAGCTGGTCGCGGCCTCGCAGGCGGCGGGCCGGGCCGCGCTGGCGGTCGGCACGCCCTACGCGGACGTCGACGCGGCGGCGCGCGGCGTGATCGAGGAGGCCGGGCACGGCGACGAGTTCCTGCACGGCCTCGGCCACGGCGTCGGCCTGCAGATCCACGAGGCTCCAGCGCTGTCGAAGGCGGGTGACGGTACACTTCTGCCCGGTATGGCGGTCACCGTCGAGCCCGGTGTGTACCTGGCCGGGAAGGGTGGTGTCCGCATCGAGGACACGCTCGTGGTGCGCGAAGGCGCCCCGGAGCTCCTCACCCTGACCACGAAGGAGCTCGTGGTCATCTGAAGTCGGATCGCCTGGAATCGGATTCGTCGGCCGAGCCGACGTCGTCCTCCACTCACGCAACAGGAGAGCCCACCACCGTGGCCACCACCAACGACCTGAAGAACGGCCTGGTGCTGAACCTCGACGGCCAGCTGTGGACCGTCACCGCGTTCCAGCACGTGAAGCCGGGCAAGGGCGGCGCCTTCGTGCGCACCACGTTGAAGCACGTCCTGTCCGGCAAGGTCGTGGACAAGACCTTCAACGCGGGCACCAAGGTCGAGACGGCCACCGTCGACAAGCGCGGCATGACCTACCTGTACAAGGACGGCGCCGACTTCGTCTTCATGGACGGCGACACCTACGACCAGATCAGCATCCCGGCCGAGACGGTCGGCGACGCGGCGAACTACATGCTGGAGAACCAGGAAGCCGTCGTCGCCATGCACGAGGGCGTCGCGCTCTACGTCGAGCTCCCGACCTCGGTCGAGCTCGTGATCCAGCACACCGACCCCGGCCTGCAGGGCGACCGCTCCACCGGCGGCACCAAGCCCGCCACGCTGGAGACCGGCGCGGAGATCCAGGTGCCGCTGTTCGTCACGACGGGCGAGAAGATCAAGGTCGACACCCGCGACGGCCGTTACCTGGGCCGAGTGAACGGCTGAGATGGGCGCACGGAGCAAGGCCCGCAAACGCGCGCTGGACGTCCTCTACGAGGCCGACCTGCGGGGCGCCGACCCGGTGACGCTGCTGGCGGACCGGGTCGGTTCGACGGACGTGCCGCCGGTGAACGACTACACGATCGTCCTGGTGGAAGGCGTCACGGCGCACCGCGCGCGCATCGACGACCTGATCTCCGAGCACGCGGAGGGCTGGACGCTGCAGCGCATGCCCGCGGTCGACCGCGCGGTGCTGCGGATCGGGCTCTACGAGCTGCTGTGGGCCGCCGACGTGCCGGACGCGGTCGCGATCGACGAGGCGGTCGAGCTGGCCAAGGGCCTGTCCACGGACGACTCGCCGCGGTTCGTCAACGGCGTGCTCGGCCGGATCGCGGTCATCGCCGACCAGCTCCGGGCCGTGCTCTAGCCACCCGCGGCCCGCGCGGCCGCAGGGCCTGCCGCCGAGCAGGCCGGAAGGGCCACCCGTTGGCGAACCGCCGGGTGGCCCTTTTCCGCGTGCTCAGTCCTCCTTGGCCGGACGAGCCTCGGGAGGCAGCACGCCCCAGTCGATGAGCTGCTCGGTCAGCTCGCCGGGCGTCATGTCGTAGATGATCGCCAGCGACCGCAGGTCCTCGGTCCGGATGGACAGGACCTTGCCGTTGTAGTCGCCGCGCTGGCTCTGGATGGTGGCCGCGTACCGCGCGAGCGGCCCGACCTTCTCCGCCGGCAGCTGTTGCAGCCGTTCCAGGTTGATGACGATCTTCGTGGCGGGTTCCGCACCGGACGGCACCCGACCTTCCGGCAGCAGCTCGGCCACCGGGACGCCGTAGAAGTCGGCCAGCTCGGCGAGCTTCTGCACGGTCACGGCGCGGTCGCCGCGCTCGTACGAGCCGACGACCACGGCCTTCCAGCGACCGCCGGACTTCTGCTCGACGCCGTGCAAAGACAAGCCCTGCTGCTGGCGGATCGCGCGGAGCTTGGCCCCCAGCGCCTTGGCGTAGTCGCCCATGTGGCGGTTCTCCGTTCATTCGCCCCGTCAGCCGGTAGGGGACTGCCGCGGGGAGGCTTAGATCAATACGCAGAGTAATGATTGCTCTCCGTGGTCACCAGGTCAAGCTGATCTCGCTGGGACAGGTGGGCGAGACCACGCACACCACCCGGAAGATTGACCGCGCTCGCCTGATACGGTGCTGGTCAGCCCGGTCGCAGCCGGGTGTCCGACGTCCTTTAAGGACCCGTCCAGCGAGGCGGGGAAGGAGGTCCAACCGTGGCGCCACGTCAACGTGGCGCGACGGACCCGGCCGGGGA
Source organism: Actinosynnema sp. NPDC049800 (assembly GCF_040656635.1). NCBI lineage: Bacteria > Bacillati > Actinomycetota > Actinomycetes > Pseudonocardiales > Pseudonocardiaceae > Actinosynnema > Actinosynnema sp. NPDC049800. Next base: position 51,129 of record NZ_JBFAMT010000053.1, on the reverse strand, counting down.
GCGAGAGCTCCTGTCGGCCGGCGACGTCGCGCGCACCGTCGCCCGAATGGCCCATCAGATCATCGAGAAGACCGCTCTTGATGCACCCAGCGCACCCGCGGTAGTCCTGTTGGGGATTCCGAGCCGGGGAGCGCCGCTGGCCCGCCGGCTGGCCGTGCGGATCGCCGAGTTCTCGGGTGTCGAGCCGCCCACCGGCACGCTGGACGTGACCCTCTACCGGGACGACCTGCGCCGAGGGCCCACCCGCCCGCTGGAGGCGACCAAGCTGCCCGAGGGCGGCGTCGACGACAAGCTCGTGGTCCTGGTGGACGACGTGCTGTTCTCCGGCCGCACGATCCGCGCCGCGCTCGACGCCCTGCGCGACCACGGCCGCCCGCGCGCCGTGCAGCTGGCCGTGCTGGTCGACCGGGGCCACCGCGAACTGCCGATCCGCGCGGACTACGTGGGCAAGAACGTGCCCACGGCCCGCACCGAGGAGGTCCACGTGCTGCTGGAGGAGTTCGACCAGCGCGACGGGGTGGTGCTGCGGTGAAGCACCTGCTCACCACCGAGGGCATCGACCCGGCCCAGGCGACCGCCATCCTGGACACCGCGGCGAGCCTCAAGCAGGCCCTCGAAGGCCGTGAAGTGCGCAAACTGCCGACGTTGCGCGGTCGCACGGTCATCACGATGTTCTACGAGAACTCCACCCGCACGCGCGTCAGCTTCGAGATCGCGGGCAAGTGGATGAGCGCGGATGTGGTGAACGTCTCATCGTCCGGCTCCAGCGTGAGCAAGGGCGAGTCGCTGCGCGACACCGCGCTGACCCTGGCCGCGGCCGGCGCGGACTGCGTCATCGTGCGGCACCCGGCCTCCGGCGCGGCGCACCGGCTGGCCGGCTGGTTGCGCGAGGCGGGCACGTCGGTGGTCAACGCGGGCGACGGCATGCACGAGCACCCCACCCAGGCCCTGCTCGACGCGGCCACCCTGCGGGAACGGCTCGGCGACCTGCGCGGTCGCCGGATCGCGATCGTCGGCGACGTGCTGCACAGCCGGGTCGCCCGGTCCAACGTGCACCTGCTCACCGCCCTGGGCGCGGACGTGACGCTGGTCGCGCCGCCGACCCTGCTGCCGGTGGGCGTGCAGAGCTGGGGGGTTCCCTCGCCCGCCGGCGACGGAGGCACGCTCACCGTCTCGCACGAGCTGGACGCCGAGCTGCCGAGCCTCGACGCCGTGATGCTGCTGCGGGTGCAGGCCGAGCGGATGCACGGCGGGTTCTTCCCGTCGGCCCGCGAGTACTCCATCGCCTACGGCCTGAGCGAGCGGCGGCTGAAGCTGCTGCCCGAGCACGCCGTCGTGCTGCACCCCGGTCCGATGCTGCGCGGCATGGAGATCGCCTCGGCGGTCGCCGACTCGCCCCGCGCGGCCATCACCGACCAGGTGCGCAACGGCGTGCACGTGCGCATGGCCGTCCTCTACCACCTGCTTGCCCACGAGGAGGAAACCCCGTGAGGGAGCTTGCGACCGAACAGATGAACACGAGCAACCCCGCGATCTCTTTGATCCTCAGGGGAGTAAGGCCTTACGGCGAGGGTGACCCGATCGACGTGCTGGTCCGCGACGGCGTGATCGCCGCGATCGGGTCCGTGGCGGAGGAGGGCGCGGAGGTCGTCGACGGCAACGGCGCGGTCCTGCTGCCCGGCTTCGTCGACCTGCACACCCACCTGCGCGAACCCGGCCGCGAGGACACCGAGACCATCGCCACCGGCTCGGCCGCCGCCGCGCTGGGCGGCTACACGGCCGTGTTCGCCATGGCCAACACGAGCCCGGTCGCGGACAACGAGGTCGTCGTCGCGCACGTCGCCCGGCGCGGCCGCGAGGTCGGCCTGGTCGACGTGCACCCGGTCGGCGCGGTCACCGTCGGCCTGGAGGGCGTGAAGCTCGCCGAGCTGGGCACGATGGCCAAGGCGGGCGTCCGGGTGTTCTCCGACGACGGCCACTGCGTGCACGACCCGCTGATCATGCGACGCGCGCTGGAGTACAGCAAGGCGCTGGACGTGGTCGTCGCGCAGCACGCCGAGGAGCCCCGGCTGACCGTGGGCGCGCAGGCGCACGAGGGCGAGCAGGCGTCCCGGCTGGGGTTGCCGGGCTGGCCCGCCGCCGCCGAGGAGTCGATCGTGGCCCGGGACTGCCTGCTGGCGCTGCACGCGGGCGCCCGGCTGCACGTCTGCCACGTCTCCACCACCGGCACGGCCGACGTGCTCAGGTGGGCCAAGGCCCGGGGCACGGAGGTCTCCGCCGAGGTCACGCCGCACCACCTGCTGCTGACCGACGAGCGGCTGGCGACCTACGACCCGGTGAACAAGGTCAACCCGCCGCTGCGCACGGCGGCCGACGCGAAGGTGCTGCGCGAGGCGCTGGCCGAGGGCGTCATCGACTGCGTGGCCACCGACCACGCGCCGCACGCCGTGCAGGACAAGGACACCGAGTGGTCCGCCGCCCGGCCCGGCATGCTCGGCCTGCAGACCGCGCTGTCGATCGTGGTGGAGACCATGGTCAGGACGGGGCTGCTGGACTGGCGCGGCGTGGCGCGGGTGATGAGCGAGCGGCCCGCCGAGATCGCGCGCCTGCCCGACCAGGGCCGGCCGATCGAGGTCGGCGAGCCCGCCAACCTCACCCTGGTCGACCCGGACGCCACCTGGACCGTGCGCGGCGCCGAGTTCGCCAGCATCGCGGCCAACACGCCGTTCGAGGGCATGGAGCTGCCCGGCGCGGTGGTCGCGACCCTGCTGCGCGGGCGCGTGACGGCCCTCGGCGGAAGGATCACCGCATGACCCGGGTGTTGCTCTCGCTGGCCGTGCTGGCGATCTTCCTGCTCTGCCTGTACGGCATGTGGCGCGGCTGGCAGCGGCGCGCGCGCCGGCAGGCCGAGGTGCTGCCGGAGTTCCCGCAGCCGCCCGCCGAGACCGGCGCGACGATGCTGGAGACGACCGGCGTGTACGTCGGCACCACCATCGGCGACGACTGGCAGGACCGGGTGGCGGTCGGCGACATCGGCCACCGCGCCGAGGCGACCCTCAGGCTCACCGAGAACGGCGTGCTGGTGGAGCGCACCGGCGCGAGCGCGCTGTGGATCCCGGTAGAACGGGTGGATGGGGCCCGAACGGCCCGCGGCCTCGCGGGCAAGGTGATGACGGCGGACGGCCTGCTGGTCGTGCGCTGGCACCTCGGCGACCGGGTGTTCGACACCGGGTTCCGGGGCGATGACAAGGACGTGTACGAGCAGTGGGTGCAAGCGCTGGGAGGCGACTCATGACGAACGCGGCACTGGTGCTGGAAGACGGCCGCGTGTTCCGCGGTGAGGCCTACGGCGCGGTCGGCGCGAGCCTGGGCGAGGTGGTGTTCTCCACCGGCATGACCGGCTACCAGGAGACCCTGACCGACCCGTCCTACCACCGCCAGATCGTGGTGCAGACGGCGCCGCAGATCGGCAACACCGGCTGGAACGACGAGGACGACGAGTCGAGCCGCATCTGGGTCTCCGGCTACGTGGTGCGCGACCCGGCCCGCGTGCCGTCCAACTGGCGGTCCACGCGCAGCCTGGACGACGCGCTGGTCGGCCAGGGCGTCGTCGGCATCTCGGGCATCGACACCCGGATGCTGACCCGCCACCTGCGCGAGCAGGGCGCGATGCGCGCGGGCGTGTTCTCCGGCGACGAGCTCGGCAGCGTCGAGGAGATGCTGGCGCGCGTCCGCAGCGCGCCGCCCATGGTGGGCGCGGACCTCGCGGGCGACGTGACCACGGCCGAGCCGTACGTGGTCGAGGCCGTCGGCGAGCGCCGCTTCACGGTGGCCGCGCTGGACCTGGGCATCAAGTCCAACACGCCCCGGATGATGGCCGCCCGCGGCATCGAGGTGCACGTCCTGCCGCTGACCTCCACCGTGGACGACCTGGTGGCGGTCAAGCCGGACGGCGTGTTCCTGTCCAACGGCCCCGGCGACCCGGCGACCCAGGCCCACGCGGTCGAGCTGACCCGCGGCGTGCTGGACCGGCGGATCCCGCTGTTCGGCATCTGCTTCGGCAACCAGATCCTGGGCCGCGCGCTGGGCCGCGACACCTACAAGATGCGCTACGGCCACCGGGGCATCAACATCCCGGTGATCGACGTGGCGACCGGCAAGGTGGCGATCACCGCGCAGAACCACGGTTTCGCGCTGGAGGGCGAGCCGGGCGAGGAGTTCACCTCCGACTTCGGTCGCGTGCTGCTGAGCCACTACTGCCCCAACGACGGCACGGTCGAGGGCGTCCGCGCCCTGGAAGTGCCCGCGTTCAGCGTGCAGTACCACCCGGAGGCGGCGGCGGGTCCGCACGACGCCGCCCCGCTGTTCGACGAGTTCGTGACGATGATGAGCGAGGGCCGCTGACCATGCCGAAGAGGACTGATCTCAAGCACGTGCTGGTCATCGGCTCCGGCCCGATCGTCATCGGGCAGGCCTGCGAGTTCGACTACTCCGGCACCCAGGCGTGCCGGGTGCTGCGCGAGGAGGGCCTGCGGGTCTCCCTGGTCAACTCCAACCCGGCGACGATCATGACGGACCCGGAGTTCGCCGACGCCACCTACGTCGAGCCGATCACCCCGGAGTTCGTGGAGAAGGTCATCGCGGCGGAGCGGCCCGACGCCATCCTGGCCACGCTGGGCGGCCAGACCGCGCTGAACACCGCGATCGCGCTGCACGAGCGCGGCGTGCTGGAGAAGTACAACGTCGAGCTGATCGGCGCGGACATCGACGCCATCGAGCGCGGCGAGGACCGGCAGATCTTCAAGGACCTGGTCCGCCGGATCGGCGCGGACGTGCCGCGCAGCGCGGTCTGCAAGACCATGGAGGACGTCCGCGCGACCGTGGCCGACCTGGGCCTGCCGGTCGTCATCCGGCCGTCGTTCACCATGGGCGGCCTCGGCTCGGGCATGGCGCACACCCCCGAGGAGCTGGAGCGGCTGGCCGCGAGCGGCCTGGCCGAGTCCCCGGTCACCGAGGTGCTGATCGAGGAGAGCGTGCTCGGCTGGAAGGAGTACGAGCTCGAGCTGATGCGCGACCGCAACGACAACGTGGTCGTCGTCTGCTCCATCGAGAACATCGACCCGATGGGCGTGCACACCGGCGACTCGGTGACCGTGGCGCCCGCGATGACGCTCACCGACCGCGAGTACCAGCACATGCGCGACGTCGGCATCGCGGTCATCCGCGAGGTCGGCGTGGACACCGGCGGCTGCAACATCCAGTTCGCCATCCACCCCGGCAACGGCCGCATGGTCGTCATCGAAATGAACCCGCGGGTGTCCCGCTCGTCGGCCTTGGCGTCGAAAGCGACCGGTTTCCCGATCGCCAAGATCGCCGCGAAACTGGCCATCGGCTACACGCTGGACGAGATCCAGAACGACATCACCGGGGAAACGCCGGCCAGTTTCGAACCGACCCTCGACTACGTCGTGGTGAAGGTGCCGAGGTTCGCCTTCGAGAAGTTCCCGGGCGCCGACAGCACGCTCACCACGACCATGAAGTCGGTCGGCGAGGCCATGTCGATCGGCCGCAGCTTCATCGAGGCGCTCGGCAAGGCGTTGCGCTCCATGGAGACCAAGGCCGCCGGCTTCTGGACGACGCCCGACCCCGCCGACCCGGCCGAGTCGCTGGAGTCCACTCTGGACGCCCTGCGCAAGGGCCACGACGGCCGCCTGTACACGGTGGACCGCGCGCTGCGCCTGGGCGCGACGATCGAGCAGGTGCACGAGGCGTCGCGGATCGACCCGTGGTTCCTCGAGCAGCTGGCCTGGCTGGTCGACCTGCGGGCCGAGATCGAGGCCGCGCCCGTGCTCGACGAGCGCCTGCTGCGCAAGGCCAAGCGGGCGGGCCTGTCGGACCGGCAGGTCGCCGCGCTGCGCCCGGAGCTGGCCGGCGAGGACGGCGTCCGCTCGCTGCGCCACCGGCTGGGGGTGCGGCCGGTGTTCAAGACGGTCGACACGTGCGCCGCCGAGTTCGCCGCCAAGACGCCCTACCACTACTCGGCCTACGAGCTGGACCCCGACGCCGAGACCGAGGTGACCGGGCAGCGCGACAAGCCGAAGGTGCTCATCCTCGGCTCGGGCCCGAACCGGATCGGGCAGGGCATCGAGTTCGACTACTCGTGCGTGCACGCGGCCATGGCGCTGCGCGAGGCCGGGTACGAGACGGTGATGGTCAACTGCAACCCGGAGACGGTCTCCACCGACTACGACACCTCGGACCGGCTGTACTTCGAGCCGCTGACGTTCGAGGACGTGCTGGAGGTGTTCCACTCCGAGCAGCGCTCCGGCACGGTCGTGGGCGTGATCGTGCAGCTCGGCGGCCAGACGCCGCTGGGCCTCGCGCGGCGGCTCGCGGACGCGGGCGTGCCGGTCGTGGGCACCCCGCCGCACGCCATCCACCTCGCCGAGGAGCGCGGCGCGTTCGGCCAGGTCCTCGCCGACGCCGGGCTGCCCGCGCCGAAGTACGGCATGGCCACCTCGTTCGCGCAGGCCAAGGCCATCGCCGACGAGATCGGCTACCCGGTGCTGGTGCGGCCCTCCTACGTGCTCGGCGGTCGCGGCATGGAGATCGTCTACGACGAGGAGACCCTCCAGGGCTACATCCAGCGCGCCACCGAGGTCAGCCCGGAGCACCCGGTGCTGGTCGACCGGTTCCTCGACGACGCCATCGAGATCGACGTGGACGCCCTCTACGACGGCAACGAGGTGTTCATCGGGGGTGTGATGGAACACATCGAGGAGGCCGGCGTGCACTCCGGCGACTCGGCGTGCGCCCTGCCCCCGATCACGCTCGGCGAGTCGGACATCGACGCGGTCCGGCGGTCCACGCTGGCCATCGCCGAGGGCATCGGCGTGCGCGGCCTGCTCAACGTGCAGTACGCGCTGAAGGACGACGTGCTCTACGTCCTGGAGGCCAACCCGCGCGCCTCGCGCACCGTGCCGTTCGTCTCCAAGGCCACGGCGGTGCCGCTGGCCAAGGCCGCGGCCCGGATCATGCTCGGCGCCACGGTGGCCCAGCTGCGCACCGAGGGGATGCTGCCCGCGACCGGCGACGGCGCGAAGCTCCCGCCGCACGCCCCGGTCGCGGTCAAGGAGGCCGTGCTCCCGTTCCACCGGTTCCGCACGCCGGAGGGCAAGGGCGTCGACTCGCTGCTCGGCCCGGAGATGAAGTCGACCGGCGAGGTCATGGGCATCGACGTGTCCTTCGGCATGGCCTACGCCAAGTCCCAGACCGCCTCCTACGGCTCCCTGCCCACGTCGGGCCGGGTGTTCGTGTCGGTGGCCAACCGGGACAAGCGGGCCATGATCTTCCCGGTCAAGAGGCTCGCCGACCTGGGCTTCGAGGTGCTGGCCACCGCCGGGACGGCCGAGGTGCTGCGCCGCAACGGCATCCCCTGCACGATCGTGCGCAAGCACTTCGAGGGCGCCGACAACATCGTCGACGCCATCCTCGCGGGCACCGTCGACATGATCATCAACACCCCGTACGGCAACAACGGGCCCCGCGTGGACGGCTACGAGATCCGCACCGCGGCCGTGGCCAAGGACATCCCGTGCGTGACCACGATCCAGGGCGCGGCGGCGGCCGTGCACGGCATCGAGGCCGCCATCCGCGGCGACATCGGCGTGCGGCCCCTCCAGGCCCTCCAGGCGGCCCTGCGGGGTGACGCGTGAGCGCGGCGGGGCAGCGGTTCGGGGCGCGGATGGCGAAGGCCGTCGCCGAGCACGGCCCCCTGTGCGTGGGCATCGACCCGCACCCCGGCCTGCTGGCGTCCTGGGGCCTCTCCCAGGACGCCGCGGGGCTGGAGCGGTTCGCGCTGACGTGCGTGGAGGCGTTCGGCGGCCACGTGGCCCTGGTGAAGCCGCAGGCGGCCTTCTTCGAGGCGCACGGGTCACGGGGCGTGGCGGTGCTGGAACGCGTCGTGGCGGACCTCAGGGACAGCGGCACGCTGGTGCTGGTGGACGCGAAGCGCGGCGACATCGGCTCCACCATGGCCGCGTACGCCGCGGCCTACCTCACCGAGGGCTCGCCGTTGGCCGGCGACGCGGTCACCGCGTCGCCGTACCTCGGCTTCGGATCGCTCGACCCGGCGCTCGAAGCGGCCGCCGCGAGCGGTCGCGGAATATTCGTGCTCGCGTTGACTTCGAATCCGGAGGGGGCCTCCGTGCAGCGCGCGGTGGGCCCCGACGGGCGTTCCGTGGCGCAGTCGGTCGTGGACTCCGCGGCCCGCGCGAACGCCGGTCTCGAACCGTTCGGCGACGTCGGCCTGGTGGTCGGCGCGACCGTGGGCGAGCACCGGCTGGACCTCTCCGACCTGCACGGATACGTCCTCGCGCCGGGGTTCGGGGCTCAGGGCGCCACGGTCGCGGACCTGCGTGCGCTCTTCGGCGAGGACCTGCGCGGCGTGCTCCCGACGACCTCCCGGGACGTGCTCAGGCACGGCCCTGAGACCGCAAAGTTGCGGTCGGCGGCGGACGCCGTGCGGCGCTCCCTGGAGATGTGATCACGATCAAATCGCGACACGCTTCACGTGGTCCGCTCACCTGCGCAAACGTTCCCTGGTACGGTCCTGGCCACCGACGGGTCCATCACCCATCGAGCGCATACCACACACGGCGTGCGCAAGGCGTTACCGGTGGCGGTGATGGGCTTGTTGGTGGGTGTTGGTACTACTACCACCCGCCGCAACCACTCCAGCGCTGAAAGATTCACCTGACTGGGACCCACGTTGTACCCAGGCAATTGCGCTCGGTACGGTCGCGGCACCGATCCAGAATTGAAATTCCCACACCACGGAGGAAATCGTGGCCCTTCCCCAGCTTACCGAGGAGCAGCGGGCCGCAGCGCTGGAGAAGGCTGCTGCCGCTCGTCGCACTCGGGCTGAGCTCAAGGAGCGCCTCAAGCGTGGCGGCACGAACCTGACCGACGTGCTGAAGGCCGCCGAGAGCGACGAGGTCCTTGGCAAGATGAAGGTGTCCGCGCTGCTCGAGGCGCTTCCGGGCGTCGGCAAGGTGCGTGCGCAGCAGATCATGGAGCGCCTTGAGATCGCTCCGAGTCGGCGGCTGCGCGGCCTGGGTGAGCGGCAGCGCAAGGCGCTGCTCACCGAGTTCAGCGGCGAGTGACTGATGGCACCGGGGTGGGGTCGGGCGCACGCGCCCGGCCCCGCCTCACCGTTCTGTCCGGCCCGTCCGGCGTGGGCAAGTCCAGCGTGCTGGCCGAGCTCCGCCGGATGGGACCGGAGATCCACTTCAGCGTCTCGGTGACCACGCGGAAGCCGAGGCCGGGCGAGGTCGACGGGGTGCACTACCACTTCGTCGGCGGCGCCGAGTTCCGCGAGATGGTGGCCAGGGGCGAGCTCCTGGAGCACGCCGAGTTCGCGGGCAACTGCTACGGCACGCCCAAGGAGCCCGTCGAGCGGGCACTGGCGGCCGGCACGCCGTCCCTGCTGGAGATCGAGCTGCAGGGCGCCCGGCAGGTCCGGGTCGCGATGCCGGAGGCCCAGCTGGTGATGCTGGCCCCGCCGTCGTGGGAGGACCTGGTCGGTCGGCTCACCGGCCGCGGCACCGAGGACCCCGCCGTCGTCGCCCGCCGGCTGGAGATCGCCAGGGAGGAACTGGCGGCCGAACCGGAGTTCGACGAGGTCGTGGTGAACGACGACGTGAAGTCGGCCGCCGCGAGCTTGCTAAACTTGGTGGTCGGCCCGGTGCCCGACGCGTGAGCACGCGCGTCGCGAGGCACGGGACGGCCCGCAGACCCACCCCTGAACCGCAGGAGCGTTGACGAGTGACCACGCACACCGAGCTGGGCCCGCTCTCGGGTACTCCGGAGGGCATCACCAACCCCCCGATCGACGACCTCCTGGAGCAGGTCAGCTCGAAGTACGCGCTGGTGATCTACGCCGCCAAGCGCGCGCGCCAGATCAACGACTACTACGCGCAGCTCGGCGAGGGCCTGCTCGAGTACGTCGGCCCGCTGGTCGAGCCGGGCCCGCGCGAGAAGCCGCTGTCGATCGCGCTCCGGGAGATCCACGCGGGTCTCCTCGAGCACACCGAGGGCGAGTGACCGAGGCCGTCGCCCCCGACCGCCCCAACGTCATCCTGGGGGTGGGCGGGGGCATCGCCGCGTACAAGGCGTGCGAGGTGCTGCGCCGGCTCACCGAGTCCGGCCACGCCGTGCGCGTCGTGCCTACGGACGGCGCGCTGAAGTTCGTCGGCGCGGCCACGTTCGAGGCGCTGTCGGGCCAACCGGTGCAGACCGGGGTGTTCGAGGACGTGCCGTCGGTGCCGCACGTGAAGCTGGGGCAGAACGCCGACCTGGTCGTCGTCGCGCCCGCCACGGCGAACCTGATCGCGAAGGCCGCCCACGGCTTGGCCGACGACCTGCTCACCAACACGCTGCTGACCGCGCGCTGCCCCGTCCTGCTCGTGCCGGCGATGCACACCGAGATGTGGGAGCACCCCGCGACCCGGGCGAACGTGGCGCTGCTGCGCTCGCGCGGCGTGGTCGTCGCCGAACCCGCCAGCGGCAGGCTGACCGGCAAGGACACCGGCAAGGGCCGGCTGCCCGAGCCCGCCGAGATCGTCGACCTGGCCCGGTTGCTGCTGGCGCGCCCCGACGCGCTGCCGCGCGACCTGGAGGGCGTGCACGTCGCCGTGTCGGCGGGCGGCACGCGCGAGCCGCTCGACCCGGTGCGCTTCCTGGGCAACCGCTCGTCCGGCCGGCAGGGCTACGCGCTGGCCAGGGTCGCCGCCCAGCGCGGCGCGCGCGTGACGCTGGTCGCCGCGCACACCGCGGACCTGGTCGCGCCCGCCGGGGTGGACGTCGTGCGGGTCGGCTCGGCGCTGGAGCTGCGTGACGCGATGCACACCGTGGCCGCCACCGCCGACGTCGTGGTGATGGCCGCGGCCGTCGCCGACTTCCGGCCGGTCGAGCTGGTCGAGCACAAGATCAAGAAGACCGATCGCGACCCCGACCCGGTCGCGCTCACCCGCAACCCGGACATCCTGGCCGAGCTGGTCGCCGCGCGGCGACCGGGCCAGGTCGTCGTGGGGTTCGCGGCCGAGACCGGGGACGCCGGCACCGGCGTGCTCGAGTACGGTCGCGCGAAGCTCAAGCGCAAGGGCTGCGACTGGCTCGTCGTCAACGCCGTCGGCGACGGGCGCGCGTTCGAGGTCGAGGACAACGCCGGCTGGCTGCTGTCCGCGGACGGCGCGGAGACCCCGATCCCGCACGGCTCGAAGGCGCGGCTGGCGTCCGCATTGTGGGACGCGGTCGCCCCTGCCGTCGAACGGGACCCTTCGCGCGCGAGCGCTCAGTAAGCTTGAGACCATTCGCAGATCGGACAGTTAGGGAGTGTCGTGAGCCAGCACAGCAGCAGGCTGTTCACCAGTGAGTCGGTGACCGAAGGGCACCCGGACAAGATCTGCGACGCCATCAGCGACTCGATCCTCGACGCGCTGCTGGCGAAGGACCCGCGCTCGCGCGTCGCGGTGGAGACGATGGTCACCACCGGCCAGGTGCACGTGGCGGGCGAGGTCACCACCGAGGCCTACGCCGACATCCCCTCGATCGTGCGGGACAAGATCGTCGAGATCGGCTACGACTCGTCGGCCAAGGGCTTCGACGGCTACTCGTGCGGCGTGAACGTGGCCATCGGCTCGCAGTCGCCGGACATCGCGCAGGGCGTGGACACCGCGTTCGAGAAGCGCGTCGAGGGCACCGAGGACGAGATCGCCAAGCAGGGCGCGGGCGACCAGGGCCTCATGTTCGGCTACGCGTGCACCGACACGCCCGAGCTGATGCCGCTGCCGATCGCGCTGGCGCACCGGCTGTCGCGGCGGCTGACCGCGGTGCGCAAGGACGGCACGGTGCCGTACCTGCGTCCCGACGGCAAGACCCAGGTCACCATCGAGTACGCGGGCGACCAGCCGGTGCGGCTGGACACCGTCGTGGTGTCCACGCAGCACGCGGACGGCATCGACCTGGAGAAGCTGCTCGGCGTCGACATCCGCCGGCACGTCGTGGCCCCCGAGGTCGACGCGCTCGGCCTGGACACCTCGGACGTCCGGCTGCTGGTCAACCCGACCGGCCGGTTCGTCATCGGCGGCCCGATGGGTGACGCCGGCCTGACCGGTCGCAAGATCATCGTCGACACCTACGGCGGCATGGCCCGCCACGGCGGCGGCGCGTTCTCCGGCAAGGACCCGTCGAAGGTGGACCGGTCCGCGGCGTACGCGATGCGCTGGGTGGCGAAGAACGCGGTGGCCGCCGGGCTGGCCACGCGCATCGAGGTGCAGGTGGCGTACGCCATCGGCAAGGCGGCCCCGGTGGGTCTGTTCGTGGAGACCTTCGGCACCGAGACCGTCGACCCGACCAAGATCCAGCAGGCGATCGGCGAGGTCTTCGACCTGCGCCCGGCCGCGATCATCCGCGACCTGGACCTGCTGCGCCCGATCTACGCCCCGACCGCCGCTTACGGCCACTTCGGCCGCACCGACGTCGACCTGCCGTGGGAGAGCACGGACCGCGCCGACGCCCTCCGCGCCGCCGCGGGCGCCTGACGCCCGACCGGCGTTGGGGCGCCTGACGCCCGAGCGACGCTGCGCAGGGGTCCCCGCCCAAGGGGACCCCTGCTTTTATTTTGCCGGCGGGGTCCGACAATCCCCCGCCGCTGTCCGCGGCCGGGCAGCATCGTGGCCGGTCGGCGGCACGTGCCGGATGGCGGTGAGTGGGCGCGGTCCGTGCCGCGGTTGGAGACCGTCGACCTGGCGCGGTGTCCGGCGTCGACACCACGGAGTCGCGGCCTGGACGGCACGAACGGCTTCGCTTGAACACGGTTCCCGACGGCACGGCGCGGTCCGACGGTTCCGCGTCGATGTCCGCCGCGGGTTGCGCGGGTGTGGTCCGGAGGACCTCTTGAGTTCACCGGCGCGCGTTAGACACGGTCATGCCCGACACGCGTCGCACGCCGCACACCGCCGTGACGGGTTCCCTGCTGCCGCCGTCGGTGCACGAGGCGTTGGCACGGGAGCCCCGGTCGGGTGGGTTGTCCGCCATCGAGCACGTCGTGCTGCTCGTGCGCGAGCGCCGGTCGTTCGACCACTGCTACGGCACGTTGCGCGGGGTGCGCGGCTTCGCCGACCCCGACGCGATCGACGACGCCCGCAGCGCCACCGCCCACGACCGACGTGACCTGCCGTTCGACTACGAGCTGGCGGACACGTTCACCGTCTGCGACGCCTACCACGGCACGCCCCACGCCGAGGCCGAGTGGGCGGGGTACGCCGAACGGCTCCAGGACGCCGGCACGTCGTGGCGCGTCTACCGGGAGTCGGCCGAACGCCAGGACCAGTTCGCCACCCGGTTCGCGAGGATCGCGCGCGAGGCACCGTGCGACGGGGAGCTGACGGCGTCGTTCCGGGCCGACGTGGTGGCGGGCCGGCTGCCCCGGGTGTCGTTCCTCCTGGCGTGCGAGCACCCTGACGCGTCACTCACCTACGAGGTGCTCGACGCGTTGGCGTCCACGCCGGACGTGTGGGACTCCACCGCGTTGTTCGTCACCCACGTCGAGGCCGACGGGCACTTCGACCACGTGCCGCCGCCCTGCCCGCCGCACGGCGTGGCGGACGCGCCCGGGCTGGGGCCGCGCGTGCCGATGGTCGTCGTGTCGCCGTGGACGGTCGGCGGGTACGTGGACTCGCAGGTGTTCGACCACTCGTCCACGATCCGGTTCCTGGAACGGTGGCTCGGCGTGGCGGCGCCGGGGATCGACGCGTGGCGGCGGACCGCGTGCGGCGACCTGACCTCGGCGTTCGACTTCACCCGGCGGGCGCGCCGGCCGGTGGTGGTGGAGCACGGCCCGCCCGTCGACCGGCAGGAACCGGGCGTGCGGCCAGCCCGCCCGCTGCCCTACCAGCCGGACGTGTCGGGTGCGGCGGTCGGCGGCGAGGTGCGGCTGGAACTGCGGAACTCGGGCGACGAGAGCGTGCACCTGGCGCTGCACCCGCACGCGGGCGAGTTCGAGGGCCCGGTCCACTTCGACGTGCGGTCCTCGGTGGACGTCGTGGTGCCGTTCGAGGGCCGGTACCGGTTCACCGTGGTCGGGCCGAACGGGTTCCGGCGCGAGTTCGCGGGCGCGCGGGGCGAGTCGGTGGCGCTGGCCACGTCGGCGCACAGCCGCATGGTGTCGATCACGCTGGCGAACTTCGGCCCGTCGGACGTGACGTTCGCCGTGGTGGGCGACGGGCGGGACTTCAAGGTGGCGGTGCGGCCGGGCAGGCGGCGGCTGGTGCCGTGGCTGACCGCGTTCCGGCACGGCTGGTACGACGTGACAATCACCTCCGACGGCGGGTTCCGCCGCAGGCTGGCGGGGCACCTGGAGAACGGGCGGGAGAGCGTGTCGCCCGCGATCACCCGGTCGTGATCTTGCCAAGGTCGAACACGTGTTCGATACTGGGGGCATGGTGTCCCGATCGGGGCCCGGGTCGCGGGCGTCCACCCCGGTCTCTGGTAGACCTCCACCCGTGGCGGGCAAGGCGACGACCAGGAGGGGCGAGCGGGTTCCCGCCGCCTCGCTGCCGGTTGCCCGCGTGTGCGTGGACGTGCCGCTGGCGCACCTCGACCGGCCGTTCGACTACCAGCTCTCGACCGAGCAGGACGCGGACGCCGTGCCCGGCTGCCGGGTGCGGGTGCGGTTCGCCGGCCAGCTGGTGGACGGCTACCTGCTGGAGCGGGCGGAGTCGTCGGAGTACGGGCGGAAGCTCACGTTCCTGGACCGGGTGATCTCGCCGGAGCCGGTGCTGTCGCCGGAGGTGGCCGAGCTGGCGCGGGCGATCGCGGACCGGTACGCGGGGTCGTTGATCGACGTGCTGCGGATGGCGATCCCGCCCCGCCACGCGCGGGCCGAGGCCAAGCCCTCCGACGAACCCGCGCCGGTGCCCGAGGCGCCCTCGGACGAGGGGTGGGCGCGCTACCCGTTCGGGCCGAACCTGCTGGACGCGCTGCGGTCGGGCCGGGCCGCGCGGGCGGTGTGGCAGGCGCTGCCCGCCGAGGACTGGCCCGCCCGGCTGGCGGAGGCGGCGGCGTCGGTGGCGAGCACGGGCAAGGGCGCGCTGGTGGTCGTGCCGGACCACCGCGACCTGGCCCGGCTCCAGCGGGCGTGCGCGGCGCTGGTGGGCGAGGCGGGCGTGGTGACGCTGTCGGCCGACCTCGGGCCGTCCGAGCGGTACAAGCGGTGGCTGGCCGTGCGGCGGGGTGCGGTGCGGGTCGTGCTGGGCACGCGTGGCGCGGCCTTCGCACCGGTGCGGGACCTCGGGCTGGTCGCGGTCTGGGACGACGGCGACGACCTGCACTCCGAGCCGCGGATGCCGTACCCGAACGTGCGGGACGTGCTGGTGCAGCGCTCGCACCTGACCGGCGCGTCGCTGCTGGTCGGCGGCTTCGCCCGGACCGCGGAGGCCCAGTTGCTGGTGGACAGCGGCTGGGCGCACGAGGTGGTCGCGGCCCGCGACACGCTGCGGGCCGTGGCGCCGAGGGTGGCGGCGGTGGGCGAGAGCGAGTGGCAGGAGGTGAAGGACGCGGCGGCGCGGTCGGCCCGGCTGCCGTCGATCGCCTTCGACGCCGCGCGGGCCGCGCTGGCGGCGGACACGCCGGTGCTCATCCAGGTGCCCCGGCGCGGGTACGTGCCCGCGCTGGCCTGCGGTCAGTGCCGGTCGCCCGCCCGGTGCCGCCGGTGCGCGGGCCCGTTGGCGCTGCCGGGCGGCACCCAGGACGGCGTGCCGAGGCCCGCGTACTGCCGCTGGTGCGGCGCGACGGAGGCGGCGTACCGCTGCCCGAACTGCGGTTCGCGCCGGCTGCGCGGCCAGGTCATCGGCGCCCGCCGCACGGCCGAGGAGCTGGGGCGCGCGTTCAGCGGCGTGCCGGTCCGCACGTCGGGCGGCGACGAGGTGCTGGCCGAGGTGCCGGGCGGCCGGTCCCTGGTGGTGGCCACGCCGGGCGCGGAGCCGTTCACCGAGGGCGGCTACGGCGCGGCCCTGCTGCTGGACGGCTGGGCGCTGCTCGGCCGGGCCGACCTGCGCGCGGCGGAGGAGGCGCTGCGGCGGTGGATGACGGCGGCGGCCCTGGTCCACGCGGCCGGGCGGGTGGTCGTGGTCGCGGACTCGTCGTTGGCGCCGGTCCAGGCCCTGGTCCGGTGGGACCCGGTGTGGCACGCGCGGCAGGAGCTGGCGGCGCGTGCCGAGCTGGGCTTCCCGCCCGCCGTGCGGATGGCCACCGTGGACGGCGCGCCGGACGCGCTGGCCGGCGTCCTGGAGGAGCTGGACCTGCCGCCGACGGGCGAGGTCCTGGGCCCGGTGCCGCTGTCGGAGGACAAGGAACGCGCCCTGGTGCGGGTGTCCCGGACGGAGGGCCGCGCGCTGGCCGCGCTGCTGGCCGACGTGCTGGCCGTGCGCAGCGCCCGGAAGGAACCGGACGTGGTGCGGGTCAAGCTCGACCCGCTCGAAGTCCTCTGACCTCGACGTCCTCCGGCCCCACGGCGTCGTCCGCTCCCACGAAGCGCTTCGGTGCGGAACCCGACACGGCGACTCCCGGGTGGTTCTGCTTTCGGCCGGGGTGGAGTAGAAGGGAACGATGCTCCGGTCGACTGTCGCCAGCGTCCTCGCATCCCTCCTCGTCGCACCACTCCTGCCCGCCACCGCCTCCGCGGTCGCCGATCCACCACGCGTGCCCGAAGCGGTCGGCTTCGGCGGCGTGGTGTCCAGCGTCGACCCCGACGCCTCGCAGATCGGCGTCGACGTCCTGCGCCGCGGCGGCAACGCGGTGGACGCCGCCGTCGCCGTGGCCGCCGCGCTGGGCGTCACCGACCCGTTCTCCGCCGGCATCGGCGGCGGCGGGTTCCTCGTGCACTACGACGCCCGCACGCACCGGGTGTCCACAGTGGACGGGCGGGAGACCGCGCCCGCCTCCGCCGACGCGCACCTGTTCGTGGAGAACGGCGTCCCGCTCCCGTTCGCCGAGGCCATGACCAGCGGGTTGTCGGTGGGCGTGCCGGGCACGCCGCGCACCTGGCAGCAGGCGCTGCGGCAGTGGGGCACGTGGTCGCTCGACCAGGCCGTGCGGCCGGCGGAGGAGCTGGCCCGGCGCGGCTTCACCGTCGACGCCACGTTCCACCGGCAGGTCAGCGACAACGCCGCCCGCTTCGCGGACTTCAGCTCGACCAGCGCCCTGTACCTGCCGGGCGGCGCGCCGCCGGCGATCGGCAGCACGTTCCGCAACCCCGACCTGGCCGACACCTACCGCGCGCTGCGCCGGGACGGCATGTCGGCGTTCTACCGCGGCGAGGTGGGGCGCGACCTGGTCGCGGCGGTCCGGCAGCCGCCCGTGGTGGCGGGCTCCACCCGCAAGGTCCGCTCCGGCGACCTGACGGCGGCGGACCTCGCCCGGTACGAGGCGCCGCTGCGCGAGCCCACCCGCGTCCGCTACCGCGACTACGACGTGTTCGGCATGGCGCCGCCGTCCTCCGGCGGCACGACCGCCGGCGAGGCGTTGAACATCCTGGAGAGCACGGACCTGGCCGCGGCGGACCCGGTCCAGTACCTGCACCGGTTCCTGGAGGCCAGCCGGCTGTCGTTCGCCGACCGCAACCGGTGGGTCGGCGACCCGGCGTTCAGCGACGTCCCGACCCGGGAGCTGCTGTCGCAGCGCTTCGCCGACAGCCGGGCGTGCCTGATCTCGCCGACGGCGGCCATGACCGGCGCGGTCGCACCCGGTGACCCGCGCAACCCGACGCCGTGCGCGACCGGCGGCGAGCCGGCCGCCACGCCGTACGAGGGCACGGACACCACGCACCTGACGGTCGCCGACCGCTGGGGCAACGTGGTCGCCTACACGCTGACCATCGAGCAGGAGGGCGGCAGCGGCATCGTGGTGCCCGGTCGCGGTTTCCTGCTCAACAACGAGCTGACCGACTTCTCCTTCACGCCGGTGACGCCGGGCGTGCCGGACCCGAACCTGCCCGGCCCCGGCAAGCGCCCGCGCTCGTCCATGACGCCGACGATCGTGCTGGAGCACGGCAAGCCGGTGCTGGCGCTCGGCTCGCCCGGCGGCGCGACCATCATCACCACCGTCCTGCAGGTGCTGACCCGGCGGCTGGACCGCGGCACGCCGCTGGTCGAGGCGATCGCCGCGCCGCGCGCGTCCCAGCGCAACGCCGCCAACACCCAGGCCGAGCCCGCGTTCCTGGCGGGCGCGGAGGCCGCGGCGCTGCGCGCGCTGGGCCACCGGTTCACGTCCACCGCCGAGATCGGCGCGGTCACGGCGGTCGAACGCCTGCCCGACGGCCGGTGGCGCGCGGCGGCGGAGACGTCCCGGCGTGGCGGCGGCGCGGCCCGGGCGGTGTGGCCGACGCGATGACGTGGTGGTGTGGTCCCGCCCGCCCCCTGGTCGGGCGGGACCACACCGGTCTCAGCCCAGCGTCACGGTCTCGACCGGCTGGTTGCCGTGGTCGAGCACGCGCACCCGGAAGCCGTCGAGGAGGGCGTCGGTGGCGGTCAGGTGCCGCTGGTCCAGCCGGGCGATGAACGTGCCGTCCCGCAGGGTGGCCGCCACCGTCCGACCCCGGGGATCGGTGATCTCCAGCCCGCCCACGCGCGCCGCGTCGACCGTGCCGGCCAGCAGCACGTGCCCGTCGCCGGGTCCGGGGCCGGTCTCGCGACTGGTCACGTGGCGGATCGCGAACGACTCGCCACGCCGCGGTGCCGGGTCCTCCTCGTGCACGAGCAGCGGCCGACCCAGGCTGAACTCGCAGAGGGCGGTCTTCCCGGCCTGGTCGTGCAGCACCAGCCGGGCGTCGGCCGCCTGGCCCGAGACCGCTCCGGGTCGCCACTTCAGCGGGTCGCCCACCCACCGCGCCGCGTCCAGCAGGGCCCGGTCCAGGCACCGGGCCACGTCCGGGTCGCCCGGTGGCAACTCCTCCCGCGGCGCCGCCCAGACCTCCGCGGTCGGCAGCGCCACGACGTCGATCCCCGCGAAGACCACGCTCGACGCCGTGGTGAAGCGCGCCGACAAGCCCACCGTGGTGTACGGGGTCACGAACAGGTCCTCCACCAGCGAGACCGGGACGGGTCCGGCGCCGGTCGGGTCCCCGGAGTCCAGCACGACGTGGCCGGTCCCGGCCGGCACGCGCCCGATCAGCACGCCGCTGCCACTGCGCCACAACACCGCCGCCGCGCCGTCCTCGAGCGGGACGGGGCCGACCGCGGGGCTGTTCTTCGAGATCGTCGTGTGCGTGAGCTCGCAGAACCGGTCGTCCCGCGTCACGAGGATCCGGCGGCCCGCCAGGAGGAGAGTGAACCGCACGTCGGCGTCGCCGAGCCCGCACCGCGCCGCGTCGGTCGTGGCCGCGCCGGGCGAGACGCCGGTGACGGGAGGGGCCTGCGACCCGGCCGCCGAGGAGGTGGTGGACGGCGGCGTGACGGCGGTGCGGTCGTCGCCCCCGGTGGACTGGGCGATGATGGCACCGCCCGCGGCGAGTATCACGACGGCCGCCGCGGCGGCGAGCGGCGCGCGCACGGCCCCACCGCCCACGACCCGGCGGCGCAGCCGTTTCCGCACGTCAGGCGGTAGGGGGCGGCGCGGCGGCAGGTTGATCCCCGGCTGGCTCATCGCTCCTCCACGGCACGCAGTCGCGCACGGGCCCGCGAGATCCGCGAGCGCACGCTCACCTCGGCGACGCCGAGCACCTCGGCGGCCTCGGCCGTGGACAGCTCGCCCAGCAGGACCAGCTCCACGGCCTCACGTTCGGCTCTGGGCAAGGTGGCCACCACGTCCAACACCCGGCGTAACGCGCGGTCGTCGTCCACCGAGGCGATGACGCGCTCGGCGTGATCGGGCACCGCTTCCTGGCCGGGCACCCGCCGCAACGCCCGCCGGAACCGGCCGAGGCGGCGGAACTCGGTGCGCGCCAGGTTGCCCGCCACGGTGTAGAGCCACGGCAGGGCGCTGTCGCGGACCAGGGTGATGTCGGACCGGCGCCGCCACGCGGCCAGGAACGTGGCGGAGGTCAGGTCCTCGGCGAGCGACCACGACGCCGTCAGCCGGTAGGCGTGGTTCCACACCGCGTCGGCGTGGCGGTCGAACAGCGCGCCGAACGCCGCCTGGTCGCCGCGCGCCCACAGCTCCGCGTCGGTGTCGGTCACCCGTGCTGCCCCCTGCCGGCCCGATGTCGCAGCAGTCATGCCGGTAAGTAGCCGCAGCCGCCCCCGGCGTTGCAGCCGATCTCATTCCCGAGGATGACGACCCCTCGCGACTCCGAGCGGACGCCAGGCGACGCCGCCGGGGCGCACGCTGGGAGCACAGGAGCCGGGAGCGGAGGAGCCGACATGACCACGATGACCATGACACCCACACCGAGCGCTGTCAGCCGCCCGACCGCCGGCGCGGCGAGCGCGGTGAAGCCGGTGGTCACGACGGCGGCCCGGTTCGTCGGGCACTTCCTGGCCGCGCTGGTCGGCGTCGCCTTCCTCGGCCGTGACCTGGAGCACTGAGCGCGCTTTCGTAGACTGGGACCTCCCCAGGCTTCGAGGAGTGCGCGTGACCGTCCAACCGATCCGGCTGTTCGGCGACCCGGTGCTGCGGACGCCCGCCGTCGAGGTCACCGACTTCGACGCGGAGCTGCGCAAGCTGGTCAAGGACCTGTGGGACACCATGAGCGAGGCGGGCGGCGCCGGGTTGGCCGCGCCGCAGCTCGGCGTCGGCCTGCGGGTGTTCACCTACCACTGCGACGGTTTCGCCGGTCACCTGGTCAACCCGACGTTCGAGGTCGTCGGCGAGGAGGAGCAGGACGGCCCCGAGGGCTGCCTGTCGATCCCCGGCCTGTCCTGGGACTGCCGGCGGCACCGCCACGTGGTGGCCAAGGGCTGGAACATGCACGGCGAGCCGATCGAGGTCGAGGGCACGGACCTGCTGGCCCGCTGCATCCAGCACGAGACCGACCACCTCGACGGCGTGCTGTTCCTCGACCGGCTGGACGAGGCGACCCGCAAGGAGGCCATGCGGGCGATCCGGCAGCAGTCGTGGTTCGACGGCGGCGTGCCGACGATCAAGCAGTCGCCGCACCCGTTGTTTGGTGGTTGATTGCCGCTGCTGTGTTTGATTGCCGCTGCTCCGCAGACGGCGGCGAGGTCGCCCGGAAGTCGATCGTTCGCGCCTGATTTTCCGACGATCGAAGAGCGTGATCGCCGGAAAATGAGTCGCGAACGATCGACGCGACCTCGCGGGTGCGGTGGGGGCGAAGGTCGCGGGCGAGCTGGGTCGAAGGCGCTCTTCTAGACTTGCGGCCTGCGGTGTCGCGGAAGATGCGAGGAGAGTGCGTGTTCGTCCAGGAAACCAGGCCGTCCCGGTGGAGTCCCGACGTGCGTCGCGGGGGGATCTGACATGCGGCTGGTCTTCGCGGGCACGCCCGAGGTCGCGCTGCCGTCGTTGCGGGCGCTGCTGGAGTCCGGCCGGCACGAGGTCGTGGCCGTGGTGACGCGGCCGGACGCGCCCGCCGGTCGTGGCCGCCGGGTGGAGCGCTCCCCGGTCGCGGCGCTGGCCGACGAACGCGGCATCGAGGTGCTCGCGCCGGCCAAGGCGGGCGACCCGGTGTTCCAGGCGCGGTTGAAGGAGCTGGAGCCGGACCTGTGCCCGGTGGTGGCCTACGGCGCGCTGCTGCCCGAGTCCGCCCTGGCGATCCCCCGGCACGGTTGGGTGAACCTGCACTTCTCCGTGCTGCCGGCCTGGCGCGGCGCGGCACCGGTGCAGGCGTCCGTGCGGCACGGCGACGACATCACCGGCGCGACCACGTTCCGCATCGTCAAGGAGCTGGACGCGGGCCCGGTGTACGGCGTGGTGACCGAGCGGGTGCGCGACCGGGACACGGCCGGTGACCTCCTCGGCAGGCTCGCCGAGTCCGGCGCGCGCCTGCTGCTGTCCACTGTGGACGGCATCGCGGACGGCACCCTGCGGCCCGTGGACCAGCCCGAGGAGGGCGTGAGCTACGCGCCGAAGGTGACCGTCGACGACGCGCGGCTCGACTTCGGCACGCCCGCCGTCGCGATCGACCGGGTGGCCCGCGCGGTGACGCCGGACCCCGGCGCGTGGGCGGAGTTCCGCGGTGAGCGGCTCAAGCTCGGCCCGGTGCTCCCGGTCGAGGCGGAGGAGCCGCTCGCGCCCGGCGAGCTCCGGGTGGAGCGCAAGCGCGTGCTCGTCGGCACGGCCACCGACCCGGTGGCGCTGGGCGAGGTGCAGGCGCAGGGCAAGAAGCGGATGTCGGCGACCGACTGGGCGCGCGGCGCCCGGATCGAAGCGGGGGAACGGATTTCATGACCCAGAGGTCTTCGCGTCCATCCCGCCCTCGGCGGGCGCACCCGCCCCGCGGTCGCACCGGTCCGGAGCGACCGCCGGTGGAGGACCCCGCCCGCCAGGCCGCGCTGGACACGCTGCGCGCCGTCCGGCAGCGCGACGCCTACGCGAACCTGGTGCTGCCGGGCATCCTGCGGGAACGTCGGATCACCGGGCGTGACGCGGCCCTGGCGACCGAGCTGACGTACGGGTCGCTGCGCGCGCAGGGGCTGCTGGACGCGGTGCTGGCGGCCTGCACCGACCGGCCGTTGTCCGAAGTGGACGGTGCGGTGCTCGACGCGCTGCGGCTGGGCGCCTACCAGTTGTTGCGCACCCGCATCCCGGCGCACGCGGCGGTGGCCTCGACGGTCGACCTGGTGCGCGCCGACCGGGGTTCGGGCGCGGCCGGGTTCGCGAACGCCGTGCTGCGGCGGGTGACCGGGCAGGACGAGGCGGCCTGGGTCGAGGAGGTCGCGCCGGACGAGGACACCGACCCCATCGGGTACGTGGCCATGGCCAACGCGCACCCCCGGTGGATCGCGCAGGCGTTCGCGGAGGCGCTCGGCAGTCGTGGCGAGCCGCTGCGGGAGGCGTTGCTCGCCGACGACGCGCGGCCGGCCGTGCACCTCGCGGCCAGGCCCGGTGAGTGCAGCGCGGAGGAGCTGGCCGCGATGACCGGCGGCGAGGTGGCGCCGTACTCGCCGTACGGGGTGCACCTGGACGCGGGCGCGGGCGACCCGGGCGATCTCGACGCGGTGCGCGAGCGGTTGGCGGCCGTGCAGGACGAGGGCAGCCAGCTGTGCGCCGTGGCGTTGACGCGGGTGCCGGTCGAGGGCCGTGACGAGCGGTGGCTGGACCTGTGCGCGGGGCCTGGCGGGAAGGCCGTGCTGCTGGGGTCGCTCGCCCGGTTGTCGGGCGCGTCGATGGACGCGGTCGAGAAGGCGCCGCACCGGGCGGAGCTGATCCGCAAGGCCATGGGCGACCTGCCGATCACGGTGCACGTGGCCGACGGCCGGGAGTCCGGGCTCGAGGAGGGCGGGTTCGACCGGGTGCTGGTGGACGCGCCGTGCACCGGGTTGGGCGCGTTGCGGCGGCGGCCGGAGGCGCGGTGGCGGCGGCAGCCCTCGGACGTCGCGCCGTTGGCCAGGTTGCAGCGCGAGCTGTTGACGGCGGCGTTGACGCTGGTCAGGCCGGGCGGTGTGGTGGCGTACGTGGTGTGCACGCCGCACTTGTCGGAGACGGTGGGCGTGGTGGGCGACGTGGCGCGCCGGACCGGGGCGGAGTGGGTGGACGCGCGGGAGTTCTTCCCGGGCGTGCCGGAGCTGGGCGACGGGCCGCAGGTGCAGTTGTGGCCGCACAAGCACGGGACGGACGCGATGTTCTGCGCGATTCTGCGGCGGCCGGTGTGAGTGGTGGGTTGATCCGGTGATCCGTTGGTTCCTTGGTTCGGTGATCCGGTGATCTTGTGAATCGGTGACCGGGTGAATCGGGGGATCGGTGATTCGATGACGGCGGTTTGGTGACAGGGATCCGGTGAGCGGGGTCAGGTCGGGCCGGGTCGGGTGAATGGTGGGCTCTGGTGAGTGGTGCTCTCGTGAGCGGTGCGGCGGTGCTCGGTGTTGTCGCGTCGGCCGGGGGAGGGGTCGAGCAGTGGTTCGTGGACCGGCTCGCTCGGCCCCTGGCCGCCAAGGGGTGGCGGTTGGCGATCACGTTCACCCCCACCGCGGCCCGGTGGCTCGAGCCCGAGTCTGATTCGCTCCGGGCGTTGACGGGGTTGCCGGTGCGGTGGACGTCCCGCCTGCCGTGGGAGCCCAAGCCCTACCCGGCGCCGGACGCGTTCGTGTTCGCGCCGGCGACGGCGAACTCGCTGGTCAAGCTCGCACTGGGGATCGCCGACAACCAGGCGCTCACGATGTTGTGCGAGGCGTTGGGCACCGGCAAGCCGATGGTCGCGCTGCCGCAGGTGTCCGAGGGCCAGGCGGCCCACCCCGCGTTCGAGGGCCACTTGGCCGTGTTGCGCTCCGCCGGAGTGGTGCTCGCGCCCGATCCCGAGTCGGTGATGCGTGAACTGGATCGGGTGGCGCCACTCGTCGCATTAGGTGAAAACGCCGGTAACGGCGCGGCCGGCTGAATTGACAGCCAGTCGAGATGCGTAGCAGTCTTGATTGTGTCGAAATTGTACGGCCGGGATCGTGAATGGGCTTCGGTTCTCCGCTTCCTGTCCACGCCCGGTGGCCTGCTGGCCATCGACGGCCCGCCGTGCTCCGGAAAGACCTCCCTGTTGCGCGAGGCGGTCGCCGCCGCCCGCGACCGGGGTTTCGCCGTGGTGCCCGTTCCGGGGGCCGGGTTGGCGGCGTCGGCCGACGTGGCGGCGGCACTCGATCGGGTGGAAAGCGATCGGGTGCCGGTGCTGATCGTGGTGGACCAGGCGCACGAGGACCCGGCGGCGTTGCTGGAGTTGGCGGCGACGGCCGGCGGGGATCGGTCGGTGTCGGTGTTGGCGGCGTTGTGCGGCGAGGCCGTGGAGATCCGGGACGCGCTGAGCCGGCACGGGGAGGTGCTCCCGCTCGGGCCGCTCGACGACGACGCGGTCGAGCGGATGGTCACCGACCTGCTCGGCGCGGTGCCGCACCCCGACCTGGCGTCGTTCACGGCGGGCGCGGGCGGCAACCCGCGCCTGGTCGCCGAGCTCGTGGAGGGCTTGCGGGAAGAAGGACGGCTCGACGTGCGCGACGGCGTGGCCCGGCCGCGCGGCGGGTGGCTGCCGCGCCGGGTCGGGGCCGCGGTGCGCGGTCAGGTCGACGCGATGTCGGCCAAGGCCACCCAGGTGCTGCGGGTCGCGGCCGTGATCGGCAGGTCGTTCCTGCTCCAGGACGTGGCCGCGATGATGGACGAGTCCACTGGAGCGCTGCTGCTCGCGGTGGACGAGGTGCTGGCCTCCGGGCTGGTGGTGTGCGTCGACGAGCGGCTGGAGTTCGCGTCCGACCTGGTGTGGCGGGCGGTGGTCGACTCGATGCCCGGG
The DNA here is from genome assembly GCF_040656635.1 of Actinosynnema sp. NPDC049800. Classification (NCBI taxonomy): domain Bacteria; kingdom Bacillati; phylum Actinomycetota; class Actinomycetes; order Pseudonocardiales; family Pseudonocardiaceae; genus Actinosynnema; species Actinosynnema sp. NPDC049800. The sequence continues at coordinate 25,691 of NZ_JBFAMT010000053.1, read as the reverse complement.
TCGGTGCGGCACGCCCTGCGGCACGATGTGGAGGCGCTGCGCGCGAGGTCGGCCGAGGTGGCGGAGGCGCCCGAGGAGTGGGGCGAGGAGGACGAGGCGCGGGGCGCGGCCGCGGTGGGCGGGGTGCGGTCGTTGGCGGCCAACGGCAGCCTCGCCTCCGCCATCGCGCTGGCGAGGGAGAGCCTGACGGGCGGTGTGCCCACCCGCGCGGCGGCCGAGCTGCACGTGGTGCTGGCGGGGATCCTGCTGGCGGACGGCCGGCCCGCGGACGCGGTGTCCGAGATGGAGCACGTGCTGACCACGCCCGGTGTGCCCGGTCCGTTGTGGCGGCTGGCGCAGGCCGGGCGGTTGCTGTCGCTGTACTTCGCCACGGGGAGCCGGGCGGGCGCGCACGCGTTGTCGGTGTTGACGACGCGGGACCGGGAGCCCGCGGACGCGGACGTGGTGATGGCGGCGACGGTCCACTCGTGCCTGGAGTGGAACGCCGGGAAGCTCGCCGAGGCCATGTACTGGGGTCGTCAGTCGACGCGCTGGGAGCTCGACCGGCCCACCGCGTGGTGGCAGTCGCAGTCGGCGGTGTCGTTCGCGTTGAAGTTGTCGGCGTTGGGTGACTTCGAGCGGGCGGAGAAGTGGGTCCGTGAGGGGGAGGGGTGCGAGGGGGCCGGGTGCGAGGGGGAGAGGTGTCACGGGGCGGCTTGTGAGGACGAGGCGGTGAAGGCGGGTGCGCCGGCCGCGCGGACGATCGCGCGGGCCAGGGTGCTGGTCCAGGCGGGGGAGTTGGACCGGGCGCTGGCGGCGGCGCGGCGCGGGCTGTCGAGCGCGCGCGACCGGGGGCTGCGGATCCTGGTGCCGCTCGCGTCGACGGTGCTGGCGACGGTGGCGTTGCACCGGGGAGACGTGGCGGCGGCGGGCGAGCACGTGCGTCGGTACCGGGCGGATCTGGCGGCGGGTGAGGCGGTGTTGCACTCGGGGCAGTACGACTGGGTGGAGTTGTTGCTGGCGCACGCTCGGGGTGGGGCCGAGCGGGCTGTGGAGTTGGCGCGTGAGCGGATGGACGATCCCGCCGGGGTGCGGCGGATGTTGGTCGAGGAGCCGGGGGCCGCGCCGTGGTTGGTGCGGCAGGCTTCGGCGGTGGGGGATGGGGGGTTGGCGGGGGAGGTGGTCGGCGCGGCCGAGCGGTTGGCGGCCGAGAACCCGGGGTTCCCGGCGGTGTCGGTGGCGGCGCGGCACGCGCGGGCGTTGGTGGAGCGGGACGCGGAGCGGTTGCGGGAGGCGGCGGAGCGGCATCGGCACCCGTGGGCGCGGGCGAACGCGAACGAGGACCTCGCGGAGGTGTTGGCCGAGGCCGGTGAGGTGGTTCGGGCTTCGGCGCACACGACGGTCGCGTCGAGGATCTTCGAGCGGATGGGGGCGGATGGTGAGTTGGCCCGGTTACGCGGGGGTGGGCGGGTGGCTGGTTCTGGTGCGGGTGGTTCTGGTTCGGGTGCGGGTGGTGCGGGTGGGGTGGAGGAGTGGAGGTTGTTGTCCGAGGCGGAGCGGGATATCGCCCGGTTGGTGGGGGCCGGGTTGACGAACCGGCAGGTGGCGAAGCAGTTGTTCCTGTCGCCCCACACGGTGAACTACCACCTGCGGGGGATCTTCAGGAAGCTCGGGATCGGTTCGAGGGTGGAGTTGGCGCGGTTGGCGCACGAGCAGGCGAGTGCGGAGACGTCGACGGTGTGAGAGGCCGAGGGGTGGGGCTGCTCGGGTCAGGTCCGGCTCGATTTGACATGGGGCCCTTACGGGCACTCCAGGCAGGCCGAAGCCGGCAGGCCCGGCGGGGAAAAGCGTGCCGCCAGGCCTGCCGGCTTCGACCAGCCTAAAGCACCCGAACCATGTCAAATCGGGCCTCGGTGGGGTCCGCTGCGGGTCCGTTGTGCGGCGGTTGAGGGCCTCGGTGGGTGTGGCGGGTCCGTTGTGGTCGGTGTGGGGTTGGATAGGCGGCTGGGTGGGTTTGGGTGGGGTGGTTCGGTTTGTGGGGTTAGGCGCCGACGGCGTTGGAGATGGGGGAGGGGTCGGCGAGGAGGAATCTGACTTCGTCGGCGACTCGGTGGACGTCGGCGGGTGCTACTACCGCGCAGTGGACGCCGTGTGGTGCTACTTCGACCGCCAGGCACTCTGTGTAGGCGATGGCTGCGGCGCGTGACGCGGCGTAGGCGGCGATGCCCGATCTCGGCACGGCGATCACGTGGGCGGGCACCATGATGATCGTTCCTCGGCCCCGGTCGACCATTCTGGTGGCGACGGCGCGGGAGACGTTGAACACGCCGTCCACGTTGACCGCGAAGCTGTGCGACCAGTCGTCGTCGGTGATCGAGAGGGCTGGGCCGGGGCGCAGGGCGCCGGCCGTGGCGACCAGGGCGTCGATGGCGCCGAACTCGCGTTCCACCTGGTCGACGAGGGCGTCGACGGCGGCGCTGGACGTGACGTCGATCTGCCTGCCGGCGATCCGCAGGCCCTGTGCGTGGAGGTGTTCGACCAGGTCGGCGAGTCTCGCGCCGTCGCTGTCGACGGCGGCGACCAGCGCGCCCTGCCTGGCCAGCGACTCGACCACCTCGGCGCCGAGCGGCGAACAGGCCCCGGTGATCAGTGCGATCTTGTGTCGGAATTCGGCATTCATCCCCAGTGCTCCCCAGTTGCTGCCCCCCGGTGTGCACGTTATGGCAGGCACACCGGCTAGGGAACTACCCGCGTGAGTAGTCGGAAAAGTGCGGGGTGAAATACGGCTCCCGGCCAGGTCCGGGCAATCGCGGAAGCCTAGACTCGGCACCCGTGGTCCACCAGCCGATGATCGCCCCGAGCATCCTGTCCGCCGATTTCGCCCGACTCGCCGACGAGGCCGCCGCCGTGCCCTCGGCCGACTGGCTGCACGTGGACGTCATGGACGCGCACTTCGTGCCCAACCTGACCATCGGGCTGCCGGTGGTGAAGTCGCTGCGCAAGGCGACCGACCTGCCGCTCGACTGCCACCTGATGATCGACGACCCGGACCGCTGGGCGGTCGGGTACGCGGAGGCGGGCGCGTACAACGTGACCGTGCACGTGGAGGCGGCCGGTGATCCGGTGGCGTTGGCGAAGGACCTGCGTGCGGCGGGTGCGAAGGCCGGGTTGTCGTTGAAGCCGGGCACGGCGCTGGAGCCGTACGTGGACGTGCTGAAGCACTACGACACGTTGCTGATCATGTCGGTGGAGCCGGGGTTCGGCGGGCAGTCGTTCATGGCGGAGGTGCTGGACAAGGTGCGCGTGGCGCGCCGGTTGGTCGACACCGGGCACCTCCGGTTGGTGGTCGAGATCGACGGCGGCATCAACGCGGACACGATCGAGCAGGCGGCCGAGGCCGGGGTGGACTGCTTCGTGGCCGGGTCGGCGGTGTACGACGCGGCCGATCCCGGTGTGGCGCTGGAGCGGCTGCGCGAGCAGGCGACGCGCGCGCGGTGAACGTGGACGAGGCGATGGCGCTGGCCGTCGCGGCGAGCGAGCGGGTGCGGGGCACGACCAGTCCGAACCCGCCGGTGGGTTGTGTGATCTTGGACGCGGGCGGGCGGGTGGTCGGGGTCGGCGCGACCCGGCCGCCGGGTGGCGCGCACGCCGAAGTGGTGGCGCTGGCGGAGGCCGGTGAGTCGGCCCGGGGCGGCACGGCCGTGGTGACGTTGGAGCCGTGCGCCCACCACGGGCGGACGCCGCCGTGCACCGGGGCGTTGCTCGCGGCCGGGGTGGCGCGGGTGGTGTTCGCGGTGGCGGACCCCAATCCGAAGGCGGCCGGTGGGGCCGCCGTGCTCCGGGAGGCCGGGGTCCTGGTCGAGGCGGGCGTGGGCGGGGACGCGGTGCGGCTGGGGCCGTTGCGGGCCTGGTTGCACTACGCGCGGACCGGGCGACCCCACGTGACCTGGAAGTACGCCGCCAGCCTGGACGGACGGGTCGCGGCGGGCGACGGCACCAGTCGGTGGATCAGCTCGGCGGAGTCGCGGGCCGAGGTGCACGAGTTCCGCGCGGCCGTGGACGCGATCGTGGTGGGCACCGGGACGGTCCGCACCGATGACCCGAGATTGACCGCGCGGACCGCGCGTCCGGGGCAGGATGGGGTCGGGCAGCCGTTGCGGGTCGTCGTCGGCAAGAGCGACCTGCCGCCGGGGGCCCGAGTGCTGGACGACGAGGCGGAGACGATGCACCTGCGGACGCACGACCCGGACGTTGTGCTCGGCGCGTTGGCCGCGCGGGGCGTGGTCGACGTGCTGCTGGAGGGCGGGCCTACCCTGGCGGGTGCGTTCGTGGCGGCCGACCGCGTCGACCGCGTGCTCGCCTACCTCGCCCCGAAGTTCTTGGGCGACGGTCCGCAGGCGTTGCGGGACGCGGGGGTGTCGACCGTCACCGACGCTGTGGGATTGGTCGTGGAGCAGGTCAGTATGTGCGGGCCGGACGTGCGGGTATCCGCAGTCCCCGCGCGTTGAGGAGGAACGGTGTTCACCGGGATCGTCGAGGAGTTGGGTGAGGTCGTCGCCGTCGCCGACCTGCCGGACGCGGCCCGCGTCACCATCGCGGGTCCGTTGGTGACCAGCGACGCGAAGCACGGCGATTCGATAGCGGTCAACGGTGTGTGCCTCACCGTGGTGGACGTCGCCGACGGCGCGTTCACCGCGGACGTGATGCGCGAGACGCTGACCCGCAGCAGCCTGGCCAAGATCGCCGGGGGCGACCGGGTCAACCTGGAGCGCGCCGCCGCCGTGGGCCAGCGCCTGGGCGGCCACATCGTGCAGGGCCACGTCGACGGCACCGGGGTGGTGCTGGCCAGGGAGAAGGCCGAGCACTGGGAGGTCGTCCACATCGGCCTGCCGCCTGCCCTGGCCCGGTACGTGGTGGAGAAGGGCTCGATCACCGTGGACGGCGTGTCGCTGACGGTGGTGTCGGTGTCGGAGACCGAGTTCACCGTGAGCCTGATCCCGACCACGTTGGAGCTCACCACCCTCGGCCGCCGGGCGCCGGGCGACCACGTCAACCTGGAGGTGGACGTGATCGCGAAGTACGTCGAGCGGCTCGCGCTGCCCCACCTGCCCGCCGAGGAGGCCCGGTGAACGACTTCGCCGACATCGAGCGGGCCATCGCGGACATGGCCGCGGGCAGGCCCGTCGTCGTCGTGGACGACGAGGACCGCGAGAACGAGGGCGACCTCATCTTCGCGGCGGAGAAGGCGACGCCGGAGCTGCTGGCGTTCATGGTCCGCTACACGTCCGGGTACGTGTGCGTGTCGCTGACCGAGAGCGATTGCGACCGGCTGGACCTGCCGCCGATGTACCACACGAACCAGGACCAGCGCGGCACCGCGTACACCGTGACCGTGGACGCCCGGGAGGGCATCTCCACCGGCATCTCGGCGGCGGACCGGGCGCACACGATCCGGTTGCTGGCCGACCCGGACGCCACGGCGAAGGACTTCAACCGTCCGGGTCACGTCGTGCCGCTGCGCGCGCGTGACGGTGGCGTGCTGCGTCGTGCCGGGCACACCGAGGCCGCCGTCGACCTGGCCCGGATGGCCGGGTTGTCGCCGGTGGGCGTGCTCTGCGAGATCGTGTCGCAGAAGGACGAGGGCGACATGGCCCGCCGCGACGAGCTGGCGGTGTTCGCCTCCGACCACGACCTGGCGCTCGTCACGATCGCCGACCTGATCGCCTACCGGCGGCGGATGGAGGTCCAGGTCGAGCGGGTCGCCGAGGCCCGCATCCCGACCGCGCACGGCACGTTCACCGCCGTCGGCTACGACAGCAAGCTCGACGGCATCGAGCACATCGCGATGGTCTACGGCGAGATCGGCGACGGCGAGGACGTGCTGGTCCGGGTGCACTCGGAGTGCCTGACCGGCGACGTGTTCGGCTCGCTGCGCTGCGACTGCGGCCCGCAGCTGGACGCGGCGCTGGAGGCGGTGGCCGCGCAGGGCCGCGGCGTCGTGCTCTACATGCGCGGGCACGAGGGCCGGGGCATCGGCCTGATGCACAAGCTGCAGGCCTACCAGCTGCAGGACCGGGGCGCGGACACGGTGGACGCGAACCTCGGGCTCGGGCTGCCCGCCGACGCGCGCGACTACGGCACCGGCGCGCAGATCCTGGCCTCGCTCGGCATCAAGTCGATGAGGCTGCTGACCAACAACCCGGCCAAGCGGGTGGGCCTGGAGGGCTACGGGCTGACCGTGCTCGACCGGGTGCCGCTGCCGATCTCGCCCAACCCGGAGAACCTGCGGTACCTGCGCACCAAGCGCGACCGGATGGGCCACGAGCTGCACCAGCTCGAGCAGTACGAGGCGCTGGCCCAGGGCGGCGCGGTGGTGTCCACCACGGAGGGAGCGGAATGAGCGGCGAAGGGCGGCCCGAGGACGTCGTCCCCGACGCGGCGGGGCTGACGCTGGGCGTCGTGGCCACGCGCTGGCACACGAAGATCACCGACAACCTGGTCGAGCGGGCGTTGGCGGCGGCGGCGAAGGCCGGTGTCGCCTCGCCGACGGTGGTGCGGGTGGCGGGCGCGGTGGAGCTGCCGGTCGTGGCGCAGGAACTGGCCCGCACGCACGACGCGGTGGTGGCGCTGGGCGTGGTGATCCGGGGCGGCACGCCGCACTTCGAGTACGTGTGCGACGCGGTGACCGCCGGGCTGACCCGGGTCGCGCTGGACTCGTCGACGCCGATCGGCAACGGCGTGCTGACCACCAACGACGAGGACCAGGCGCTGGCCCGCGCCGGGTTCCCGGACTCGGTGGAGGACAAGGGCTTCGAGGCGTGCGTGGCGGCGCTGGACACGGCGGTCGTGCTGCGCGGGCTGCGAGCGGGCTCGTGAGGACCGCCGTGGCCGTCGACGTGGTCGAGTTCCGCCCGAAGAGGATCCGCGTGGTCGCGTGGGCCAGCGCGGTGTTCCTGGTCGCGGTGTTCACCGTGGTCGGGTTGCTGCTGGGCGACACGCCGACCGGCGTGATCTTCCGGACCTCCGACCAGGTGGCGATGATCTTCCTGGGTGTGCTGCTGGCGTGCGGCATGCTGCTGCTGACCAGGCCGCGCGTGCGGGCCGACGCCGAGGGCGTCGAGGTGCGCAACGTGGTCACGGCGCACCGCTTCAGCTGGCCGGAGGTGCTGCACGTGTCGTTCCCGGACGGCGCGTCGTGGGCGCGCCTGGAGCTGCCGGACGACGAGTACGTGTCGATCATGGCCGTCCAGGCGGTGGACCGGGACCACGCCGTCGCCGCCGTCCGCGCCCTTCGCGACCTGCACAAAGCCGCCACCCGCTGATCGACCGCCCGCGCGTGTCCCCCGTTCGGGTCCCCCGGGTCGAACGGTCGCCTACCTCGTCCGGTCTGCTGGCGTAAGCGCTGATCGGCGTGGTTCCGTTGGACCAGGGGTGTCCTCCGACAGCACTCTTGTAGGGGGTCGGACCCCTGCCTAGGTTCGGGTGATCTACGAGCTTGGGGGGTCCGCACATGCGCAGACGTTCACTCCTGACCGGTGCCGCGGCCGTGGCCGGCGCGGTGACGCTCGGCCTGAACCCGGCGGCACGGGCGCAGCGGCCCGGCGCGTCCGAGCAGCCCGACCTGTTCCTCGGCGACTACCCGGTGGTGGGCCGGGTGCGGGCGCGCAAGGCGATGGAGCACCTGCGGGTGCTCAGCGAGCGGATCGGCCAGCGCATCGGCGGCACGGAGTCCGAGCACCGCGCCCGCGACTACCTCGCCTCCGAGCTGCGCGACCTGCGCTACCAGGTGACGTTGCAGCCGTTCGCGGTGCCGGACAAGTACCTGTCGAAGCTGACCGTCGGCTCGGACACGTGGCACGCGGGCGCGTCCCGCTTCGGCGCGCTGGGCGTGACCGCGAGCGGCCCGGTGGTGGACCTGGGCACCGGCGCGTCCCTGCCCGCCGACCTGACCGGGAAGGTCGCGCTGCTGGTGAACGTGCCGACCGGCTCCACGGCGGTGCTGGACGCGGCACGGCTGGGCGCGGCGGCCGTGCTGGTCGGCCGCGTGTCGACGCCGCCGGCGGGCAAGACCGGCGCGTTCTCCCCGACGCTGACCGCGAACGTCGCCGTGCCGGTGCTGGGCGTCGCGCAGGTGCACGTCGAGCGGCTGCGGGCCGCGGGCGCCGTCACGGTGACCGTCTCCACCACCCACCTCGCGGGCCTGACCTCGTACAACGTCATCGCCGAACGCCCGGCGACGTTCCCCGGCCGGGACGACGGCGTGGTCATGGTGACCGCGCACTACGACAGCGTGCCCGGCTCGCCCGGCGCGAACGACGACGGCAGCGGCACGGTGCTGACCCTCGAACTGGCCCGCGTGCTGCGCTACCTGCCGACGCACAAGGCGCTGCGGTTCGCGCTGTGGGGCTCGGAGGAGCAGGGCCTGCTCGGCTCCCGGTACTACGTGAACCAGCTCGCCGACGCGGACGCGGCGCGCATCGCGGGCGTGTTCCAGAACGACATGGTCGCCACGAGCCACGGCCCGGCCACCGCCTACTGGCTGCTCTCGGTGGACGGCGGCGACAACGCCACCACCGCGCAGGTAGCCGCCGCCGCGGCACGCCTGGGCTACGGCGCGCAGGTGCACGGCCCGGTGCCGCGCGGCAGCAGCGACCACGTGCCGTTCCACGAGCGCAAGATCGCCGCGGCGAACTTCAGCTGGCGCGGAGAGGGCGGCCCGCACGAGCTGGAGCCGCTCTACCACACGCCCGAGGACACGATCGCGCAGAACGTGAGCCCGGACCGCCTGCAGATCTCGCTGGAGCTGATCGGCGCCGCCGCCTACCGTCTGGCCTGCACACGCGGCTGAACGACGGGACGACATGACGACGTACGAAGACCTGACGCCCTACGTGTACTGGAGCGGGGAGACGCCATCGACGGTCAACGTCGGGTGGTTGGGCCGGGAGTCGCGGTTCGAGGTCGGCGAACCGGAGCCCGGCCTGGCCGAGGCGCTGGGGGTGCTGGTCCGGTACCACCGCGTCCACGTCACGCGCGGGTGGCACGGCTGTGAGCTGTGCGGACCGGGCGCCGCGTACCCGGTGCGGGAGCCGGTCGAGGGGACCGTGCAGACGCTGGGCAGCGCGGAGATCCGCGTTCCCGGGCCGGACGGCGTCGTCTACGCGGCGCCGAACCTGGTGTACCACTACGTCGTGCGGCACCACTACCGCCCGCCGGCGCAGTTCGTGCCGGCGGTGCGGGCGGAGGCCGAGGCCCGTGGCCGCGCCTGGGAGGAGGCCAAGCGGTCCCTGCCCGTCGGCACGCCCGTGCGCGTGGAGGACGACGGCTACTCGGTGTGGGGCCTGTCGCCCGACCTGGACGACTTCCTCCGCCTGGACGGCCCCTCCCACGCCGAGCTGGACGCGCCGGACGTCGACCACGTCACGGTCGACACCGTCGTCACCGAGCACGTCGAGGACCATCGGGAGATCGTCCTGCGGCTCCCGGGCAGGGCGTAGGCGTCACGGACCGGCGGCGCGGAGCAGGCGTTCGGCGGTGGCCCGGAGGTGGCGCCTCAGCTCCTCCGGGCCCTCCACCTCGAAGTCGACGCCGATCATCGCGATCCACGGCCCGACGTCCTCCAACGCCGACGTGCCCACCGTCAGCCGGGTCCGCTCGTCGTCGATCCGCTCCAGGTGGATCGGGCCGTACGAGGTGCGTGCCGCGACCACGTCGTAGGGCGCGTGCATGATCAGCCGGGCCTCGTGCTGGTGCGGCGCGACGGACAGCTGCCGCGCCACGTACGACGCCAGGTCCTCCGCCGGCGGCTCGCGCGGCGTGAAGCGGGCGCCCGGGGTCGGCTCCCCTTGGATCCGGTCCACCCGGAACGTCCGCCAGTCCGCCTTGTCCACGTCCCACGCCACCAGGTACCACCGCCGCCCGGTGTTCGCCAGGCCCAGCGGCTCCACGTGGCGGCGGGTGTCGCCGTCGCGCCCGGCGTAGGGGAACCGCAGCCGCTGGTGGTCGCGGCACGCGATGGCGATCGCGGTCAACGTGCCCGCATCGACCTGCGCCCCGCGCATCGGCAACGCCACGGTGTGCGCCTGGAGCGCGTTCACCCGCCGCCGCAGCCGCGACGGCAGCACCTGCTCCAGCTTGGCCAACGCGCGCACCGACGTCTCCTCGATGCCCGACACGCTGCCGCTGGCCGCCGTGCGCAACCCCACGGCGACCGCCACGGCCTCGTCGTCGTCCAACAACAACGGCGGCAGCTCGGCGCCCGCGCCCAGCTGGTAGCCGCCCGACACCCCCGGCGCGGCGTTGACCGGGTAGCCGAGGGTGCGCAGCTTGTCGACGTCGCGCCGCACGGTCCGGACGTCGACGCCGAGGCGGTGCGCGAGGTCCGCTCCGGTCCAGTCGCGGCGCACCTGCAACAACGACAGCAGCTTGAGCAGACGGGCCGAGGTCTCCAGCATGAGCCGCAGTCTGCCGGCCAACGCGGACAGCTCCTGTCCGCGTCCTAGCCGCGTCGTGCGCCTTCCGGCCACACGACCACCACCGGCACGCCCGACGCGCGCGCCGTCTCCACGACGTCCGCCGTGCCGCCGCGCCCGTCCGGCGGCTGCCCGTCCCACACCGCGATGAGCAGCTCCACCGACGCGAGCATCCGCTCGTTCGCCATCACGTACGCGTGCCGGCCCGACAGCTCGTTCGGCAGCACGCTGACCACGTGCGCCCGCGCCAGCAGCTCGTCGTAGTCGGCCCGCTTCTCCGGCTTCAGCCGGTCCCGGTAGTCCATCGCGGGCAGCACGACCTCGACCCGGCCGCCCAGCTCCAGCACCACCCGCGCGAACAGCTGGTCCGCGCCCGGCGCCAGGCAGGTCACCCCGACCAGGGATGACCCGCCCGCCGCCTCGGCCTCCACCGCCGCGCGGATGGCTTCCCGCACGGAGTCGACGCAATCGGGCGCCAGCTTGCTGTGCCCGGTGATCCCCACCCGCATCACTAGGCCGTCCGGACCCCGCGGATCGCCTCACGGGTGTCGCGCACGACGGCCAGGTCGCGGTGCCGCTCGGCCTCCTTGGCGAAGTCCTGCAGCTTGCGCACCACCCGCCCGGACGCCAGGCCCGCCGCCGTCGGCAGCACCTGCTGGATCAGCCCGCACGCCTCCTCGGGCTCGCCCGACACCATCTTCGTGCGGGCCAACCCGATGACGTCGAACGCCCGGTTGCGCACCCTCGCCGGGTCGCGCAGGTCGAGCGCCCGCCGGATGTGCCGCTCCGCCAACGGCGCCTGCTTCGGGTCGTGCCCGGCCAGGTCCCTCATGCGCGCGCCGATCACGCCTTCCAGCTCCGCCTCGTCGAACGAGTCCAGCCACCACGGGTCCGAACCGGGCCGCCGCTGCGCGAAGCTGTCCTGCGCCTGCCCGACCGCCCGGTGGAACTCCCGCACCCGACCCATCTGCGCGTAGGCCCACGCCTCACGGGTCAGCAGGAGCGCCTGCAACGTCGGGGTGGCGTTGCGCCGCGTGCCGTACTGGCCCAGCTGGACCAGCTCTAAACCGTCCTCGGGCCGGCCGAGGTCGAACATCTGCCTGGCCATCGCCGCCAGGCACAGGGCGGCGAACGGGTCGTTGCGCCCGGCCTTCGCCATGCGGACCCCGAGCACGTAGTACCGCTGCGCGGCGTCGTGCATGCCCGCGTCCCACGACATGCTCGCCGCCACCTTGGACAGCTCGGCCCCGATGAAGAAGGCCCGTTCCGTCGTGGGGCCCGCCGGCGCCCGCGACAACCGCTCGGCCAGTTCCTCCAACTGCCCGAGCACCGCCTTGCGCGCCAACCCGTACCCGCCTCGGCCACCCCACCCGCGCAGCCCGTCGGCGACGCGCTGCAACGCCGCCAGCTCCTCCTCGCTGATCGCCGCGCTGGACGACCACTTGGACAGGGGCTGCAAGGGGTGGAGCCACTTCTGCAACGGTTCGACCAGTGCGGGACCCATCGCCACCGCGGCGGCTCCGGTGAGCGCCGCTCGTCTGCTGATCGCCAAGTCGTTCCTCGCCGTCTCCTCGACCGATCTGGCAATGCTCGACGCGTCCCACGCCGCGGCGAGCACATCGGGCGGGGCGCCGCGATCGGCGTCCGCCTGGCTTGGGATTCCGACGCGGTCGAACCACAGCCGGTCGGCCGGCACGCCGAGCGCCCGCGCGAAGTGGCGCAGCCGGTCGATCCGGTCGATCGGGTTCTCACCGGTCTCGTACCGCGACAGCTGCGCCTGGGAGATCCCCAGCCAGGACGCCATGCGGTCTTGGGTGACGCGACTGACGTGCTGGGGGTGGTGCCGGTAGGCGGCGAGGAGGGCGCCCATGTTCCGGTCGGAGAACGCGGCGGCCATCGCCTCGTGGTCCCAGAAGTCCCCGGGTACCTCGGGTGGTCCGTAGAGCTCGGTCCGCGCGTTGCGGCGACAACGCTGGCAGAGCCGGTCGGTGTTGTCGGCGGCGATCAGCGCCCCGCACGTCGGGCATGCGCGCCTGGTACTGGCTGCTCTTCGAGCTTTCCGTTCCATGGCTCGCTCCCGTCACTGAGCGTGCTCACCAGTGTATAGAGATGTGATCAGGAGTCCATGCATTTCGTGCATAAGGCGGGGTGGGCCCCTGGTCGGAGCCCCCGTGACGCCGGGTGGTGGATGAGGCTGATCCGTGAGGTGCATGGATCCGACCCGATAACGGTGTGGTGAAACGTCCCGCCGGGGCCGACGCTGCGTGGTGTGCCAGTGCCGGGACGACCCCCGCGGCCCGCGCACACGCCGCCCACTCCACCCGACCGGGGAGGGACCTCCGCCGATGAGCATCACCGCCGCCACCACCGCCGACAACGGCCCGCGATACGGACCACGCGACCGCGCGCACCAGCAGGCACTCGGTGAGGCGATCGCGGGTTACCGGCTGCTGGGCTGGAAGGTCTCGGTCACCGAGCAGGGCGTCTTCCTGCCGCTGGGGCCCGCGACCACCGCCCTGGCCATGCCCGCCCGCATCGGCTCGCGCGTCCTGGCCGACCTCAAGGCCAGGATGCTCGCCGGTCCCGTCACCGTCATCCCGGGCCCGCGGGAGCACTGGATCTTCCTCGCCGAGCTGGTCGCCCTGCTGCCCACGCACCTGAAGGCGCCCGCCGAGGTCCAGTTCGTCCGCTCGCCGCAGCGGATCGCGCTGCCGCCGACGATGACCCGGTACGGGTCGCTGAGGTGGGCGAACCCGCCGTCGCACTCGCGGCACTGGTTCCCGCCGTTCACGGCGGTGCTGGCGCTGGCCCGGACGGCGGTGGCGAAGGACCGGTAGGCGAAGATGGGCGGGTGGACCGACGGACGCTGCTGTGCGGACTGCTCGCCCTGACCGCCGGCGTGCCCCTGACCTCCTGCGGCTCGGGCGCGCCGACGCGTCGGCCCGGTGTCGGCTCGGCCCGCGCGGGTGACCGCGTGGCCGGGCTCGCCGACGTCCCGGTCGGCTCCGGCGCGCTGGTCGACGTCGGCGGCGACGGCCAGTTGCTGCTGGTCAGGCCCTCGGAGTCGGAGGTGCGGGCGTTCAACCCGGCCTGCCCGCACCAGGGCACGACGGTGAACCCGCCCGCCGGCGGCACGATCAGCTGTCCCACGCACCGCTCCGCGTTCGACCCGACGACCGGGGCGGTGCTGTCCGGCCCGTCACCGCGGGGGTTGGCGGAGGTCGCGGTGGCGGTGTCCGGGCCGGACGTGTTGCTTTCCTGAAGAAGCCGTCCCAAGGGCTGGGGTGTTGAACCCCGCTTCACGTGGTGTCGTATTGCCTGTGTGGCCGAACGACCACCCACCACGTAGCAAAGGACCTGCTTTGAGTTCAACGGAGAAGACAGGGCTGTCCCGTCGCTCGGTGCTGTGCGGCGTGCTGGTCGCGCTGGCGGTGCCGGGCGGCCTGGCCGCGTGCAGCAGCGGTTCCACCCCCGGCGGCACCACCGCGACCGGCGGCGGCACGACGCCCGGCGGTGGCGGCACCACCCCGTCCGGGCCGCCGATCATCGCGGCGCTGGCCGACGTGCCCGACGGCGGCGGCACGATCGCGGGCAACCCGGCGGACAGCAAGCCGCTCGTGCTCGTCCGCACCGGCGACACGGTCAAGGCCTACGACGCCACCTGCCCGCACCAGGGGACCGCGGTGTCGCCGCCCGAGGGCGGCGTCATCACCTGCCCGAACCACGGCAGCACGTTCAACGCCGCGGACGGCCAGGTGACGAAGGGCCCGGCCACCACGGGCCTGAGGGAGGTCCCGGTGAAGGTCGAGGCGGGCCAGATCGTCCCCGCCTGAACCTCTCGCGAGGGTCGCGTCGAACGTTCACCACCTCCGCGCGAGGTCGCGTCGGTCGTTCGCGTCCTCATTCCCGGCGATCACGCTTTTCGATCGCCGGGAATCAGGGCGCGAACGGCCGACTTCCCCGGCGACCTCGCCCGCGACGCCGGAGGCGGCGCAATCCAGCACAGAGCCGGTCTCCGCCGGGCTGTCGGTGCCCCCACGTACGCTTGTCCGGTGGCCGATCCGTCGACCTATCGCCCTGCGACAGGCACCATCCCCGAAGCCCCCGGCGTGTACAAGTTCCGCGACGCCGGCGGCCGCGTGGTGTACGTCGGCAAGGCCAAGAGCCTGCGCCAACGCCTGAACTCCTACTTCGCCGACGTCGCCGGCCTGCACCCGCGCACCCGCCAGATGGTGACCACCGCCGCGAGCGTCGAGTGGACCGTCGTCGGCACCGAGGTCGAGGCGCTGCAGCTGGAGTACAACTGGATCAAGGAGTTCGACCCGCGCTTCAACGTCCGCTACCGCGACGACAAGTCGTACCCGGTGCTGGCCGTGACGTTGAACGAGGAGTTCCCCCGCCTGCACGTCTACCGCGGCCCGCGCCGCAAGGGCGTGCGCTACTTCGGCCCGTACGCACACGCCTGGGCGATCCGCGAGACGCTCGACCTGCTGCTGCGCGTCTTCCCGGCGCGCACCTGCTCGGCGGGCGTGTTCAAGCGCCACGGCCAGATCGGCCGCCCCTGCCTGCTCGGCTACATCGACAAGTGCTCGGCGCCGTGCGTGGGCCGGGTCGACGCGGACGAGCACCGCGACATCGTCGAGGACTTCTGCGACTTCCTCGCCGGCAAGACCGACTCGATGGTGCGCCGCCTGGAACGCGAGATGACGGCCGCCGCCGAGGAGCTGGAGTTCGAGAAGGCCGCCCGCCTGCGCGACGACCAGGCGGCCCTCAAGCGCGCCTTGGAGAAGCAGGCCGTCGTCCTCGGCGACGGCACGGACGCCGACGTGGTCGCGTTCGCGCAGGACGACCTGGAGGTCTCGGTCCAGGTGTTCCACGTGCGCGGCGGCCGGGTGCGCGGCCAGCGCGGCTGGGTGGTCGACAAGGTCGACGAGACCGGCGTGACGGGCCTGGTGGACCAGTTCGTCACCCAGTTCTACGGCGAGCAGGTCGAGTCGGCCCGGGTCAGCGGCGTCGAGTCGGCGCCGGTGCCGCGCGAGGTGCTCGTGCCGGAGCTGCCCGACGACGCCGAGGCGGTCGAGAAGTGGCTGTCGGGCCTGCGCGGCGGCAAGGTGTCGTTGCGGGTGCCGCAGCGCGGTGACAAGCGGGCGCTCATGGAGACGGTGGAGCGCAACGCCAAGGAGGCGTTCCAGCAGCACAAGCTGCGCCGCGCCGGCGACCTGACGGCCCGGTCGGCGGCCCTGCAGGAGCTGCAGGAGGCGCTGGGCCTGGACACGGCGCCGCTGCGGATCGAGTGCACCGACGTCAGCCACGTGCAGGGCACGGACGTGGTGGCGTCGCTGGTGGTGTTCGAGGACGGCCTGGCGCGCAAGTCCGAGTACCGCCGGTTCGCCGTGCGGGAGGGCGCCGAGCAGGGCGACGTCGGCTCGATCGCCGAGGTGGTGCGGCGGCGCTTCCAGGCGTACCTGCGCGACAACAAGGACAACGGCGGCCCGACGCCCGGCATCGACCCGGAGACCGGCAAGCCGCGCAGGTTCGCCTACGCGCCGAACCTGCTGGTGGTGGACGGCGGCGCGCCGCAGGCGCAGGTAGCCTCCGACGTCTTGGCGGAGCTGGGCATCACCGACGTCGCGGTGGTCGGCCTGGCGAAGCGGCTGGAGGAGGTGTGGGTGCCCGGCGAGCCGGACCCGGTGATCCTGCCCCGCACCAGCGAGGCCCTGTACCTGCTGCAACGGGTGCGCGACGAGGCGCACCGGTTCGCCATCGCCTACCACCGGCAGAAGCGGTCGAAGCGGATGACGACCTCGGCGCTGGACGACGTGCCGGGACTGGGGCAGACGCGCAAGGCCGCGCTGCTGAAGCACTTCGGCTCGCTGAAGAAGTTGCGCGAGGCGAGCATCGAGGAGATCAGCGTGGTGCCCGGAGTGGGCCGGCGCACCGCGGAGGCCGTGCACGCGACGTTGAGCACGGCGGGCACCGAAGGGGAGCGAACGTGAGCGCACCGGCCGGCGAGAAGTCCGGCATCGAAGTCGCGGTGGTGACGGGCCTGTCGGGGGCGGGCCGCAGCACGGCCGCGAAGTGCCTGGAGGACCTGGGCTGGTTCGTGGTGGACAACCTGCCGCCCGAGCTGATCGCGACCATGGTGGAGCTGGGCGCCCAGGCCAGGGGGGCGATCACCCGGGTCGCGGTGGTCATGGACGTGCGCAGCCGCGCGTTCACCGAGGATTTGGCGGCGGTGATCAAGGACCTGGACGCGCGCGGCTACAAGCCGAAGGTGCTGTTCCTGGAGGCCACCGACGACGTGCTGATCCGCCGGTTCGAGTCGGTGCGGCGCGGCCACCCGCTGCAGGCCGACGGCCGCCTCGCCGACGGCATCGAGGCCGAGCGGATCCTGCTCACGCCGCTGCGCGAGGAAGCCGACCTGGTGCTGGACACCTCGGCGCTGTCGGTGCACCAGTTGCGGGCCAAGATCGAGGACACGTTCGGCACGGAGTCGGCGACCCGCACCCGCGTCACGGTGCTGTCGTTCGGCTACAAGTACGGCCTGCCGATGGACGCCGACCTGGTGATGGACGTGCGGTTCCTGCCGAACCCGTTCTGGATCCCGGAGCTGCGCGAGCAGACCGGCCTGGACGGCGACGTGCGCAACTACGTGCTCACGCAGGAAGGCGCGGAGGAGTTCCTGGACCGCTACCACGAGCTGCTGCGCCTCATCGGCGCCGGCTACCGGCGCGAGGGCAAGCGGTACCTGACGCTGGCGGTCGGCTGCACCGGCGGCAAGCACCGCAGCGTGGCCATCTCCGAGGAGCTCGCGGGCCGGCTGGCCAGCGAGGACGGCATGGCCGTCAAGGTCGTGCACCGGGACCTGGGACGCGAGTGAGCTTCGCAGCGGTAGCGCTGGGCGGTGGGCACGGGCTGCACGCCACGCTCACCGCCCTGCGCCGGGTGACCGACGACGTGACGGCCGTGGTGACGGTCGCGGACGACGGTGGCTCCTCGGGGCGGCTGCGCCGCGAGCTGGGCCTGCTGCCGCCCGGCGACCTGCGCAAGGCGATGGTGGCGCTGGCCGGCGCGGACGAGTCGAGCGCGTTGTGGGCGACGTTGTTCCAGCACCGGTTCGGCGGCACCGGCGCGCTCGCCGGGCACGCGGTGGGCAACCTCGTGCTGGCGGGCCTGCTGGAGCAGCTCGGCGACCCGGTGGCGGTGCTGGAGGAGGCCGGGCGGCTGCTCGGCGTGCGCGGTCGCGTGCTGCCGATGTGCACCGAGCCGTTGTCGATCGAGGCCGACGTGACCGGGCTGGACGATGACGACGACGTGGTGCGCCGCATCCGCGGCCAGGTCGCGATCGCCACCACGCCGGGACGCGTGCAGCGGATCCGGCTCAACGGGCCGGGCGGACCGGGCGAGGCGCCGCGCGGCTGCCGGCAGGCGGTGGAGGCGGTGCTCGCGGCCGACGTCGTGCTGCTCGGGCCCGGCTCGTGGTTCACCAGCGTGCTGCCGCACCTGCTCGTGCCCGAGCTGCACGACGCCCTCGTGCGCACGTCGGCGCGCAAGGTGGTCGTGCTCAACCTCGTCCCCCAACCGGGGGAAACCGACGGTTTCTCGCCGGAGCTGCACCTGGACGTGCTGTGCGCGCACGCGCCCGCCCTGCGGGTGGACGCGGTGATCGCGGACGTCGACGCGGTGCCCGTTCCCGACCGGCTGCGCAGGGCCGCCGCAGCTCTCGGCGCTGCGGCGCACCTCGCGCCCATCGCCGTGGCCGGCGCGCCCGACCGGCACGACCCGACCGCGCTGGCGTCGAGCATCACCCGGGCGTTGGCCGGCCCTGGTGACGAGACCGGAGGGGCGTCGAGTACAACCCTCCAGGAAGACCGGACGAGCAGGGGAGGCGAGGCGCCGTGGCGATGACGTCGGCGGTGAAGGACGAGCTGAGCAGGCTGGCCGTCTCCAAGACCTGCTGCCGCCGCGCGGAGGTCGCCTCGTTGCTGCGGTTCGCGGGCGGCCTGCACATCGTGGGCGGCCGGGTGGTCGTCGAGGCGGAGCTGGACCTGGGTTCGACGGCGCGCCGGCTGCGCCGCGAGATCCACGAGCTGTACGGGCACCAGTCGGACGTGTTCACCATCACGTCCAGCGGGCTGCGCAAGGGCACCCGGTTCGTGGTGCGCGTGGTGAAGGACGGCGAGGGCCTGGCCAGGCAGACGGGGCTGCTCGACCCGCGCGGACGCCCGGTGCGCGGCCTGCCCGCGCCGGTGGTGTCGGGCGGTGTGTGCGACGCGGAGGCGGCGTGGCGCGGCGCGTTCCTGGCGCACGGCTCGCTGACCGAGCCGGGCCGGTCGTCGTCGATGGAGGTGACCTGCCCGGGGCCGGAGGCGGCGCTGGCGCTGGTCGGCGCGGCGCGGCGGATGGGCATCGGCTCGAAGTCGCGCGAGGTGCGCGGCGCGGAGCGCGTGGTGATAAGGGATGGCGACGCCATCGGCGCGATGCTGACCAGGCTCGGCGCGCACGACAGCGTGCTGGCCTGGGAGGAGCGCCGGATGCGCCGCGAGGTGCGTGCGACGGCGAACCGCCTGGCGAACTTCGACGACGCCAACCTGCGGCGCTCGGCCCGCGCCGCCGTCGCCGCCGCCGCCCGCGTGCAGCGGGCGCTGGAGATCCTGGGCGCCGAGGCGCCGGACCACCTGGCCGCCGCGGGAGCCCTGCGGCTGGCCCACCGGCAGGCCTCGCTGGAGGAGCTGGGCCAGCTCTCCGACCCGCAGATGACGAAGGACGCCGTCGCGGGCCGCATCCGCAGACTCCTGGCGATGGCGGACAAGCGGGCGAAGGAACTGGGCATGCCGGACACCGAGTCCGCCGTGACGGCGGACATGCTCGAAGCCGAGGTCTGACCGGAGGGCTGCCCCGCTAGCGGAGTCCCAGGGCGGCGACGAGCGGGTCGGCCAGGGACCTCACGTAGGTGTCGGTGAGGTGGTTGTCGCGGTAGACGACCACGTTGCCGACCACGGCGGGGCACGTGTCGGCGCGGCAGATCCAGTCGGTCAGGTCGACCACCCGCACGCCGGGCAGCCCGGTCGCGGCGTCGGCCAGCGGGTCGGTCGCCGAGCCGACGGCCCGCGCCCAGGGCGTGTCGCAGTCGGCCGGGTCGTCGGGGCGGCGTTCCAGGCAGGGCACGACCGGCCGTGCCAGCCGGGGCAGTTCGCGGATCACGGCGACCGGGATGGCGGCGTCCGACAGCGCGGTGAGCATGGTCCGGTAACCCTCGACCGCGCGGTCGGGCGACTCCCAGGTCCAGTCCAGGTCCGCGCGGTAGGACTCGGGCGACATGGCGGCGGTGACGACCAGGTCGGGCTTGAGGTCGCGGATCAGGTCGAGCTTCTTCAGGTTCTCGTCCGAGCAGACGGTCAGCGGCGTGCCCGCCTCCGACGGCGGCACCGCGGTGAACGGGCAGCCGTTGCGCACGATGACCTTCACCCGCCACCGGCCGGCGCCCTCGTGCCGCACGAACTCGGCCAGGGCGCTGCTGAACTGGGCGGCGTGCGAATCGCCGACGATGACCGCGGTCTTGGTCGCCTCGGGTGCCCCGTACGTGCACGCCGCGGGCTCCGCGGTCATGTCGTAGACGTTGCAATCGCCCGGCAGGTCGCCGAGCGGCCCGTCCTCCCCCGCCACGGCGGGGTCGGGTGCGAGCGGGATGCCGGCCTGCGCGGGCACCGGACGGCTCGGGTCCAGCGCCAGCGCGCCGGGGTGGTCGGCGTCGATCACCGACCTGCCGCGCAACGCCGCCAGCGTCGACTCGGCCGACGCCCACCCGCCCGAAGCGACCGCCACGGTCACCGCGACCATGGCCGCGCCGATCCCGTACGTCACGCGCCTGCGGTTGTGCTTGCGCCGCCGGAACGGGTCCTCGACGAAGTGCTTCGACAACGCGGCCAGCACGAGGCTCAGCGCCGCGGCGAACCCGGCCTGGTACCCGTCCAAGACCTGACGCCCGGTCACCTCGAGCACGAACACGATCACCGGCCAGTGCCACAGGTACAGGCTGTAGGAGATGTCGCCGACGTAGGTCAGCGGGCGCAGGCCGAGGACGCGGGCCAGCGAGTCGTCCCGGGCGACCAGCACCGCCGCCGCGCCGACCGTGGGCAGTGCCGCGATCCAGCCGGGGAACGCCAGGTCCGTGGTGAACCGGAACGCGCTCACCAGCACCGCGGCCACACCGCCCCAGCCCAGCAGCAGACGTGCCGCCGCGCCGAGCCGCAGCCGGTGCAGCACCATCGCGGCCAGGCCGCCGATCCCGAGCTCCCACATCCGGGTCGGCGTCACGAAGTACGCCGCGCCGGGGTCGACCGGCGTGAACCAGACCGAGAACGCGAACGACGCGACCGTGATCACGCCGACCGAGACCGCGGCGTACCGCACCGGCCCTCCACCCCGCCGTGCCGCCAGGGTGGCCGCGACCAGCAGCACCAGCGGGATGACCAGGTAGAACTGCTCCTCGACGGCCAGCGACCAGAAGTGCTGCACCGGTGAGGCCCCGACGCCCGCGTGCCCGTAGTCGTTCGACAGCACGGCCAGCAGCCAGTTCTGCGCGTTGATGGCGGAGAAGAGGACCTCACGCAGCACGGTCGGCCACCGCGACTCGGGCAGCACGGCGAACACCGCCACCGCGACGGCCAGCAGCACGGCGGTGGCGGCGGGCAGGAGCCTGCGGATCCGCCGCGCGTAGAAGTCGAGCAGCCCGACCCGCCCGGTGCGGCGGACCTCGCCGGTGAGCGTGCCGATGATCAGGAAGCCCGAGAGCACGAAGAAGACGTCGACGCCGACGAAACCGCCGGGCAGCCACTCGGGGCGCAGGTGGTAGCAGATCACCAGGCCGACGGCCAACGCCCGCAGGCCCTGGATGTCGGCCCTGACCGCGGGACGACCGGCGGCGCGGGCGGCCTCGAGAGGCGGTTCGTCGGTCACCAGCGCCACTACCCACCGCCACGAGTCGAACGGAAAAAGCGGCGCAGCTTAACCCGTTCGTGTAACCGTGGCTGTAGCCCGTTCAGAGCAGCGTTACCGCACCGTCGACATTCGGAACGGCCACCCTCCGTCACGCAGCGCGCGTCCTGCGGGCGAGCACCGAGAGTCATAGGCTGGAAGCCGCCGGGCCCGACGCCGAAGCGCGGCGACGACCGCACTCCGGGGTCACGAAGCCCCCGTGACCGAGTTACCCAAAGGTAACAAGCCGGTCGAGCTGGATTTTCTTGTTCGATAAAGAGATCCTGGTGGTCCACGTGACCAGGGACGCAGGCCGGAGGCTAGGCTGGCTCTCGGCTGCCTGGTCAGCCCATGACTGCACGCCCCTGGCGGACAACGCCAGTCGAGTACCGAGGAGACTCACCGTGACGGTTCGCGTAGGTGTCAATGGTTTCGGCCGCATCGGTCGCAACTTCTGGCGCGCCGTTCAGGCCAGCGGGCACGACATCGAGATCGTCGCCTTCAACGACCTCGGTGACGTCAACACCATGGCCCACCTGCTCAAGTACGACTCCATCCTCGGCCGCCTCGACGGTGAGGTGACCGTGACCGACGAGGGCATCGCGGTCGACGGCAAGGTCATCAAGGCCCTGGCCGAGCGCGACCCCGGCAAGCTGCCCTGGAAGGACCTCGGCGTCGACGTCGTCGTGGAGTCGACCGGCTTCTTCACCGACGCCTCGGCCGCGCGCAAGCACGTGGACGAGGGCGGCGCGAAGAAGGTCATCATCTCCGCACCGGCCAAGGGTGAGGACCTCACCGTGGTGCTGGGCGCGAACGACGACCAGTACGACGGTTCGCAGACCGTCATCTCCAACGCCTCGTGCACCACCAACTGCCTGGCCCCGCTGGCCAAGGTGCTGCACGACAGCTTCACCATCGAGCGTGGCCTCATGACCACGATCCACGCCTACACCCAGGACCAGAACCTGCAGGACGCGCCGCACAAGGACCTGCGCCGCGCCCGTGCCGCCGCGCTGAACATCGTGCCCACCAGCACCGGTGCCGCGAAGGCGATCGGCCTGGTCCTGCCGGAGCTGAAGGGCAAGCTCGACGGCTACGCCCTGCGCGTGCCCGTGCCCACCGGCTCGGCCACCGACCTGACCGTCACCGTCGGCCGCGACGTCACCGTGGACGAGGTCAACGCCGCCTACAAGGCCGCCGCGGAGGGTGCGCTCAAGGGCTACCTGCGCTACAACACCGACCCGATCGTGTCGGCCGACATCGTCACCGACCCGGCGTCGTGCATCTACGACGCGCCGCTGACCAAGGTCATCGGCAACCAGGTCAAGGTCGTCGGCTGGTACGACAACGAGTGGGGCTACTCCAACCGCCTCGCCGACCTGGTCAACCTCGTCGCCAGCAAGCTCTGAGCGAAGAGACGGATCACTCGCTGTGAAGACTCTCGACGATCTGCTCAGCGAGGGTGTCTCGGGTCGGCGCGTCCTCGTGCGCGCCGACCTGAACGTCCCCCTCGACGGCGACCGGATCACCGACGACGGCCGCGTCCGCGCGTCGGTGCCCACCCTCAAGGCGCTCGTGGACGCGGGCGCCCGCGTGCTGGTCGCCGCGCACCTGGGCCGCCCCAAGGGCGAGCCCGACCCCAAGTTCTCCCTCGCGCCCGTCGCCGTCCGGCTCGGTGAGCTGCTCGGCCTGCCGGTCGAGATCGGCACCGAGGCCGCCGGTGACGGCACCGTCGTGCTGCTGGAGAACATCCGCTTCGACGCCCGCGAGACCAGCAAGGACGACGCCGAGCGCGCCGCCCTCGCCGACGAGCTGGCCGCCAAGGCCGACGCGTTCGTCTCCGACGGCTTCGGCGTCGTGCACCGCAAGCAGGCGTCGGTCTACGACGTGGCCAAGAAGCTCCCGCACTACGCGGGCGGCCTCGTGCTGGCCGAGGTCGAGGTGCTGCGCAAGCTCACCGACGACCTCCAGCGCCCCTACGTCGTGGTGCTCGGCGGCGCGAAGGTCTCCGACAAGCTCGGCGTCATCGCGAACCTGCTCACCAAGGTCGACCGGCTCCTCGTGGGCGGCGGCATGGCCTACACCTTCCTCAAGGCCCAGGGCCACGAGGTCGGCGGCTCGCTGCTGCAGGAAGACCAGCTCGACCAGGTCCGCGGCTTCCTCGCCGAGGCCGAGAAGCGCGGCGTGGAGCTCGTGCTCCCGGTCGACGTGCTGGCCGCCGTCGACTTCGCGCCCGACGCGCAGTTCGAGGTCGTCGCCACCGACGCCATCCCCGCCGACCGGCAGGGCCTGGACATCGGCCCGGCGACCCGCGAGCTGTTCGCCTCGAAGCTCGCCGACGCGCAGACCGTGTTCTGGAACGGCCCGATGGGCGTGTTCGAGTTCGAGGCCTTCTCCGGCGGCACCCGCGCGGTGGCCGAGGCGCTGGTCAAGAGCGACGCGTTCACCGTGGTCGGCGGCGGCGACTCCGCCGCGGCCGTGCGCGCGCTCGGCCTGCCCGAGGACGGGTTCTCGCACATCTCCACCGGTGGTGGGGCGTCCCTGGAGTACCTGGAGGGCAAGGAACTGCCCGGCGTGTCTGTGTTGGAGGCGTGATGGCTCAGCGTCAGCCCCTCATCGCGGGCAACTGGAAGATGAACCTCAACCACCTCGAGGCCATCGCCCTGGTGCAGAAGATCGCCTTCTCGCTCCCGGAGAAGTACTTCGCCAAGGTCGAGGTCGCGGTGCTGCCCCCGTTCGTCGACATCCGGTCGATCCAGACCCTCGTCGACGGCGACAAGCTGCTGCTCAAGTACGGCGCGCAGGACCTGTCGCCGCACGACTCGGGCGCCTACACCGGTGACGTGTCCGGCCCGATGCTGGCCAAGCTCGGCTGCTCCTACGTCACCGTGGGTCACTCCGAGCGGCGCGAGTACCACAACGAGGACGACGGAGTCGTCAACAAGAAGGTCAAGGCGGCGCTCAAGCACGGCGTCACGCCCATCTTCTGCCTCGGCGAGCAGCTGGACGTCCGCGAGGCCGGCGGGCACGTCGAGCACTGCACCGAGCAGCTCGTCGCGGGCCTGAAGGGCCTCACCGCCGAGCAGGTGCGCGACGTCGTCGTCGCCTACGAGCCGGTGTGGGCGATCGGCACCGGCAAGGTCGCCTCGTCGGCCGACGCGCAGGAGGTGTGCGCCGCCATTCGGGTCAAGCTCGCCGAGCTCTACGGCGAGGACGTCGCTTCGGCCGTTCGAGTGCTTTACGGCGGCTCGGTCAAGTCCGGCAACATCGCGGAGTTGATCGCTCAGAAGGACGTCGACGGCGCCCTTGTCGGTGGTGCGAGCCTGGATGCGGACGAGTTCGCGAAGCTGTGTGCACTCGCCGCGGGCGGCCCTCTACCCTGATGTGATTGACACACTCTCCACCCGCGGTGGTCCACGGTCGGCAGTCGACCGGGTACTCTGTGGCGTCACCTGCCTGACAGCGAGGAAGAAATGATCCTGTTCCTGCAGATCCTGCTGCTCGTCTCCAGCCTGCTGCTGATCCTGCTCGTGCTGCTGCACCGCGGGCGTGGTGGCGGTCTGTCCTCGTTGTTCGGCGGCGGCATGCAGTCGAGCCTGTCCGGTTCCAGCGTGGTGGAGAAGAACCTCGACCGCCTGACGTTGTTCGTCGGCGCGGTCTGGGTCATCGCCATCGTGGGCATCGGGCTGCTGATGAAGGTCAACTGACACAGGTCGGTGGACGCCGACGACGTCGGCCGACGCGGACACAGGGAAACCACGTGGTGGGGGTGTGAGGGTCGATGGCTGGTGGTAACGCGATTCGCGGTACCCGCGTCGGCGCAGGCCCGATGGGCGAATCGGAGCGCGGCGAGTCCGCGCCCCGACGTCGGGTGTCGTACTGGTGCGCGAACGCGCACGAGTCTCGGCCGTCGTTCGCGGTCGAAGCCGAGATCCCGGAGAACTGGGACTGCCCCCGGTGCGGTCTGCCGGCCGGGCGCGACGAGCAGGCACCTCCTGCTCCGCCGCGCAACGAGCCGTACAAGACGCACCTGGCGTACGTGAAGGAGCGGCGCTCCGACGCGGACGGTGAGGCGATCCTCGAAGAGGCGCTCACCAAGCTGCGCAAGCAGCGCGAAGAGCCCTAGCCAGGCTCAGGCGAGAACGGCACGACGGCCCCGGTGGGACTTCTTGGGTTCTAGTGGTCGTCGCAACACCCCAGTTGGGGAGTTGTGGTGGATTTCGAGATCCGGGATCGGTCGGTCAACCTGGGCGGTCGGCGTCT
>NZ_JBFAMT010000052.1:0-69995 GCF_040656635.1 Actinosynnema sp. NPDC049800 | reverse complement strand
CCCCAAGTTCGTTTGCTCGACCCCCCCCGCACTGGTCGGTGGGATGACACGAAACCCGACCAACAACGGACCCGCCGCCGAACCACCCACCGGCACACAAAAAAGCCCGGCCCGCACACAATCACGGACCGGACCTTCTCGGTTTACTGCTCACAAGCGATCAGTGGCACCACACCGTGATCAACCGGCTGCGGATCAGGCGCCCTCAGCCGTCAGATCGTCATCGTCCACGTTCCGGTTCTCCCCGGGCTTCGGCCCGTTCTTCCGGGTCCGCCGCTGAGGCCGCGGCAACGCGGTGGGCGGCGGGGGCGGCGTGGGCGAACCCCCGCCGAGGATCAACTCGGCGAACGTCGCCATCGCCTCGTCCAACTGCCCGCCGATGCGCAGCTCCGACTCCTGGTTGCTCTTGCGCACCAGGCCCGCCAGCGAGTCGACGTCCGGCCGGGTCGCCAGCGTGCCCTCGACCTTGGCGATGCCCTGCTCCACCACGCCGGACAGCTCGCCGAGCCGCGACGCGAAGTCGTCCTCGACCGAGTCGAGCCGGGTCGCCATGGTGTCGAGCCGGGACGTCACCTGCTCCAAGCGCTGCGCCAGCGCCTCCAGGCGGTCGGTCGCGTCGACCTGGTCGCGGGTCTCGTCCAACGCCGCGTGCAGCGCTTCGCGGGCCTCGTCCAGCTTGCCCGTCATCGTGCTGCGCGTGTCGGCCAACTGCGCCACGAGCGACTCGCGCGTCTCGGTCAACGCCGCGTGCAGCCCGTCCCGCGTGCTGTTGACGTTGTCGCGGGTCTCGTCCAGCTTGCCGGTCAGGCCGTTCGCGGACTCCGTCACCGAGCGCTGCAACGCCTCACGGGTGCCGTCGAGGTGCTCGTGCACGCCCTCGTCGACCTCGTCCAGGCGACCGCGCAGCGCGGCCTCCAACGCCTCGATGCGCTCGCGCAACGGCCCGGTCACCGCGGCCGGCACCTGCTCGACCTTGCCGTCCTGCTTGTCCAGGTGGCCGTCGAGGTCGTCGATGCGCTTGTGGATGTGGGAGAGCTTGTCCTCCAGGCCGTCCATCCGCCCGGCGACGCCCTCGAACCGACCCGTCACCCCGTCGAGCCGACCGTCGAGCTGCGCGAACGGCTTGGCGAGCTTGTCGACCAGGCCCTCGACGGCCCGACCGATGCCCTGCACGGCGGCGTCCTGGGCCTCCAGCTTGGCCAGCGCCTCGTCCAGCCGCTCGGCCAGCACGCTGACCTCCGTCCGGTCGGGCAGCTCGGACAGGCGCTTGCGAACGGAACCCAGCGACTCGAGCGGGGACATCCGCGCGTGGATCTCGTCCAGTGCGTCGAAGATCTGCTGCTGTTCGCTCTCACGGATCTCCGCGGCGCGCGTGAGCATGTTGCGCATCCGATCGAAGGACATCGTGGAGTTGTTGTTCTCGTTCACGGCTCGGGTGCCTTCGTCCAGGGGAGGGGAGACCTCCGGGAGCCTAACCAGGTTGGGGCGGCGGGCAGTAGCGCCCCCCGACCGGGACCGCCTGGATCGACCTTGCGTGTACTCCGTTGGAGTGACAGTTGTCGACCTTACCCCAACGTAACCGGCAGCGCGCCTGTGACTGCTCCGTGTGAGCATCCGCCGAGTGAGTGACTAAAGCCCGGTCACCAGTCGCGGAAAGTTCTGCATCACGACTGCACAACGGGTTCACGACAGCGAAAGCGGCACCTGATCGAGTGGTTCTGAACACACCGGGTGACGTGGGGGTGATCATACCGGTTCTTGATCAACGCAGCTCCGAACGACACGGCGTGTCACCGGTATACGGTGGCGCCCATGCCGACCCCGCTTACCCAGGAAGACCTTCGCCGCGCGCCGAAGGTGCTCCTGCACGACCACCTCGACGGTGGCCTCCGCCCGCAGACGGTGATCGAACTCGCCGAGGCCTGCGGCCACCAGGGCTTGCCCACCACGGACCCGGTGGCGCTGGGCGAGTGGTTCCGCGACAACGCCAACTCCGGCTCGCTGGTCCGCTACCTGGAGGGCTTCGCGCACACGTGCGGCGTCATGCAGGACGAGTCCGCGCTGGTGCGCGTCGCCTCCGAGGCCGTGCAGGACCTCGCCGCCGACGGCGTCGTGTACGCCGAGATCCGCTACGCGCCGGAGCTGTTCACCGACAAGGGCCTGAGCATGGAGCAGGCCGTCGAGGCGGTGCAGGAGGGCTTCCGCCAGGGCGAGGCCGCGTCGGGCGGCCGCATCCGGGTCGGCACGCTGCTGTGCGCCATGCGCCAGAACGACGGTTGGCAGCGCATCGCCGACCTCGTGGTCCGCTACCGGGACTCGGGCGTGGTCGGCTTCGACATCGCGGGCCCGGAGGCCGGGTTCCCGCCGAGCAAGGAGCTGTCCGCGTTCGAGTACCTGCGGCAGCAGAACGCGCACTTCACCATCCACGCCGCCGAGGCGTCGGGCGCGGAGTCGGCCTGGGAGGCCGTGCAGCTCGCGGGCGCCGAGCGGCTGGGCCACGGCGTGCGGCTGGCCGAGGACATCAAGGGCGACGAGGTCGGCCCGCTGGCCGCGTACGTGCGCGACCGGCGCATCGCGCTGGAGATGTGCCCGACGTCGAACGTGCACACCGGCGCCGTGGCGTCGCTGGCCGAGCACCCGATCAAGCGGATGCACGACCTCGGCTTCCGGGTCACCGTGAACACCGACAACCGGCTGATGAGCATGGTGTCGCTGACCGGCGAGTTCGCCACCGTGGTCGAGAACTTCGGCTTCGGCTGGGACGACCTGCGCAAGTTCACCGTCAACGCCGCCAAGGCCGCGTTCATCTCGCACGACGAGCGCCGCGCGCTGATCCAGGACGTCATCGAACCGGCTTACGCCGCTCTGTCCCAGGAGTAGTCGCACGAACCAGTAGTCGCACAGACCGGTGGTCGCACAGACCGGTAGTCGCACAAACGCAGAGGTCGCGGGCTCCGATGGCTGCCCGCGACCTCTGCCTTTTCACTCGACCCTCTCGACCCTCTCGGCCCCTTTAGTGGACCTTGAGCCGGTCCTCGAACGCCGCCACGAGCGTCCGCCACGCCACCTGCTCGTCGTCGAACGGCGCGCTGGGCGCGAGCCGCGTCGGGTCCGGCTTGAGCACGTACGACACCAGCCACCCCAGCCGCTCGGACTGGTTCAGCGCGACCTTCACGGTGTCGTCGTTCGCCCACTCGCCGGCGTCCTCCAGCAGTTCGACCACGAGGTCGAGCTGCGTGGGGTCGATCGCGTCCGGGCCGTCGGCGATGTCCTCGTCCAGCCCCGTGAGCACGTAGACGTTGTCCGGGTCGACCTCGACCTCCAGGTCGCCGCCGGTCGCCTTGGTGACCAGCTCGCCCCAGGTCGACACCTCGGCCAGGTCGTTGTCGTCGGCCTCGACGATGAACCGGGCCAGCGCGCGCGGCGACCCGAACACGTCGATCCGGCCCTTGCGGCCGAGGAAGACCGGCTGGTCGTCCAGGTAGCAGCGCAGCGTGTAGTACTCGCCCGCGCCACTGATGATCTTGATCGGGTCGATGCCGACCTCGCCCCAGAAGCCGACCGGCTCGTCGCCTTCCTCTTCGTCCTCCTCCGCGGCGGCCGCGGCGGCCGCGTTGGCCTCCTCGAACTCGGCCAGTTCGTCCTGCGCGGCCTTGAGCGTGGTCTCGTCGACCTCCGGCGTGGTCACGACCTCGTCGATCGCGTCCAGCACCTCGTCCCACTTCTCCGCGACGACCTGGGAGATCTCGGTCCACAACGCTTGGCCCTCGCGGCCGGTGAACGGCAGCGTGCCCTGCGGGAGCAGCGCGAAGCCCTCCGCCGAGTCGAGGACCTCGTGCACCTTCTCCAGCTCGCAGACGTCCGCCAGCGACCGCACGATGGAGATCACGTCGGCGAGTTCGCCGATGACCCACGTGTCGGGCTCCTCGGAGACCAGCTCGGGCACGCCGACCAGGTCGAACTGGTGGTTGTCGTCCGGCGACAGCTCACCGACCGACAGCGCGGGCACGACGTGCCACGCGGGGTGGTCGGTCAGGTCGTGCTCTTCGGCCTTGCGCACGAACGCCGCCAAGTGCGCGGCATCGGGGAACGCGTACAGGTCCTCCTCGTGGCCGAGGAAGGCTTCCCACTCCTCGCCCTCTTCCCGCCAGCGCGGGGCCCACAGGGTGACGACATCACCCTGGGTGAGCCCCAGCTCGATCGGGACGATGTCCTGTGCCATCCGACCTCCCGGTCACGCCATGCCCCTTTGCGATGCGGGGGCAAGAGTACGGGGTCGATCACGCACTACTGCCGTTGACCACGGAAAGGGTCCGCGAAGTAGTCGTCGTCGTCCGTTTCCTCGGGTTGCGGGCGGGGCGCGGGGCGGCTCTTCACCTGTCCCGCCCACGGCGGCGGAGGCGTCCCGGTCGCGCTCCGCCGGTGTGCCGCCGGCGGCGTGACCTGCGACTGGACGGCCGCCTGCGGCTGAACGGCCGCCTCCGGCCGAGGGATCGCCGCCGACTCCGCCTGCGACCGAAGGGCCGCACCCGCCGTCTGCAAGGGCGGCGGCCCGGCGAACGCCTCCACCGCCATCGCCATGCTGTCGCCCAACGACTTGGCCAACTCGTTGTAGCTCTTCTGCACCGCCGCGTCCGTGGCCAGCCGCGCCGTCTCCACGACCAGCCTGCCGACCGCGTCCGGACCCTGCGCCAACGCGTTCGGGTGCAGGTCGAGCGCCTTGAGCTCACCCGACGCGGTCGCCGTGGCGCGGGCCAGGCGGGTCGGGTGCTCGGCGCTGCCGGTGGTGCGGGCCAGCACCTGGGTCAGGCCCTCGGCCGCCGCGAGCCGTTGTTCCTGCGTCACCGCGACTCCCTCAGGTACGTGCCGTCGAACTCGTCGTCGTCCGGACCGCGTTCGAAGCCGATCTCGGCCAACGCCCGCACCGCCGCCGGGTCGGCCACGCGTTCCACCGTCCGGTGCAGGCGCGACGCCGCGTCACGGGACGCCCGCGCCGACACGCGCAGGATCTCGTCCGCCAGCGCCCGCGGTCCCATGTTCAACGCCGACGGCGAAACCCGCACCTCCTGCGGCGGCCCGCCGGGCGCGGCGACGACCGTGACCGCGCCGTCGGGTGACGACGCCCGGCCGAGCACCGGGCCGGTGCGGGCCGCGTGCTCGACGACCTGCCGCTCGGTGTCGGCGACCCGCCGGGCCGCCCGCTGCGTCTCGTCCACGTCCTCAGCCCGTCTCAGCCGGTCGGTCGGTAGAAGCCCATGAAGCCCATACCGCTGTTGCTCGTGCGGATCGGGTTGACCTGCACGGGGTCGCCCGCCTCCACCATCTGCCCGTTGCCGATGACCATGGCCACGTGCCCGTCCCACACCACCAGGTCGCCGGGCAGCAGGTGGTCCGGCGGCACGGACGCGCCCATCGCCTGTGACGACGCGGGCCGCGGGATGTCGAACCCGGCGCCGCCGTACGCCCACTGGGTCAGGCCGCTGCAGTCCGTGCCCTGGGGCGGGTTCGCGCCACCCCACACGTACGGGGTGCCCAGAGCGGACAACGCGTTGCGCACGGCGCGTGCGGCGGTCTCGTTGGGCGCTTCGGCGGAGCTGCCGTCGGGCAGGTTCACGCCGACACCGGTGCCGGGCTGCGGCGGGATCGCCACGGGCAGGCGCGGCCCAGTGGGCTCACCGCCGCCGCCACCACCACCGCCGCCACCGGACCCGCCACCCGACCCACCGCCGGACGAGGGGGACGACCCGCCGCTGCCACCCGCGTCACCGGCCGACGACGTCGACGTGGCGCCACCGCTCTCCACGCCCAACGGGTCGCCGATCCCGGCGAAGTTCGGGTGCGCCAAGCCCTGCAACTGCGCGACGACGGCCGTCAGCTCGTTGCGGACCTTGTCCAACTCCTGACCGGTCCTGCCCTCGTACTCACGGGCCTTCGCGGTCACCTCCGCCGCCACCGCGAGCACCGCGCCGATCCCGCCGAACGCGCCCGCCGCGACCGCCGCCGCCAGCCGGGGCCACGCCCAGCCGGTGAACTCGTCGATCAGGCCCTGGATCGCGGTCTTGCCGGCGTTCACCGCGTCCACCGCCGTGGTGGCGGCCTGCTGGGTGGTCGTCGCGTTGCGCGCCAACGTGCCGACGCCACCGGAGAACGCGGCGACGCGGGTCTGGAACGCGTTCGCCTTCTCCCCGTACCACTGGCTCATCGCGGCGTTCGCCGCGCCCGTGTGCCTGCCGTCGAGCTCGGTCAACGCCGTGGACGCCCGCCCGAACGCCTCGGCCGCGCCCGTCGCGCCGCCGGTGTCGCCCTCCAGCTTGGCCAAGTGGTCCTTCATCGGCTGGACCAGAGCCGCCAGGAAGCCGCCGACGTCCACGTCAGACCTGTGCCGCCCGGTCGAGGTCGGCGCTGGTGCGCGCCTCCTGCTCGGTGTACGCCTGGCCGGTCTTCGCGACCTCCGCGGCGAACGCCGACAACCCCGCCGACGCGGCGGCCACACCGTCCACTTGGGCCTGTGCCGCTCGCTGGAACGCCGCGCCGAGGCCGACCTCGTCGCCGATCTTGCCGAAGCTGCCCGCGGCCAACGACGTCGTGCCCGCCAACGTGGACGTGCCGACCGCGCCGACCTCGCTCGCCAGACCCGCCGCCGTGCTGCCGTACGCCGACAGCGCCGCGGTGTCGACGCCGAAACCCCGTTCCACCCTCGTCCCCCTTTTGGTGCCGTGCGAGCGCGATCCTGCCCCATCCGCCGGCGGGTTGTGCGGCGTTCGGCGAGATCCTGCCCCGATGAGCGGTACCACGGGCGGTGTCGTCACCTGATCATGTGTGTGTGGGTGTTTTGCGCCATTGGGAACGGATTGTGGCGTGGCTCGACCACCACGCCCCCTTGACCGGATCGGCGTTCGTGCCCCCTGAGGACAGCGCCGCGGTCGAGGCGTTGGCGGTCGCGAGCGGCCTCGAGCCGCCCGCCGACCTGCGCGCGTGGTGGGCGGTGTGCGGTGGCACCGCCGATTTGGCGTTCGCGGAGGTGCTGCCGCCGTTCTACACACCGCTCGGTCCGTCCAACGCGTTGCGCTCGTGGCGGTTGAAGGAGCGGTTCTGGCCCGCGGACCTCGCCACCGAGGCGGGCACGCCGACGACCGGGTTCCACCCGATGTGGCTGCCGATCGCGTTCGACGGGTGCGGTGACGCGTTGGCGGTCGACCTGCGGCCGGGCGTGCTGTCGGGGTGCGTGGTCGAGTGGGACCGCGAGGCGGGCGAGATGCTCAAACCGGAGTGGACGAGCCTGGACGAGATGCTGGACCAGGTCGCGACGGCCCTGGAGCACCGCGGCCGGCTCGGGCACTGCGAGCCGTTGGTGACGACGGACGGCCGGCTGGGCTGGTTCACGAACTAGTGGTCGTCGGTATTGGGCGTCGAACTCGGGGGTCCCGGGAGTCCGATCCGCGCGGGTGATCACCCTGGCGGGTGAAACGCGAGCGTGCCGGCGTGCCGAGTCCGGGTAGTTGCCCTTGGCTGCTCGGTGGGGTGGCGGATCGACCTCACCGGGAGCCGGACATGCAGATCAGTCGCGTTGGCGCGGTCGGCGCCGCGGTCGTCGTCGCCGTTGTCGCGATCGCCTGGGCGCCCAGCGCCGAGCCGAGGCTCCTGGCCGAGGTGAACCCCCTGCGGCCGGTCGCGCCGGGTGACGTGTACGCCGACCCGAGCCACGGGTTCCTCGTGCTGGTCGAGGGCGACGCCGGGCTGTACGAGAACGAGACCGAGGGGCCGGTGGCGGTCGGCGGCGACGTCCGGTTCCGGCAGTACAACGCGGGGCTCAACCACGCGGGCACCTACGTCCTGCCCGGTGACACCCGACCGACCAGCTTCGTGGTCGGCGGCGCGATCGACTTCGCCGGGAGCACCGGCACGCTCAGCGTGCTCAACAACTCCTACGCCAAGATCGGCGACCTGAGCGGAGCGGACGTGATCCCGTCCGGCGGCGTGACGTGGGTCGTGCCCGACGGCGCCGGTCCGGGCACCACACCGGGCGTCTCGATCCAGACCTCGGAGCCCGCCGAGTCGGTCGGCGGCGCGAGCGGGTTCGACTTCGCTTCGCTGTTCACGACGTACCGGAGCCTCAACGCGGAGATGTTCGCCTGCCCGTCCACCGTGACGCTGACCGACCAGAACGGCCAGGGCCCGTGGAACGGCACCGACCCGAACGCGACGATCGGCCTGCAGCCGGGCCAGAACGTGCTGACCCTGACGCCGGAGCAGCTCAGCGCGCTGGACAACATCAACCCGCGCAACGGCTACCTGCAACCCGGCGACGACGCGTGGTTGATCATCAACGTCGACGTGTCCGGCGACTACACCTTCGACCCGCCGAACGTGAGCTGGCAGGGCAACGAGCCGTCGCAGCACGTGCTGTGGAACTTCACCACGTCCGGGACGATCACGCTGCCGCCGAGCTCGCCCACGGTCTGGGGCACGATCTACGCGCCGAACGCCACCCTGGTCGACCTGAGCCCGTCCAACATCGAGGGCGCGGTGGTGGTCAAGTCGCTCGTGCACGGCGGTGAGACCAGCGGCAGCGGCGGCGAGATCCACTACGCGCCGTTCGACGACATCGTCACCACCTGCCGCACCAGCCCAACCACGACCACCACCACCACAACGACCACGACCACCACCACAACGACCACCACCGCCACCAGCTCCAGCACTACAGGCGTGACGACCACCGTTGTCACGACCGGCACCACGACCGGCGGCGCGACCAGCGCGACCACGAGCCACCCGGCGGCCGTCCTCCCGGAGGACGACCACCACCTGGCCGACACCGGCACGTCCGTGCGCGGCCTGCTGGTGCTCGGCGGCGCGCTGCTCCTGTCCGGCGCGACCGCGCTGGGCCTGACCAGGCGGCGCGACCGGCGGAGCTGACCCACCCCAGCGCGCCCACCGCCGCCGCGATCTCCGGTAGAATGAGTAGTCGCAGCTCAGAGCACTCGCTGGAGGTGGCATGGCGGACGTCCACGACGTGGCCGCGGCCGTGCTCGACGGCACCGGGCCCGAGTCGCCGATGAAGTTGCAGAAGCTCCTCTACTACGCCCAGGCGTGGTACCTGGCCGAGCACGGCGAACCCCTGTTCGACGCCCGGATCGAGGCGTGGCGGCGAGGTCCCGTGGTGCCCGACGTCTACTACCGCCACCAGGGCCAGTCCGAGGTCTGCGCGTGGGAAGAGGGCGATCCGCACCGGCTCACCGACCGTGAACGCGCCGTCGTCGGTTCGGTGGTCGAGCGGTACGCGCACTTCAGCAGGCACGAGTTGAGCGACATGGCGCACGACGAGGAGCCGTGGCGCGCCGCGCGCGGCGACTTGGCCGAGTCCGAGCCGAGCAGCGCACCCCTCTCGCACGAGGTGATGGCCCGCTACTTCCGCCGGTTGACCAGCGGTGGCGAGGAGGCGATCGCCGAGGCCGTCGGCAGCGCCCGGCTGGAGGGCCTGGACGTGCCGGACGACGTGGTGGCCACGATGCGCGCCGTCGCGGCCGGCGAGCTGACCGCGGACGAGGCGATCGCCAGGGAGATCGAGGCGCTGCGCCGGTAGTGGACGACGACCCCTACCTGGACCCCGCGTCCGGGGTGCTGCGCAACAACCTGGGCCTGACCGACCCGATCGAGTGCGATTTCGCCGAGACGCGCCTGAGCACGATGCGCGTCGAGCAGCTCGCGCTGGCGCCCCTGCCCGGCCTGTACGACCTCGCCCACCTGCGTGCCTTCCACCGCCGCATCTTCGGCGACTTCTACCCGTGGGCCGGTGAGCTCCGGCGGGTCAACATCGGCAAGTCCTCCTTGTTCGCCGCCTGGCGGCAGATCGAGCCGTACGCGATCGGCGTGTTCGACGACCTGAAGAAGGAGCGCTACCTGCGCGGCCTGCCGCGCGAGGCGTTCCTGGACCGGTTCACGCACTACTTCGCCGAGGTCAACGCCGTGCACCCGTTCCGGGAGGGCAACGGGCGCGCGCAGCGGGCGTTCTTCCGCCAGCTGGCGCGGGAGGCGGGCTGGCGGGTCGCGGTGCACACGCTGGACCGGGTCGCGTTCACCGCCGCGTGCGAGCAGAGTCTGACCAGTTCGAACGACTCGTTGCGCGACCTGTTCGACACGGTGCTCAGCGTCGCGTGATGTGACCCAGCTCACACTGGGTCGAGAACCTTTTCCGCGAGCGGGGCGTCTTGCCGGGTGTGAACGAGGAGCAGTTGGTGCGCGCGGTGGCCCGTGGCGACCGCGCGGCCTTCGAGGAGCTCTACCGCCGCACGTCGCCGTGGCTGGCCGTGCGCCTGCGCCGCCGGTGCGCCGACGAGCAGGTCGTGGCCGAGGTCATGCAGGAGACGTACCTCGCGGTGTGGCGGGCGGCGGGGTCGTTCGCGGGCGCGGCGGTCGACGGCACGGCGGTCGGCTGGCTCTGGACGATCGCGGCACGGCGGCTGGTGGACGCGTTCCGCCGGCGTGCGCACCAGGCCCGGCCGCTGCCGGTGGCCGAGACCGCGGCCGCGCCCGCCGCCGAGGACGAGGTGCTGGCGGGCGCGCTGGGCGACGACGTGGGCGGCGCGCTGCGCGACCTGGCGCCGGAGCTGCGGCAGGTGTTGCAGGCGATGGTGCTGGACGGGCTGACCGTGCGCGAGACCGCGGTGCTGCTCGGGGTGCCCGAGGGCACCGTGAAGACCCGCGCCCGGCGGGCCCGGATCGCGATGCGGGAGGCGCTGTCATGAACGAGCACCCGAGTGCCGACTCGATCGCCCGCTACGCGGGCGGTGACGACCTGCCCGCCGACGTGCTGTGGGCGGTCGAGGCGCACCTGGAGACGTGCCAGACGTGCCGGCTGCGCCTGGCCGACGTGGCTCCGCCGCAGGTCACGGCGTTGACCGAGACCGTGTGGGCCGGGTTGGAGCCCGCCGGGCCGCCCGCCCACCGACGGCACCGGCTCGCGCGGTGGGCCACGCCGTCGTTGCTGCCGTGGCTGGCCATGACGGCGTTCGTGGTGCTGGCGGCGTTGTCGCTGGACGGGCTGCCCGGTCCCTCGGCGTCGTCCGCGGTCCTGCTGATCGCGCCGATCGTGCCCGTGCTCGGCGTGGCCGCGGCGTGGTCCCGGGGGATGGACCCGGCCTACGAACTGGTCGTCTCCACGCCACGGGCCGGGCTGCAGCTGGTGTTGCGCCGCACGTTCGCGGTGCTCGTGGCCGTGCTGCCGGCGTTGCTCCTCGGCGGGTGGCTGGCCGGCGCGTCGCCCGCGTACTGGCTGCTGCCGTGCCTCGGCGTCACCGCGGTGACGCTCGCGCTCGGCGGCGTGATCGGGATGCGCCGGGCCGCCGTGGCCGCCGCGTGCGCGTGGGCGGTGCTGGTGGTCGGTCCGGCGGTGGTCGTCGGCGGTGTGCCCGGTGTGCTCGCGCCGGGCGCGGCGCCGGTGTGGGCGGCGGTGCTCGTCGGGGGCGCCGCCGCCGTGTTCTTCAGGTCCGCGGCCTACGCGCGGCTGTGACGGAGGGAGGGCTCGTGGCACGTGTGGTGAGCGCGGCGGAAGTCGCGCCGACGGGGTACGCCTGGCAGGTCGAGGCGAGGGGTCTGCGCGTGCGCGCCGGCCGGACGATGGCGGTGGACGGGCTGGACCTGCGGCTCGGCCGCGGTGTGCACGGGCTGCTCGGGCCGAACGGCGCGGGCAAGACCACGCTGATCCGGTCGCTGGCGACCGTGCTGCGGCCCGTGTCGGGGACGTTGGAGGTGTTGGGCACGTCGGTGTCCGGGCGGCTGGACCTGCGCCGGGTGCGCCGCGCGCTCGGCTACCTGCCGCAGGACTTCGGGTACTACAAGCGGTTCACGGTGCGGGAGTTCGTCGAGTACATGGCGTGGCTCAAGGAGATGCCGAAGCGGGACGTCCCCGGCGCGGTGCAGCGGGCCGTCGAACGGGTCGGGCTGGCCGACCGCGCGGACGACCGGCTGAAGACGCTGTCCGGCGGCATGGTGCGGCGGGCGGGCATCGCGCAGGCGATCGTGAACGACCCCGAGGTGCTGCTGCTCGACGAGCCGACCGCCGGGCTGGACCCCGGCCAACGGGTCCGGTTCCGGGAGTTGTTGCAGGAGTTGGGTTCCGACTCGTGCGTGGTCGTGTCGACGCATCTGGTCGAGGACGTCGCGGCGGCGTGCACGGACGTGGTGCTGGTCTCCGCGGGCAAGCTGGTCTTCCAGGGCACGCCCGCCGAACTGGCGGCGGCCGGCGGGCCGGACGACGTCGGCGACAGCCCGATCGAGCGCGGCTACTCGGCGCTGCTGGGCGGTGCGTGGTGAGGATCCTCGGGATCGAGGTGAAGCGCAGCACGGCGTTGGTGCTCGGCGCGCTGATCGCGGTGGTCATGGTCGGCATGCTGTTCTGGGGGCCGTCGACCAAGAGCAGCACCGCGTGGAACCGGCAGTGGACGACGTTGGCCGAGTGGATCCGGTTCATGCTGGCGTTCTCGTGGCCGTTGGCGCTCGGCGCGGGCGCGTTGCAGGGCCTGCGCGACCGGCGGTCGGGGGTGGAGGAGCTGTTCGGCTCCACGCCGCGGCCGCGTGCCCAGCGGGTCGGGTCCACGCTCGGGGCGGTGGCGGTCGGGGTCGTCGTGGCGTACGCGGTGGTGTTCGCGGTCGGCGCGGTGCAGGTGGTGTCGGCGACGGACTACTTCCACTGGGGCTGGCTGCCGGCCGCCCTGGTCGGCGCGCTGGCGCTGGTCGGCGTGGCGTGGCTGGGCGTGGGTCTGGGCCGGCTGGTGCCGTCGCCGTTGACGCCGCCGGTGCTGGCGGTCGCCGGGTTGGCGTTGACGTCGCTGGGGGTGGGCCGGCCGGGGGACGGTCTGCCGTGGACCGCGTTGCTGCCGACGCTGCCGTTCCCGAGGTCGGTGTTCGCGGCGGTGCCCGGTCCGGTGAGCGCGGTGCAGGCGGTGTGGTTCGTCGGGATCGCGCTGACCGGGTTCCTGCTGGTGGCGCTGCGCCGGCGGTGGCTGGGCGCGCTGCCGGTGCTGGTCGCGGCGGCGGTCGCGGTGCCGTTGCTGCCCGCGACGGCGGAGGAGGCCGTCAAGGCCGATCCGGTGGCCGCGGAGCTGATCTGCGTCGAGCAGCTGTGCCTGACGCGGGCGCACGAGCACGAACGGGCGGCGTTGACGGGGCCGGCGCGGGAGGTGCTGCGGTTGATGGCGAAGCTGCCGTCGCCGCCCACGTCAGTGCGGGAGGTCGGGCTGGAGGAGCGCGGGGAGCGGGACCTGCGCCTGCCGGAGTCGACCGACGCGGTGTGGGTCGACCTGGACGAGTTCACCTACTTCCGCCGCACACCGCTCACGGCGGACCAGGTGACGACTTACTGGTTGGCCGGCGCCGGGACGCGCACCTGCTACGGCGATCACATCCCGAGGACGGTGACGCGCGAGGTCGCGGCCCGCACGGTGATGACGGGGTGGCTGACGGGCCGCCTGGAACCGCTGCCCGTGTACCGGCTGTGGTTGGGCGAGGAGACCGACGGGCTGGTCGCCGACGCCTGGGAGCACCTGCGCGCCCTGCCGGAGCCCGAGCAGGCGGCCCGCGTCCAGGCGGCGCGCGAGGTGCAGGCGGCCTGCTCCGGCGACCCGCTGACCACCCTCACGGGCGGTGCCCTGTGACGCGGTGGCTGGTCCTGCACGCCCGGTCCCGGTTGGTGCCGGCGTCGGCGGCGGCCGTGGTGGGCGGGGTGGTCGGGCTCGTCGCGCTCGCCCCGCCGCACGGCAGCCCGCAGTTGGCCGCGTTCGGCGCGGCCATCGGGGTCGCCGCGGTCGCGACCGGCTTGGGCTCGCACGACCTGGAGCTCGACCGCACGGCCGCGTTCGGCTGGCCGCCCCGCCGGGCCGCGCACCTGCTGCTCGGCGGCACGTTCGTCCTCGCGCTGCTGCTCGTGGCCGGCCGCGTCGCCGACCCCATCGCCACCGACGCGTTCCTGCTACGCGACGTGGTCGGCCTCGGCGGCCTGGTGGCACTGGGCGCGCTACTGTTCGGCCCCCGTGCCGCCTGGGCGCTGCCGGTCGGCTGGACCGGCGTCACGCTCGTCGTCCCGCGCGGCGACGAGCACTGGCTCAGCCGCCTGCTGACCTGGCCGGTGCAACCGCCCGGCACCACCTCGGCCACCGTCACCGCGGTCGTGCTCGGCTGCACCGGCCTGCTCGCCTACAGCTGGTTCGGCTGCCGCCGCTGACCGGCTCAGACGCCGATCGGGTGCCAGACCGTCTTCAGCTCCAGGAACGCCCGCAGCCGGGCCAGGTCCGGCTCGCGGGTGAAGTCCTCCGACGGGCGCGCGCGCAGCACGCGCTTCACCGTCCCCGCCGCCGCGCGCTCCAGGTCCGCCCGCGTCGACTCCGGGGCGCCGGTCAGGTCCAGGGCGTTCACGTCCGCGTGCGACGCCAGCCAGGGCGCGATCTCCGCCGTCCGCCCGGTCAGCACGTTCACCACACCGCCGGGCAGGTCGGACGTCGCCAGCACCTCCGCCAACGTCACCGCGGGCAGCGGCCGGTCCTGCGAGGTCACGACCACCGCCGCGTTGCCGGTCGCGATCACCGGCGCCACCACGCTGATCAACCCCAGCAGCGACGACTGCTGCGGCGCGAGCACCGCCACCACGCCCGTCGGCTCCGGCACGGAGAACGAGAAGTACGGCCCGGCCACCGGGTTCGACGCGCCGAGCACCGTGGCGACCTTGTCGGTCCACCCCGCGTACCAGACCCACCGGTCGATGGCCGCGTCCACCAGCGACTGCGCCTTCTTCACCGCGACGCCCTCGCCGGCGGCGACCTCGGCGGCGAACTGCTCCCGCCTGCCCTCCAGCACCTCGGCCACCCGGAACAGCACCTGCCCGCGGTTGTACGCCGTCGCGCCCGACCAGCCGGGGAACGCCTTGCGCGCCGCCGCGACCGCGTCCCGGGCGTCCTTGCGAGAGCCCTGCGCCGCGTTGGCCAGGAACGCGCCCTTCGCGTCGACGACCGGGTAGGACCGGCCGGACTCCGAGCGGGGGAACGCGCCGCCGATGTAGAGCTTGTACGTCTTCGCGACGGCGAGCCGGTTTTCGGCCTTGCCGAGGGAAATCCGGTTCTCAGACATCGAGGTAGGCCTCCAGCCCGGTGCGGCCGCCTTCGCGGCCGAAGCCCGACTCCTGGTAGCCGCCGAACGGGGCGGTCGGGTCGAAGCGGTTGAACGTGTTGGCCCACACCACGCCGGCGCGCATCTTCTGCGCCGCCCACAGGATGCGCGACCCCTTCTCGGTCCAGATGCCGGCCGACAGCCCGTACGGCGTGTTGTTCGCCTTGGCCACGGCCTCGTCCGGCGTGCGGAACGTCAGCACCGACAGCACCGGGCCGAAGATCTCCTCGCGCGCGATCCGCATCGCCTGCGACACGTTGGAGAACACCGTCGGCGCGAAGTAGAAACCCTTGTCCGGCAACGGGCACGCGGACGTCCACCGCTGCGCGCCCTCGGCGTCGCCCGTCTCGACCAGCTCCTGGATCTTCGTCAGCTGCTCGCGCGAGTTGATCGCGCCGACGTCGGTGTTCTTGTCCAACGGGTCGCCGACGCGCAGCGTGGACACCCGGGCGTGCAGCTTCTCCAGCAGCTCGTCGGCCACGGACTCCTGCACCAGCAGCCGCGAACCCGCGCAGCACACGTGACCCTGGTTGAAGAAGATGCCGTTGACGATGCCCTCGACCGCCTGGTCCAGCGGCGCGTCGTCGAACACGATGTTCGCCGCCTTGCCGCCCAGCTCCAGGGTGAGCTTGCGGCCGGTGCCGGCCAGCTGCCGCTGGATGATCTTGCCGACCTCGGTCGACCCGGTGAACGCGACCTTGTCCACGTCCGGGTGCGACACGAGGGCCGCGCCGACGTCGCCCGCGCCGGCGAGGATGTTCACCACGCCGGGTGGCAGGTCGGCCTGCTGGATGATCTCCGCCAGCACCAGCGCGCTCAGCGGCGTCGTCTCGGCGGGCTTGATCACCACCGTGTTGCCGGTCGCCAGCGCGGGCGCGATCTTCCACGCCGCCATCAGCAGCGGGAAGTTCCACGGGATGACCTGGCCCGCCACGCCGAGCGGGCGCGGGTCGGGGCCGAGGCCCGCGTAGCCGAGCTTGTCCGCCCAGCCCGCGTGGTAGAAGAAGTGCGCGGCGGCCGTCGGCACGTCCACGTCACGTGATTCCTTGATGGGCTTGCCGTTGTCCAACGACTCCAGCACCGCCAGCTCCCGCGACCGCTCCTGGATCAGGCGGGCGATGCGGAAGATGTACTTGGCGCGCTCGGAGCCGGGCATCCTGCCCCAGACCCGCTCGTAGGCGCGGCGCGCGGCCTTCACGGCCTTGTCGACGTCGGCGGGCCCGGCCGTGGAGACCTCGGCCAGCACCTCCTCCGTGCCGGGGTTGACGGTCTTCAGCGGCTCACCGGAGCCCTCGACGAACTGGCCGTCGACGAACATCCGGTAGTTCGGCTTGAGGTTCGCGATGTCCCGTGATTCGGGCGCGGGCGCGTATTCCCACATGTCAGTCCACCGTCACGTAATCGGGGCCGCTGTAGTGGCCGGCCAACTGGGTGCGCCGCTGCATCAGCAGGTCGTTGAGCAGCGTGGAGGCACCGAAGCGGAACAGGGTCGGGGTCAGCCACTCCGGTCCCGCGACCTCGTGCACCGCGACCAGGTACTTGATCGCGTCCTTGGTCGTGCGGATGCCGCCGGCCGGCTTCACGCCCCTGAGCTCGCCCGTCTGGGCGTGCCAGTCGCGGACGGCTTGCAGCATCACGTGCGTGACGGGCAGCGTCGCGGCGGGGGACACCTTGCCGGTGGACGTCTTGATGAAGTCGCCGCCCGCGAGCAGGCCGAGCCACGACGCCCGGCGCACGTTGTCGTAGGTCGCGAGTTCGCCGGTCTCCAGGATCACCTTGAGGTGCGCGTCCCCGCAGGCGTGCTTGACCTGCACGATCTCGTCGAACACCTGCCCGTACCGGCCGGACAGGAACGCGCCCCGGTCGATCACCATGTCGATCTCGGTGGCGCCCGCGTCGACGGCGTAGGCGGTGTCCTCCAGCTTCACCTTCAGGCTCGACCGGCCGGACGGGAACGCGGTCGCGACGCTGGCGACGTCGATCCCCGTGCCCCGGAGCTCCTCGACGGCCGTCTCCACCATGTCCGGGTACACGCAGACGGCGGCGACCTTCGGCACGTCCGGGTTGTCCGGGTCGGGCCGCCGGGCCTTCGCCGCGAGCGACCGCACCTTGCCGGGGGTGTCCGCGCCTTCGAGCGTGGTCAGGTCGACCATGCCGATGGCGGTGTCGATGGCCCACATCTTGGCGGCCTTCTTGATGCTGCGGGTGCCCAGACCGGCCGCGCGCTGTTCGACGCCGACCTGGTCCACACCGGGCAGTCCGTGCAGGAACCGGCGCAGCGACGCGTCGTCGCGGACGGCGTCCGCGAGCGCCGGGGGCAGCGACGGCGATGTCGATGGAGCAGCCATGTCGCCGAGTCTAGGCGGAATGGGACGGGCGTCCTAAGTGAGCGGCTTCGGGCAGGTCAGAGGGGTTGTGCGGGACGTGCGGCGGGTGCCTGGCGCGGGTTGCGGACGGCCGTCGGGCCGACTTCGGGCTCACCGGCTCGGTCCGCCCTCGGGGCCGCTCCCGGACCAGGGGCCGTCCCGCTTGCTCAGCCGACGTGAAGCGGCTTCGTGACCTCGTCCTCGACGGCCCACCCGCGCCGGTCCAGCGGCTTGGTCACCTCGTCCGCGGGCG
Organism: Actinosynnema sp. NPDC049800; assembly: GCF_040656635.1. NCBI lineage: Bacteria > Bacillati > Actinomycetota > Actinomycetes > Pseudonocardiales > Pseudonocardiaceae > Actinosynnema > Actinosynnema sp. NPDC049800. Next base: position 52,217 of record NZ_JBFAMT010000052.1, on the reverse strand, counting down.
CCAGGTCGGGCGGCGCCAGGTCGGGCGCGTGCTGGGCCGCCGTGCCGGCGCGCTTGAGCTTCTGCCACGGCAGCCGCGCGCCGGCCAGCGCGGTGATCAACGACTGGATCACCACGAGGTACATCAGCTGCCGGTAGACGACCGGTTGCAGGGCCACCGCCCACAGCGGGCGCAGGCTCTCGCGGTCCAGGCGGAACGCGATCACCGCGGGCACGAGCTGCAGCACCAGGAACCCCAGCCACGCCGCCGCGCCGCGCACCGGGTCGGTGAACAGGCTGAGCACCGCGAACACGTCGATCACGGGCGCCAGCACCGGCAGCACGACCTGGTACAGCGCCAGGTACGGCAGCCCGCGCCGGCCCAGCCGACCGCCGAGCCCGCGCTCGCGCACCGCGCCCCGGTGCTTCCACATCGCCTGCAACGTCCCGTAGCACCACCGGTAGCGCTGGCGCCACAGCTGGCCCAGCGCCGCGGGCGCCTCGGTCCACGCCCGGGCGGTCTCGCGGTACGTCACGGCCCACCCGGCGCGCTCCAACGCCATCGTCAGGTCGGTGTCCTCGGCCAGCGTGTCCTCCGGCACCCCGCCGACCTGCCGCAACGCGCTGAGCCGGAACCCGCCGACCGCGCCCGGCACGGTCGGCATGCACTCCATCACGTCGTACATCCGCCGGTCGAGGTTGAAGCCGATCACGTACTCGATGTGCTGCCACCGCCCGAGCAGCCCGCCCCGGTTGCCGACCTTCGCGTTGCCCGACACCGCGCCGACGCCCGGATCGGCGAACGGCTGCACCAGCTCGGCCACGGTGTCCGGCTCCAGCACCGTGTCGCCGTCCACCATCACCACCAGCTCGGTCCGGCAGTGCCGCAGACCGGTGTTCAACGCCGCCGCCTTGCCCGCGTTCGCCTGCCGGATCAACGTCACCCCGGGCAGGTCCAACGCGCGCACGACCTCGCTGGTGCGGTCCGTGGAGCCGTCGTCCACCACGATGACCCGCACGTCGGTCGTGGCGGCGAGGATCGAGCGCAGGGTCGCCTCGATGCCCGCTTCCTCGTTGTACGCGGGCACCAGCACCGTCACCGGTTGCCGGGGCAGCCGCCGTGCGTGACGCCCGATGTTGCGCGCACGGCGCGCGTGGACGCCGGTCGTGCCCAACAACAACAGCGCCCGCAGCAACGCCAGCACGCTCGACACCACGACCAGCCACGTCATCACCGAGGTCGTCGCCGCGGCGGCGCGCACGGCCAGCGACACGGCCGTCCCCTCCGCCTGCTCGACGAAGCTCGCCGACCGGGCGATCGGCACGCCCAACGCGTCGCTCGCCGTGCGGAACTGGCGCCCCTCCGCGCGCAGCTTCGGGATGACCTGCTCCAGCGCCGCCACCGTCTGCGACCGGTCACCGCCGCCGTCGTGCGCCAGCACCACCGCGCCGCGCCCGTCGGTCGGCGTGGCGGCGGCGACGATCGCGTCCACGCCCGGGTTGCGCCAGTCCTCCGTGTCGTGGGTGGACAGCAGCACCAGGTGCCCCGAACCCACCATCCGCTCGACGGCGGCCAGGTCCTCGTCGTCCAGCGCGTCGGCGCTCGCGGAGTACGGCGGCCGCACGAGCGTGCTCGCCCGACCCGTCGCCGCGGCCACCACGAGCTGCGTCTGACCCAGCTCCACCGCCGTGCGCGCCTCGCCGACCGTGCCGAGGTCGACGTGCGTGAACGTGTGCAGCCCCACCTCGTGACCCTCGTCGGCCATCCGCTCGACCAGGTCCGGGTACCGGGCCGCGGCGACGCCCGTGACGAAGAACGTCGCCTTGACGTCGTTGCGCCGCAACACGTCCAGCACCTGCGGCGTCCAGCGCGGGTCCGGCCCGTCGTCGAACGTCAGCACCACCGCGCCGTCCGGCACCGCGCGCGACGTCAGCCCGTTGCCGTCCGTGCCGATCAGCGGGCCGCCCGTGCGCACGGACTCGGGCACGCGATCCGCCGGACCGGCCGTCGGCGCCTCGCCCTGACCCACCCGCTGCACCACCAGGAGGTCCAGCAGCAGGAAACCGAGCACCACCACCAGCGTCAGCGCCAACAACAGCCAGTGCGCGCGCGGTGACGGCAGGTGCGCGCGCATCAGCCCCTGCCGACGGACGTCGGCCGGTTCGAGGCGCCGGGCGGAGGTTCGGTGCGACGACCCTGCGTCTTCGTCGTCGTGGTCGTCGTCGGTTCGGCCGCCGTCGTCCTCGGCACGTCCGCGACCGTCGTCCCGGTCGTGACGCGCACCGGTGGCTCGGTGGTGGTCGGCACGGCCGTGGTCGTGGCGACGACGGCCGGCGCCTCCTCCTCCGGCACGGGGAGCAGCGACGACGGGTTCACCGGGCCGCCCGCCAGCGCCACGGCGAGCAGCGTCAGGTAGGCGAGCACGCACGCCACGGCGGCGCCGATGACGATGCGCAGGACCCACCGGCGGCGGCCGGACGGGTCGACGAACACAGGGCTGGACATTCGCGGCTTCGCAGGAGGGGGCGGCGGGCGGGGACGACGAAGGGTAACGCCCCCCGTTGCCCGCGACTAGCCCTCCAGCTCGCCGTGGTTGCGGCCCTTGAGTTTCTTCTTCTTCGGGTTCTTCGGGCGCCGCACCTCGACCGCGCCCATCATCGCGAACCCGGTGATCTTCACGACCGGTCCGCCGGGGATCGTCGGCGCGCCCTTGTGCGTGGCGTCCTCGAACGCGCCCATGAAGCCGATGCCGGTCACGTGGACGGTGACGTCCTCCGGCACGATGATCTCCACGGCGCCCATGAGCGCGTAGGCGTTGATCGTCGTCTCGCCCTGCGCGAAGCGGGCCCGGGTCAGGTCCAGCTCGACTCCGCCCATGACGGCCACCGCCGTGTGCGTCGGGGGCACGACCCACTCGCCGCGGCGTTCCACGCCGGACCAGAACGCGACCGAGACCGTGGTGCCGGGCGTGCCGCCGATGCGCGACGCGGGGGCGTTGTGCGGCATCGGCACGGGCATGACGGACGGCGCGGGCACGCCGAGGTCGGCGGTCAGCGGCACCAGGTCGCCGTAGGTCTTGGCCGAGTACAGGGCCGCCAGGCGTTCGTCCAGCTCGTGCAGGTCCAGCCGGCCCTCGCCGTGCGCCTGCTGGAGCACTTGGGCGACCTTCTCGCGGTCGGCGTCCGAGGCACGCATCTGACGGGGATCCGGCACCAACTCGTCGCTCACCCGGGTGAGTCTAGGAGGGTGGTCGTCGGTTTGGTCAGTTTCCCGTCGCGACGAGGACCAGCTCACCGGATTCCGGTTCGAGGAAGGCCGACGCGTGCCACCGCTCGTGGTCGAACGCCGCGTCCAGCGCGTCCCCGGTCAGGTACGGCCCGTCCGGCAGTTCCGCGCGCATGCCGTCGACCACGTCGGGCGTCCTGCCCTCGGCGGTCGGCGCGTACGCGGTCATCAGCCGTTCGGCCGCGGCCGGGTCGAGCGCGACCACCGCGTCGATCCAGTAGGTGGACGGTCCGGGCACGTCGGCGCGCCCGAACGTGCCGGACATCCACCGCGCCCCGCCCGCCGCCTGGAGCACCGGGAAGCGCGTGACGAGTGGCTGGAGGTCGGTCCTCAACTCACCGGTTCCCGACTTCGCCGCCGGTTGCGCCTGCCCTTCGCACCCGACCAGCACCACGGCCGCGACGAGCGCCACGACCCACTTCACCTCGCGAACGCCGACCAGTCGACCTTGCCGAAGAACAGGACCGGGCCGTCGGGGTTCTTGGAGTCGCGGACGGCGGTGCGGTCGGCGACGCGGGCGACCTCGACGCAGTTGGCCTGGCCACTGCTGCGGCTGCTCTTGCGCCAGTGCGCGTTGGTGAGGTCCATCGGGTGCGCTCCTCGCATCACGTCGACTTGCCGGCGAGCTCGGCCATCAGCCCGACCGACTTCTCGGGGGACAGCGCCAAGTCACGCAGCTTCTGCCAGGCAAGCGTAGCGTCGTTCAGGTAGCGCTCCTCCTCCAGGAAAGTGCTGGTGCTCCGGCTCTCCACGTAGACGAGTCCGGGCTGGTCGGCGAACTCCAGGCGAACGAACGGGCCTTCCAAGCCGGGGTGCGCCGCCGCCTCGAACGGCACTACCTGGATCAAGATGTTCGCCCGCCCGGTCAGCGCGGTGAGATGGCTCAGCTGGGCTCGCATCATGGCGGGATCGCCGAGGTGGCGGCGGAGTGCGCCCTCGTCGATCAGCAGGTGCACCTGCGCGCGCCCCAGCACGACCTGCCTGCCCATGCGCGTGGCCACGAGGGTGTTGACCTCCGCTTCCGACAACCCGTCGTGGGTGCCTCGGATGATGGCGCGGGCGTAGTCGGGGGTCTGGGCGAGACCTGGCACGAGGAGCGGCTCGTAGTTGTAGAGGGCCGTCGCTTCCGCCTCGAAGCCGATGAGGTCCTTCCAATTGCTGGGGAGCTTGCCGTGGATGGCGTGCCAGTTCCGGTGTTCTCCGGCGCGGACCAGGTCGACCAGTTCTTGCCGCAAGGCGGCCGGCGCGCGCAGGTAGCCGAGGATCGCGGCCACCTCGTCGGCGCGGAGCCCTCGCGTCCCCGTCTCCATCCGGCTGATCTTGCTCTCCGAGCAGCCGATCGCGCTTGCCACGTCGGCGCAGCTCAGGCCCCTGGCCAAGCGCAGCGCGCGCAGTTCCGTCGATACCCGCCGTTGTCGGACGGATGCCCCCTTGCGTGTCATGGCGCGACTGTTCCGCCTTGCCACGTGGGCAAGGAAGTCGTGTCACCCGAAGGGGAGCGTTGCGGGACCGCGTGGCAAGGGGCGACCGTTCCGGTGTGGAGAAGACCTGGGAGATCACGGGCGTGACCGGCACCTGGAAGATGACCGTGGCCCTCGACCCCGAGGACACCGACCTACCGCCGGCGCCCGAGAGTGCCGAACCGGATTTCGAAGGGCTGGTCGAGCACTTCCGCACGCTCGTCGACCTGAGCGACGCGCACCGGCGACTGGATCAGCTCGGCTGACGCACCGGCAGCCCGGCGGCGCGGTAGATCTCGTCCACGACGCGCAGCGTGGCCACCGCGTCGTCCGCCGTCGTGGGGAACGGCTTGCCGTGCAGCACAGCGTCCGCGAACGCCTCCAACTGGTACTCGTAGGACGGCCGCCGGTCGAAGCGCTCGACTCGTCGGTGCCCGTTCAGCTTGACGACGAGCCGGTGGCCGAACTGCGGCGCGAACGGGTTGAACACGCGCAGCTCGCCGTTGGCGCCCAAGACCTTCGCCGACAGCCTCAGCAACGACCGCGACCACATCGACGTCACCACGGTCCCGGTGTGCCCGGCCGGGAACTTCAACTCCGCCCGCATCGCCCGGTCGACGCCGTCACCCTTGAGCAGGGCCCGCGCCGACTTCACCTCCGGCTCGGCGCCGCCCAGGTGCCGCACCAGGTTCACCGGGTAGCACCCGGCGTCCATCAACGCCCCACCGGCCAGCTCCAACGAGTACCGGATGTCGCCGAACCTCGGCAGCGGGAAGCACATCCGCGCCTCCACGTGCCGCAGTTCGCCCAACTCCGCGACCACGTCCGGCAACCGCAGCGCCAACGGGTGGTACCGGTAGTGGAACGCCTCCATCACCACGAGCCCGCTCGCCCTCGCCGCCTCCGCGACGGCCGCCGCCTCGTCCGCGTTGGCCGCGAACGGCTTCTCGCACAGCACGTGCTTCCCGGCCGCCAACGCCGCCGTCGTCCACTTCCCGTGCAACCCGTTGGGCAGCGGGACGTAGACGGCGTCCACGTTCGGGTCGTCCAACAACTCCTCGTAGCTCCCGTGGACGCGAGGAACCCCGTGCCGGTCGGCGAAGTGCTGCGCCCGCCCGACGTCGCGCGCCGCCACCGCCGACACCTCGACCGACGCCACCGACCGCCCCGGTCTCACCAACGCCGCCGGCACGATCCGCGCCGCACCCAGAACCCCGATCCGCACGTGGTCGGCCATGTCAGGACGTTACCCCCGGCAGCGGCTCGTCAACCCCGAGCCGGTTGATCCCCGGGTAGTACGCGTCCAGCTCACCGACCTCGAACCGCACCTGCTTCACCGCCCACCACAACCGGTCGCCGACGTCGCCGAAGGCCTGGTAGGACCCGTCGGGCAGCACGACCGCCGACCCGCCGACACCGTGCACCAGCACCGCCCGCTCCGCACCGGTCGCGGCGTCCCAGATCCGCGCCGTGCCGTCGTCGGCCGTGGTGGCGACCCGCTGCCCGTCCGGCGAGAACGCCACGCCGCGCACGTCGCCGGTGTGGCCGGTCAACGTCACCAGGTGCTCACCGGTCGCGCGCCAGACCCGTGCCGTCCCGTCCGTGGACGCCGTGGCGACCCGTTGGCTGTCGCGGGAGAACGCCACGTCCCAAACCCCGCCGTCGTGCCCCAGCTCGGCCACCTGCTTCCCGCCGAGACCCCAGACGCGCGCGGTGCCGTCGGCGGACGCGGTGGCGATCCGGTGGCCGTCGGGCGAGAACGCCGCGCCCAACACGCCGCCGGTGTGCCCCGCCAGCTCCACCCTGCCCAACCTGTGCAGATCCCAGAGGTACGCGAGGCCGTCCTGGTGCGCGGTGGCGAAGTGGCCACCGGCCGGGTGCACCGCCACGGCGTTGATCGGCGCGCCCTTGTGCTCGATCCGGGTGACGCGAACCTGGTCGGGCAGGTTCCAGCACGTCACGACGTTGGCCGCGGACGCGGCGACCAGCCGGCGGCCACCGTTGGACAGGGCCAGCGCGGTGACCACCCCGTCGACGCGGATCACGCCCTCGCCGGCACCGGTGATCTGGATGCCCGAGGGGATCGCGACCGCCATCGTCGTGCCCGTCGGCGAGTACGCCGCGACCCGTCTGAGCCCGGGCTCGCCCCGGAAATCGCTCCGAACCGCGCCCGTCCGCAGGTCCCACACGCGGACTCTCCCGTCCACGGACGTGGTGAGCAGCGACCGGCCGTCCGGCGAGTACGACGGGGAACCGACCGGGTTCTGGTCGTCGCACAACCACTGCGACTGCTTGTCGTCCGCGGTGTGGGCGGAGGCCAAGCCGTCGTCGGTGGTCAACGCGAAGCGCGTGCCATCGCCGATCGGCGTGACGCGCGTTATCCGACCCGGCAGCGACGAGGTCGTCACGTGGGCTCCGTCGGTGGTGAGGACGGAGTACTGGGAGCCCTGCGTGAGAACGAGCCGACGCTCGTCCAGGAACACCATCCCGTCGACGCGGCTCAGGTAACTGGGGATGATGGCCAGCCTGCCGCCGGAACGCGCGTCCACGATCGTCACCTCCTGCAGCGCGCCGTGGGCGACCGTCGTGCCGCCGGGCGAGACGGCCAACCTGACGCCGGCCCCCGGTGCGAACGCCATGACCACCTCCAGGTCGTCCGTGCGCCGCACCTCCACCTCGTGGTCCGACCTCGTGACGATCACGCTCCCGTCGGCCGACGCGACGAGGTCGTGGTGCAACCGCGGCAGTTCGCGCACGACCTCCCCGGACCTCGCGTCCCACAACCGGATCGCGCCGTGGCGGCCCCTGGTGACGAAGCGATCACCTCCGGCCACGAAGTAGCCGTGCCCGACCTGGTCCTGCCGCAGTCGGACGACCGGTTCGCCGGTCTCCGCGTCCCACATGTACGCCCCGCCGTCCGCTTCGAGCGTGGCGATCAGGCGGCCGTCCTGGGCGTAGGCGACGTCGACGACCGGGTGCGCGCGTCGGCGCCAGACCCGCACCGGCCGGTTGGCGCCCAGGTGCCGCAGCTCCACCACGTGCCGGTGCGCCACGGCGGCCAGCTCGCCGTCCGGTGAGAACGCCACCGCCGCCACGTCCGCCCCGAGCGGCGCGAGCATCGGCGTCGCCGGGTCGCGCCCGCTCACCGCCGCCTCCGCCGGCGCCGGTCCGGCCACACCCAGCAGGGCGGCCCGGCGCCACCGGCTGCCTGTGAGCACGGCGCCCGTCAGGTCACCGCCGATCAGCCGCACGCCGGTCAGGTTCGCGCCGGTCAGGTTCGTCCCCGCGAAGTCCTTGCCGTGCAACCGCTGCCCCGACAGGTCGGCGCCGCTCAGGTCGGCGCCACGCAGGTCCAGGTCGCCGAAGTCGAACGCGCGCAGGTCCGTGCCGGCCAACGACAGGTGGACCCGCGCCTCCAGCCGCCTCGCCACCTCGGTCGCGTTGTGCTTGGCCGCCTCCGGCGCGTCGACGTCGGCCAACACCCCGCGCGCCCAGCTCAACGCGGCCTCGTGACCGGCCAGGTCGCACAGGAAGTCGACCATGAGCCGGGACATCTTCCGGTTGACGATCTCCGTGCCGGGCAGCTCGTCCGCCGCCACCTTCGCCACCAGCCACTCCATCACCGACTGGTGTACGAACGCGAACCCGCCCGCCTCCGTCCGCACCAGCAGCGACCCAGAACCGACGGCGTGCGCGGCCTGGTCGATCGAGTACCCGCGCTCGGTCAGCCGGGTCAACGTGCGCACCACGGTGTCTTCCAGGTCCGCCGTGTCGATGGTCGTCGCCGTGGTCTGCCACAGCCGCAACGCCAGCGCCGTGCACGCCGACAGCCGCTCCGCCCCGTCGAACGACGGCGTCCCGTGCCGGTGCCGCTGCCGGTCCACCTCCTGCACCAGCCAGAAGTCCACCAGCTCCCGGTACAGCTCGGCCGCGCTGATCCGGCCGTGCTGCCGGCGCACCTGGTGCAGCCGCTCGTCGTCCAGGTCGGCGATGAACGACAGCATCCTCGGGTTCCGGGACAGGCCCAGCAGGTCGTTGATCGCGCCCAACAGCTCGAACCGCGCCGCCGCACGGGCCGCGTCACCGTCGTAGTGCCTGGTCAGGAAGTCGCGGATCTGGTCGTCGGTGAAGTCCTCCAGCACCGCGACCCGGCTCGCGGTCAACGCCGACACCCGCCGGCCGAGCGCGTTCAGCACCTGGTCGGTGGACTGGAAGTGCTGGCTGCGGCTCGTCAGCACGACCTTCGCCCGGTCGGTCACGGCCTGCAGCAGCGTGGACAGGTAGTCGGCCGCGTTGTCGTACCCGACGCGCAGCTCGAGCTCGTCGAACCCGTCGAACAGCAGCGCCAGCCGACCGCTGCTGATCATGTACCGCAGCTTGGCCACCTCGACCGCGTCCACGCCCTCGCGCACGAGGTGCTGCGCCAGCAGCTCGTCCAGCGTCGGACCCTTCTCCAGGCTGCGCAGCTCCACCAGCACGGGCAGCAGGCCGGGGTGCTCGGCGGGCAGGGCGCGGGTCAGCTGCCGCAGCAGGAACGACTTGCCGCGCCCGAAGTCGCCGAGCACCACCACGAACCGGGCCACGTCCTCGCCGAGCCAAGCGAGCACCCGTCGCAGCAGGTCGTCGCCACCTTCCTCGGACCCGGCCAGGACGAACCGCTGCGGCACGTACAGGTCGGCGGGGTAGACGCGGTCACCGGCCAGCCGCCGGGTCTGCCGCTGCGCCAACGGCCGCAGGTCCAGCAGTCCCTGGTACTCCACGAAGCTGCGCAGCCGCACGCCGCGCCGTCGTGCCATGACCACCAGCCCGGCCTCGGCGGGCGCTCCGCTGTAGACCAGCTCGGACGGCACCGCCGGGTCGGCCGCGGCGAAGGAGGCGTGCACTTGCTCGACGAACGCGTCCACCACGGCGGCGGTCAGCTCGGCGACCACGCCGACCGGCCACTGCTCGAAACCGCCGCCGGGACGGGGCTTCGACACCCGGATGTAGTTCTCCTCGGCACGCGGCGTCACGGTCGCCGCGGGGTGTGCCACGCGGGTCGCTTCCAGCACGCGGTCGAAGAAGGTGTCCACGCCCCTGGCCGACCGCACAGGTGCCGCGGTCCACTCAGCGCCGCGGACGGGCGCCGCGACGAGCGACCAGGTGGCGGGCTCGTCGCGGAGGCTCGTGAGCGGGAGGTCGACGTCCACCGGGACCTGCGCCGGTCCCTGGACCGCGCTCAGCCGCCTGGCGGTCGCGTTGCGGTGATCCCGCAGGAGCTCGCCGAACCGCTCGACCTGCCGTTGGCCCAGGCCGAGGCCGTCGTCCTCGTGGGTGACCGGGATGGTCGAGTTGAGGCCGGCGACCACGAGCTCCAGCTCGGGGTAGTCGAACAGGGTCCACGGCTCGTCGGGCGTGAAGCTGAACCGCGCGCCGTGGAACTCCTCGAACGCGGCGGCGAACGGTCCCCACTTCGGCCAGTAGGGCGGCTTCGGGGTCCGGCCCCACGCCTCCTCCTGCCGGAAGTACGCCTCGCACGCCAACAGGTTCACGTCCCGCGCCCCGGGCACGACGACCACCCGTTCGCGGGGCAGCTTCACCGCGTCGGCCAGTTCGGCCAGGAACCGGAAGCCGCGCTCGAACTCGTCCGGCCTGCCGTGCTCGGTCAGGTCGCCGGTGAACACCACCAGGTCGGGGCGCAGCTCGGCGAAGTCGCCCGGCGGCCAGACGTCGTGCCCGGAGCCGAACCGCGTGCCGGCCAGGTGCAGCACGCTCAGCTCGTCCGGCCCGCCGGGCAGCTCCTCGCGCAGCCGGTCGGCGGCGACGGCGTAGCTGTCCTGGGAGGCGGCCGTCGCGATGATGCCGACCACGCGGCCGGTGCGGTTGTCCCACACCGGGCTGCCGCTGTACCCGCGTTGCACGGCCAGGGCGGACTCGCTGTCCAGCTGCACCAGCCGTCCGCCGACCTGGCCGCGGACCACGGCACGCGTCCAGGAGCCGTCCGGCCGGTTCGCCGGGTAGCCGAACACGTCGACCGCGGTGCCGGGGGGCGGGGGTGCGGCGGCCAGGCGGGCGGGCGTGACGCCGGCGGGGAGGTCGAGGTCGAGCGTGGCGATGTCGTCGCCCAGGCGGCCTTCGCGCGGTGGTGGCGGCGCCCACGTGCGCACGCGTGCCGTCACCGGTTCGCCGTTCAACGCGGGGAAGTCGACCTCGACCGCCTCCGTCGGCCGGGTCGCCGAGCGCGGGTCGAGGCCCAGGGCGAGGTTGACCACGTGGGCGCACGTGACGACGTGACGGCCGAGCACGACCCCCGCCCCGACGGTCCGACCGGCCGCGCCGGTGAAGCGGACGACGGAGCTGGGTAACGAGCCGTCGGGCATCGGTTAGAGGTACCACATACTGTTCGACCATGGACGTCCTCGTTGTCGATCACCCACTTGCCAGGGCGCGGCTGACCACCATGCGCGACGCCCGCACGGACAACGCGGCGTTCCGCGCCGCGCTGCACGAGCTGACCGTGATGCTCGTGTACGAGGCCACGCGCGACCTGCCCGTGGCCGAGGAGCGGGTGCACACGCCCGTCGCCCGGACCACCGGCTACCGCCTGGCGAACCCGCCGCTGCTGGTGCCCGTGCTGCGGGCCGGTCTGGGCATGGCGGACCAGGCGCACAAGCTGATCCCGGACGCGCAGATGGGCTTCGTGGGCCTGGCGCGTGACGAGGAGACCCTCCAGCCGACGCCGTACATGGAGTCGCTGCCGGACTCGCTGGCCGGCCGTCCGGTCTTCGTGCTGGACCCGATGCTCGCCACGGGCGGCTCCATGGCGTACACGATCCGCCTGCTGACCGACCGCGGTGCCACCGACGTGACCGCGATCTGCGCCCTGGCCGCCCCCGAGGGCATCAAGCACCTCGAAGACGCCGCCCACCCGATCCGCCTGGTCACCGCCAGCATCGACGAACGCCTGAACGACTCGGGCTTCATCGTCCCCGGCCTGGGCGACGCCGGCGACCGCCAGTACGGCGCCGTCCACTGACCCGCGCGTCGAGCGCTCAGGTCCCGTGCGTCCTGAACGCGGGACCTGAGCGTTCGACTCGCGGTCAGGTCAGGTCGGTGGCGTGGTCGGCGGCCCAGGTGGCGAGGGTGCGGCCCCGGCGGCCCGTGACGGTGGTGAAGTCGGGGGTCACGGTGGCCGGTTCCTCGTTGTGCTGGGCCATGTAGCCGAGCAGGTACTCGGCGACGTCGTAGGGCAGGCCCTCGTCGCGGATCAGGGCGGCGCGGGCCTGGCCGTAGGTCAGCCGCTCGAAGCGGATCGGACGGCCCAGGCCGCGACCGATCGCCGCGGCCTGCTCCACGTGCGTCAGGGCCTCCGGCCCGCTCAACGTGTACGCCTTGCCCGCGTGCCCGTCGCGCAGCAACGCGTGCACCGCCACCTCGGCCACGTCGTCCTCGTGCACCGGCGCCCCGACCGACTCCGGGAACGGCGCCCGCACCACGTCCTCCTCCCGGATCGTCCGCGCCCAGATCAGCTTGTTCGCCATGAACTCGCCCGGCCGCACGTGCGTCCACTCCACGCCGGACGCCTCGATCACCCGCTCCACGTCGTGGTGCAGCTCGTAGCTCCCCGGCCGCCGCACGGTCACCGCGCTGCTCGACAGGAACACCACCCGCCGCAGGTCCGCCGCGCGCTCCAGGAACGCCCGCGCGTGCCCCGCCGCGTCCTCCGACTCGATCGCCGCCAGCAGGAACACCGCCGTCACGCCCGCCAACGGCAGCTCGCCCGGCCGCGTCAGATCACCTCCCACCACCTCCACGCCCGCGGGCAGCGCGGCCCGAGCCGGGTTCCGCGTCAACGCCCGCACCGGCACGCCCGCCTCCGCCAACTGCCGCACGACCGCGCCGCCGATCGTTCCGGTCGCGCCGGTGACCAGGATCGCCACAAGTCCTCCCCAGACCAGGTATTCAAACTTGAACAAGGCCCGAAGCTAGCGCGATCACCACCCGCTCCGCACATGCAAAAGTTTGCAGCGCATGCGAGAACAATTCGCATTATTGGATTCGGCCGAACGGTCGTAGAGGTGGTCTAGACCTCATCACTACCGTGGTCCAGACCACACCGGAACGCCCGCGAGGAGAAGCATGTCGAGCAGGAGATGGGTGCTCCCCGCCCTCCTGGCCACCGCGATGGCCGTGTCGCCGGCGCAGGCCCTCGCGCACGGCGGCCACGGGGACCACGGCGGTCACGGTGGCCACGACAAGCGCGAGCGGGTCGTCGGGTACTACACCCAGTGGAGCGGCTACGACCGCAACTTCCTGGTGCGCGACCTCGTGGCCAACGGCACCGCACCGCGGCTCACCCACCTCAACTACGCCTTCGGCTTCCTCGACGAGTCCGGCAAGTGCGTCAGCGCCGACCCGTGGGCGGACTACCAGCGGCCGTTCAGCGCCGAGCAGAGCGTCAACGGCGTCGCGGACGTCGCGGGTCAGCCGCTGTCGGGCAACCTGAACCAGCTCAAGCAGCTCAAGGCGAAGCACCCCGGGCTGCGGATCAACATCTCGCTCGGCGGCTGGACCGGCTCGAAGTACTTCTCCAACGCCGCCCTCACGCCCGAGTCGCGCGCCGCGCACGTGGCGTCCTGCCTGGACCTGTGGCTCAAGGGCAACCTGCCCGACGCCGCACCCGGTGCGGCGGCCGGCGTGTTCGACGGCGTCGACCTGGACTGGGAGTGGCCCTCGTCCGAGGCCGCGCCCGGCAACGTCGTGCGGCCCGAGGACAAGCAGAACTTCACCGCGCTGCTCGTGGAGTACCGCAAGCAGCTGGGCAAGCTGACCTGGCGCACCGGCAAGCGCTACGACCTCACCGCGTTCCTGCCCGCCAACCCGGCCCAGGTCGACCGCGGCTTCGAGGTGAAGAAGGTCTTCGACCTGCTGACCTTCGGCACCATCCAGGGCTACGACTACCACGGCGCCTGGGAGCCGCTGACCAACCAGCAGTCCTCGCTGCGCACGCCGGCGGCCGACCCGACCGCGCCGCCGTTCAGCTCGCAGGTCGCGATCGACCACTACCTGCGCAACGGCGCGCCGAAGAGCAAGGTCGTGATGGGCGTGCCGTTCTACAGCCGGGGCTGGACGGGCGTGCGGGACGAGAACAACGGCCTGTTCCAGCCCGCCACCGGCCCCGCGCCCGCGACCTACGAGGCCGGGTACGAGGACTACCGGATCCTCAAGGCGCAGTTGGCCCAGTTCACCGTGCACCGGGATGCCAAGGCCGGTCACGCGTGGTTGTTCGACGGCACCACGTTCTGGACCTGGGACGACCCGGTCGAGATGAAGCGCAAGGGTCGCTACGTGGCCGAACGGCGCCTTGGCGGCGCGATGATCTGGTCGCTCGACGGCGACACCGCCGACGGCGAGCTGATCAAGGCGCTCACGAGCGGACTGTCCTGAGCTGGACGGTCCACGGGGTCCGGGGAGGTTTCGCGGCGGCCACCTCCCCGGGCCCCACCCCCGTCCTCACGCGCTGCGCCACCCGTCCGCGTTCGCGCGCAGGGCGCGCTCGTAGACGGGAGCGATCTCGACCCCCGGCGGCAGGTTGCCGTTGAGCTCCAGGCTCACCAGGCCGTGCACCGTGCCCCACATGGCCAACGCGATCTGCTCGGGCGGCGGGTCCTGCACGAACGCGCCGGACTCCACCGCGCGCCCGACGTCCCGGACGACCGGCAGGAACGTCTGCACGGCCGCCTCCTTCGTCTCGTCGGACGGCTCGAAGTTCGGCACCACCTTGCTGAACATCACCAGGTAGAACTGCGGGTCGGCCAGCGCGCTCTCCCGGTACGCCAGGCCGATCTGGACCAGGTCCTCCACCGGGTCGCCGGTCTGCGGCACGGTCGCGATGCGTTCACCGAATCGGCGGAACGCCTCCTCGTACACGGCGTTCAGCAGCGCCGGCTTGCCGCCGAACAACGAGTACACGGCCGTGGTCGAGGTGTTGACATCCGCCGCGAGCCTGCGCAAGCTCAAAGCGCCCGGGCCTTCGGTGGACAGCAGTTCGCCCGCCCGCTCGAGCAGTCGCCCGCGGAGCGCGTCGTCGTGTGTCTTCGGTCGTGGCACCGGGGCATCGTATCGCAACACTGTTATAATTCGCGGCCTGGTCATCGTGGTATCAAGTTGGTACCGTCATTCTCCATGGCGATGACTCTGCGTCTGAGCGACGAGGAGAACCGGCGGCTCGACGAACTCGCCGCAGCCGAAGGCCGTTCGAAGCAGGAGGTCGTGCGCTTGGCGTTGGCCGAGCGGTGGGCCAGATTGCAGAAGGAGGAGCAGCTCTCCGAGGTCCTCGGACGCGTGCTCCCCAAGTACCGGGGCCTGCTCGACAGGCTCGGCTCCGCCTGATCCCGGCCCGCCCCGATTGCGGGTTCCCGTACCGAGGGCGCCCGACCGATTACTCGCTGCCCACGACGCCACACCTTCGGGTGATCGCACCCGCGCGCCCTCGCCGTTCGAACATATGTTCGATACGATCAATCCATGCAGCTCAACCGGTGCGGCATAGGGCGTTCACCCATATACCTCTGTGAACGTCCACGGGGGTCCGAAGCGCACCGGTATGGTGCGCCGTTGAAGATCGGGCTGCGTCCAGGTTGCGCTTCGGTGCACAACGCGGCCGACAACATCCTCGCCGCCTCCGGGGCGGGGAGGCGATACGGACCTGAGGGGGTGGGTAGTGGCGCCAGAGACGTCCCGGATGCGGCGTGGCCGCGCCGGAGTCCCCGCCCCTCAGGACAGGGAGCGCGTCAAGCAGTGGTCAACTACCTCGACGCCGGCGACTTGCTCGTGCTGGCGACCGCCGTCACCGGCGGGGATCTGGTCGTGCGCGACTTAGGTCTCCTCGACTCCGCAGCCCACCGCCCCAGGGCCACAGTGCTGGGGGTCGAGGCGTACGACACGCTCTGGCTCAAAGCTTCCGCGTTGCTCGACTCCATCGTCCGCACGCGCCCGTTGGCCGAGGGCAACTGGCGGCTGGGCTGGGTCGCCGCCGTGACGTTGTGCGACATCAACGGCTGGTGGATCGACGCCGAGGAGGACGAAGCCCTCGACCTGGTGCGGGCGCTCGGCCGGGAGCAGATCGACGTGGGCGGCATGGCCGCCCACCTGGAGGCCTGGGGCATGCCCAAGGACGACTGACCGACGGCCCCCGCGACGGGCGACGGCGCCGGATACCGCGAATCGGGTTGACCTGGAGTGCACTCCAGCTCCTACCGTCGACACCGTGACTTACTCGATCGCTCAAGCGGCCGAGCGCAGCGGGTTGTCGATCGACACGCTGCGCTACTACGAACGGATCGGCCTGGTCGACCCGCCTGCCCGGGACTCCGGCGGGCGGCGCAGCTACAGCGACGACGACCTCGGCTGGCTGGTCTTCCTGACCCGGCTGCGCACCACCGGCATGCCCATTCGCATGATGCGCGAGTACGCGCAGCTCAGGCACCGCGGCGCGGCCACCGCCGGTCGCCGCAAGCAGATGCTGTTCGAGCACCGCGCCGCGGTCCGCGCGCGCATCGCCGAGCTGCAGTCGTGCCTGGACGTGCTCGACTACAAGATCACGCACTACGAGCAGATCGAGCACACCTTCGTCGAGGGGATCACGGCGTGAGGGCGTTGGGCGGACTCCGGGTCGGCGACCAGGGCCTGGGCTGCATGGGCATGAGCCAGTCCTACGGCGCGGGGGACGAGGCCGGGTCGATCGCCACCATCCACCGCGCGCTCGACCTCGGCGTCACGCTCCTCGACACCGCCGACGTCTACGGCGCCGGCGCGAACGAGGAGCTGGTGGGGCGGGCGATCAGGGGCCGCCGCGACGAGGTCGTGCTCGCGACGAAGTTCGGGCTGGGCGACCCGGACCGCAGGCCGCGCGGTGACGCCGCCTACGTCAAGCAGGCCCTCGACGCGTCGTTGCGCCGCCTGGGGGTGGACCACGTCGACCTGTACTACCAGCACCGGGTCGACCCGGACGTGCCGATCGAGGAGACCGTCGGCGCGATGGCCGAGCTGGTCGCCGAGGGCAAGGTCCGCCACCTCGGCCTGTCCGAGGCGAGCGCCGCGACGATCCGCCGCGCGCACGCCGTGCACCCGATCAGCGCCCTGCAGAGCGAGTGGTCGCTGTGGACGCGCGACGTCGAGGCCGAGGTCGCGCCGACGTGCCGCGAGCTGGGCATCGGCATCGTGCCGTTCTCGCCGCTGGGCCGGGGCTTCCTCACCGGCCGCGTCACGTCCGTCGCCGACCTGGCCGAGGACGACATGCGCCGCGGCCTGCCCCGGTTCGCCGAGGAGAACTTCGCCCGCAACACGGCCATCGTGGACGCGCTGCGCGCGCTGGCCGCCGAACGCGGCGTCACGGCCGGTCAGCTGGCGCTGGCCTGGGTGCACCACCAGGGCGAGCACGTCGTACCCATCCCGGGCACCAAGCGGGTGGAGTACCTGGAGGAGAACGTCGCCGCCGCCGAGCTGCAACTGGACGCGGACGAGCTCCGCGCGATCGAGGCCGCCGCACCCGCCGTCGCCGGCGACCGGTACCCGCCGGAGTTCCTGCGGCTGTCGAACAAGTGAGCTGGGAGGACCACCGTGGAGAAACGCCGGTTGGGCGCGCTCGAGGTGAGCGCGCAGGGCCTGGGCTGCATGGGCATGAGCGACTTCTACGGCCCCGGTGACGAGGCCGAGTCGACCGCCACCATCCACCGCGCCCTCGACCTGGGCGTCACGCTCCTCGACACGGCCGACATGTACGGGCCGTTCACCAACGAGGAGCTGGTCGGCCGGGCGATCAAGGACCGCCGCGACGAGGTCGTGCTGGCGACGAAGTTCGCCATCGTCCGCGACCCGGGGCTGCCCCGGTCCCAGTGGGGCCTGCGCGGCGACCCGGAGTACGTCCGGCAGGCCGCGGACGCGTCGTTGCGCCGCCTGGGCGTGGAGCACATCGACCTGTACTACCAGCACCGGGTCGACCCGAAGGTGCCCATCGAGGACACCGTCGGCGCGATGGCCGAGCTGGTCGAGCAGGGCAAGGTCCGGCACCTCGGCCTGTCCGAGGCGGGCGCGGAGACGATCCGGCGCGCGCACGCCGTGCACCCGGTCGCGGCCGTGCAGACGGAGTGGTCGCTGTGGTCGCGCGACATCGAGGACGAGGTCGTGCCCACGTGCCGCGAGCTGGGCATCGGCGTCGTCGCGTACTCGCCGCTCGGCCGCGGCTTCCTCACCGGCCGGTACACGTCGAAGGACGACTTCGCGGCCGGCGACTTCCGCCTGGTCGGCCAGCCCCGGTTCGCGGCCGGGAACTTCGACCGCAACCTCGCGCTGGTGGAGTCGCTGCGCGAGGTGGCGCGGGAGCACGACGTGACGGCGGCGCAGATCGCGCTGGCGTGGGTCCACCACCAGGGCGCGGTGCCGATCCCCGGCACCAAGCGGGTGAAGTACGTGGAGGAGAACGCCGCCGCCGCGGACCTCTCGCTGACCGACGCGCAGCTGGCCCGCATCGCCGCCGCCGTGCCGCCCGACGCGGTCGCGGGCACCCGCTACCCGAGCGAGGTGCTGCCCTCGCTCGGCCGGTAGCCGCTACCGGACCACGATGCCGTTGCGCCGGTTGAAGTCCTTCGCGCCCTGCATGGCCAGCACGATCGACACGATCACCAGCACCACCCACACGGGGAACGCGACGATCAGCCCGAGCACCGTCATGGCCAGCAGGACCAGCGGGAAGTTCACCAGCAGCAGGATCACGCCGAGCACCGTCTGACCCGCGTAGAGGTTGCCCGCCCCGAGCCACAGCAGCGACAGCAGCACCGCGATGCCGGGGTTCTTGGCGGTCACCACGCCCCGCACCTGCACCCCGTAGGGCGCGGGGTGCGCGGGCGGGTGCGGCGGCGGCGCCTGCGTCACCGGCCACTGCGTCGCACCGCAGACGGCGCAGTTGACGCTCGGCGGCTGCAGGTACGCGCCGCAGGAACCGCACATCGGCGGTGGACCTACCGGTTGGGTCATTCGACTGCCTCCACGTGTCGTCGCGGCAGTCTGTCGGCCGGGGGAGGCGGAGCGTTACCGATCACATCGGAGCGTGATGGATCGCCCGGGTCAGAGCAACGTCGCGGCGACCGTGGCGCCCAACTCCCGGCACCGCTCCCGCGCGTCGCCGTCCGGTGCGCCGGTCAGGCTCAGCGTCGGCGCCACCGGCCGCCACGCCAACCCGGTCGTGATGTCCCGCAGCGCCTTCACCGCGCCCTCCGTGCCCAGGTTGCCGTGCACGTAGGCCCCGAACGGCCGGCCGCGCGTGGCGTCCAGGCACGGGTAGTAGATCGTGTCGAAGAAGTGCTTCAGCGCGCCGCTGATGTAGCCGATGTTGGCGGGCGTGCCGAGCAGGTAGCCGTCCGCTTCCAGCACGTCGGACGCGGTGGCCGACAGCGCGGGCCGCCGCACCACGTCGACGCCCTCGACCTCCGGGTCGTTCGCCCCCTCCAGCACCGCCTCGAACAGCTCCTGCATGGCGGGTGACGGCGTGTGGTGCACGATCAGCAGGCGGGGCACGCGGCCCAGGTTGCCGCGATCGGTGTGACGTGGCAACCGCTCGGTGGCACCGGTCCCGTCCGGGAAGCCGTCGTGCCTGGTCAACGGCTCGGGCGGGTGGCCGGGTCCGCGGCCGGGCGGTCGGCGTAGCAAGATCGACAAGCGGCGGGTGGGAACCGGCGGGGCCGCCGCACGTCTGGAAGTGTGTAGTCACCGGGAGGGAGTCATGGAAACTCGCAGCATCGCCACGATGAAGCGGAACCGGCGGATCGCCTGGGGCGCGGGGGTGGGGATCGGGGTCGGGTTGATCGGCCTGCCGCTGGTGTTCATCGCCCTGTGGCCGGGCGTCGACCACAGCCCGTGGGACGTCAACACGATGATCCTCGCGACCGGCGTCGCGCTGTGCACCGTCAGCTACATCTCCGGCCGCATCTCGGTCGCCGCCGTCACGCAGCACCGGTCGCGCCCGGTGAGCCCGCCGACCAGGCGTCCGTACCTGGTGGCGGGCGGTGCGCTCGTCGTCGCCGTGCTGTGCCTGCTGCTCGCCCTCGCGTCCTGACCGCTCAGTCCGCGAGCAGCTCGGACACCCGGGCCCGCAGCTCGGCCAACCGCTCCCGGGCACGCACCCGGGCGGCCGGCAGGCCGTCGGACACCGGTTCGACGACCTCCAGGTACGCCTTGAGCTTCGGTTCGGTGCCGGACGGCCGCACGACCACCCGCACGCCTTCGCGGGTCAGCCTGACCACGTCGGCCTCGGGCAGCAGGTCCTCGAACGCGAATCCCGCCGGCGGCTCGCCGCGCAGCCGGGCCATCAACGCGCCGATCCGGCTCAGGTCGGTGAACCGCAGCGAGACCTGGTCGGTCAGGTGCAGGCCGTGGTCGACGGCGAGCTGGTCCAGCGCGTCGAGCAGGGTGCGGCCGGACGCCTTCAGCCCGGCCGCCAGGTCGCACGCCACCACGGCCGCAGAAATGCCGTCCTTGTCGTTGACGCAGGCCGGGTCGACGCAGTTGCCCAGCGCCTCCTCGTAGGCGAACACCAGGCCGTCGCCCGCGCGCACCAGCCACTTGAACCCGGTCAACGTCTCCGCGTAACGCGCGCCGTGCGCCCGGGCGATCGACTTCAGCAGCGAGGACGACACGATCGTGGTGGCCACCAACGGATCCGGGCTCTCCACAGTGGACAGCACCAGGGAGCCGAGGAGCACGCCGGTCTCGTCGCCGCGCAACATCCGCCACGACCCGTCCCGCTCGCGCACGCCCAGCGCGCACCGGTCGGCGTCGGGGTCCAGGGCGATGGCCAGGTCGGCGTCCTCCGCCGCCGCCAGCGCCAGCAACCGGTCCGCCGCGCCCGGCTCCTCCGGGTTCGGGAACGCCACGGTCGGGAAACCCGGGTCCGGCACGGCCTGCTCGCGCACGACCCGCACGTCGGTGAACCCGGCCCGCCGCAACGCCTCCACCGCCGTCGCGCCGCCGACGCCGTGCATCGGCGTCAACACCACGCGCAGGTCGCGCTGGACGCCGCGCGGCAGCGACGCGACCCGCTCCAGGTACTCGTCCACCTCGGCGTCCGACACCGGCAGGTAGTCGTCCGACAGCGGCACCGACACGGCCGCGGGCACGCCCCGGATCGCCGCCTCGATCTCGCGGTCCTCCGGCGGCACGATCTGCCCGCCACCGGCCAGGTACAGCTTGTAGCCGTTGTCCGCGGGCGGGTTGTGCGAGGCGGTGATCTGCACGCCCGCCACCGCCGCGTGCCGCTTGACCAGGAACGCCAGCACCGGCGTCGGCAGCGGTCCCGGCAGCACCCGCACGGTGAACCCCGCGCCCGCCAGCACACCGGCCGCCGCCGCCGCGAAGTCCTCCGACCCGTGCCGCGCGTCCCGGCCCACGAACACCGTGCCGACGTGCCCGTGCGCCTTGAGCCACGCGGCGAGGCCGGCCGTGGTGCGGATGACCACGGCCCGGTTCATCCCGTTCGGCCCGGCCCGCACGGGACCGCGCAGCCCCGCCGTGCCGAACGCCAGCGGGCCCGCCATCCGGTCGGCCACCTCGTCGGCCGCGGCGGCGTCACCGCCCATCGCCCGCGCCACGACGGTCTGCAGCTCCAGGCGCGTCGCCGGGTCGGGGTCGTCGGCGATCCAGCGGAACGCGGCGTCGCGCAGGGCCGGGGCGAGGGTCATGCCCGCGTCACCAGCTCCCGCAGCAGCGCGCCCATCCGGCTCGCCGCCGCCTGGCCCGCCTCCAGCACCTCTTCGTGGTTGAGCGGCTCGCCGGTGATGCCCGCGGCCAGGTTCGTCACCAGGGACAGGCCGAACACCTCGACGCCCTCCGCGCGGGCCGCGATGGCCTCCAGCACGGTGGACATGCCGACCAGGTCCGCGCCCATCGTGCGCAGCATCCGGATCTCGGCGGGCGTCTCGAAGTGCGGTCCGGGCAGGCCCGCGTAGACGCCGTCCTCCAGCGACGGGTCGATCTCCCGGGCGAGGTCGCGCAGGCGCGGCGAGTAGAGGTCGGTGAGGTCCACGAACCGCGCCCCGACCAGCGGTGACGACGCGGTCAGGTTCAGGTGGTCGCTGATCAGCACCGGCTGGCCGACCGCCATGCCCTGCCGCAGCCCGCCCGCCGCGTTGGTCAGCACGACCGTGCCGACACCCGCCGCGGCGGCCGTGCGCACGCCGTGCACGACCTTGGCCACGCCCTTGCCCTCGTACCCGTGCGTCCGGCCGAGCATGACCAGCACGTGCTTGTCGCCGACGCTCACCGAGCGCACCGTGCCGCCGTGGCCGACGGCGGTGGGCGCCTCGAACCCGGGCAGCTCGCCCATGGGCACCTCGGCGTCGGGCTCGCCGATGAGGTCGGCGGCGGGGCGCCACCCCGACCCGAGGACGACGGCGATGTCGTGCCTGCCCACCCCGGTCCGCTCGGCCAGCGCCTTGGCCGCGTCGGTGGCCAGGGCCTCAGGGGTGGTGTTCTCACTGATACCGGTCACGCCGCGAGCCTAATCGCCGCCTGTCCCCGTTGCCCGCAGTGCCGTGGGTCCCGGTGGTACCGCCGCCGGGCGAAGCGGTCGACGGGTGGAGCAGCGGACGCGGCATCCGACCGGTTGACGAATCCGCCACGCCGGGCACGACCCGTCCGGCTCAACTGCGGTCACGCGCGCCGCGGAATCCAGGAAACGAAAGGCCACGCGGTTCGCCGAGCGAATGGTCGAGAATCCGCCGGCATCCGGATTGGCGCCTCCCTACGGTCGATTCCCGTGAATGTCCACCCTGTCGCCAAGAATCCGATAGTCGCCCGACCGCGTGGCTCCGCGGTGTGGTTCATGTCGCTCGCGGCCGCGCTCGGGACGTCCACGACCTACCCGCTGCAGCCCGCGATCGCGGACGTCGCGGATTCCCTGGGCTCGTCGATCGCCGCGGTCGGAATCGCGCTCGCGTGCGGCCCGGTCGGCTACCTCGTCGGACTCGGCCTGCTCGTTCCGCTGGTCGACCGCTTCTCCCCGAGACGGGTGCTCGCGGCCCAGTTCGGGGTCCTGGCGGTCGCGTTGGCGGCGTGTGCCGCGGTGGGCAACGCGGTGGTGTTGGGACTGGTGATCGGCGTGGTCGGAGCCTGTTCGGCGGTGGGGGCGGGCCTCAGCTCGCTGGCGGGCCGGCTGGCCGGCGAACGTCGACGCGCGACCGTCCTGGGCATCGTCACCGCCGGGATCTCGGGCGGGATCCTCGCCGGCAGGATCGTGGGCGGTCGCCTCGCCGACGAGATCGGCTGGCGCGGGATGCTCCTCGGGTTCGCCGCCGCCTGCGCGCTGGTCGCGCTGTGGTCGCTGCGGGTGCTCCCGGCCGCGCGGGGCGGCGTCGGGCACGGCTACCTCGCCACCCTGCGCTCGGTGCCCGGGTTGTTCGCCCGGCACGCGCCGCTCCGGCTCGCGGCAGTGCGCGGCGCGCTGTGGTTCTTCGGGTTCTGCGCCGTGTGGTCCGGGCTCGCGGTAGCCCTCTCCGCGCCGCCGCACTCGCACTCGGCCGAGCGGATCGGCCTGTACGCGCTGGCCGGCCTCACCGGTGTCCTCGCGACCCAGGTCGCCGGCGCCTGGACCGATCGGGTGGGCGCGCGGCGCGTCGTCCTGGCGGGCTTGGCCGTGGCCGGGACCGCTGCGGTCGTCCTCGGCTTCACGCTCGAGAACACCGTCGTGACCCTCGTGTGCCTGGCCCTGTTCGACGCCGGTCTCTTCGCCGCCCAGGTCGCGAACCAGAGCACCGTCCTGTCCATCGACCCGGCGGCCCCCGCGCGTTTCAACAGCGCGTACATGCTGGTGTACTTCGTGGGCGGCAGCCTCGGCACCGCTTTCGGCGCGACCGCCGTCGAGTGGTTCGGCTGGCCGATCACCGCCGCGATCACGGCCGCCGTCATCGCCATAGCGGCCACGATCACCGTCCTCGCACCTCAGGGTGCGACCACACGTTCGGTTCCGTGATCCGGCGACCGGTGTTCGGCGGCCGATGTCGCCGCATTCGCCTAGTCGTTCACCCGGAACGTCGGCGCGATCGTGTCGAACAGCCGGCTCCGCCCCGTCTCCTCCTGCTCGGTCGGCACGACGACCTCGACCACCCACAGGTCGTTGCCGCGGGGCAGCACCCGCGAGTACCGGCTGCGACGCAGGTCAGGGCCGGGGGAGACGGTGTCGCGGCCCAGCGGGGTGGCCCGTTCGACGGTCCGGTAGCTGTACTGGACGCCCGGCTCCTTGCCCCCCGGCGGCAGTGCGTCGGTCGCCTCCAGGGCCTCGCCGAAGTACTGGTCCTCCGCCCACCGCGAGCGCACCAGCCGCAGGTAGTCCTTGATCGTGTTCCGCTCGTAGTAGTCCGGGAACCGCTGCACCGTCACCTCGTACCACCCGTTCGGCGCGACCAGGTGCACCACCGTGCTCGGGCCGAGCCCGTTGTTCGCCCGCTGCTCCAGGAAGCTGGTCCAGTCCGGCCCCACCTCGATGGTGAACTCGGCGCCCTGCTCGCCGTTCGCCGCCGCGGCCGACGCCGTGGTCGGCAGCAGCGACGGCGTCTCGACGATCGCGGGCGGTGACGGCGTCTCCTGCGTCGGCGGGGGCAGCAGGGACGCACCGGCGACCGTCCTGGTCAGGGCGAAGCCCGACACGCTGCCGATCGCGAACAGCACCACCGCCGACAACGCCACCAGCACCGCCGGCCCCGGCCGCCGGGTCAGCTCGCGCGTCGGCGCCTGCGCCACCATGAACGGCAGCGGCCCGGGATCGGCGGCCAGCGGCGTCTCCGGCGGTACCGGCGGCTTGACCGGCGCCGGCCGCACGACCTCCACCACCGGCCGGGTGGCCGCCGACGCCGGGAACACGTCCGTGCCCGGCTCCGGCAGCAGCGGCCGGACCAGCCGCCGCACCTCGGCCAACGTGATCCGCTCGTCCGGCGCCTTCACCATGAGCCCCGCGACCACGGCCTCCAACGCGCCGCAGGCCGACGCCGACGGCACGTCGCCGTGCACCACCTGGTTGATCGTCTGCAGCACGTTCGCGCCCTCGTACGGCTGCTGGCCGGTCATCGCCGCGAACAGCGTCGCGCCCAGCGACCACTGGTCCGCCGCGAACGACACCGCCGCGCCCGCCGCCACCTCGGGCGCGATGAACGCGGGCGTCCCCAACGTGATCCCGCGGCTGGTCAGGGTGGCCTCGGCGACGTTGCGGGCGATGCCGAAGTCGGTCAGCTTCACCCGGCCGTCGTCGGCCACCAGCACGTTGCCCGGCTTCACGTCCCGGTGCGTGATCCCGGCCCGGTGCGCGGCCTCCAACGCGGCGGCCACCGCGTCCGCCACCACCGCGCCCTGCACGTCGGTCAGCGGACCGCGCTGCCGCACTACCTCCGCCAACGACGACGACGGCACCAGCTCCATCACCACGTACGGGTCGCCGTCGACCTGCACCACGTCGTACAGCGTCACCAGGTTCGGGTGCGCGAGCGCCGCCGCCGACCGGGCCTCGCGCAGCGTCCGCTCCCGGATCACCTCGTCCTCGTCGTCCGAGCCGCCCGCCGGGCGCAGGATCTCCTTCACCGCGACGTCCCGCCGCAGCACCTCGTCGTGCGCCGCCCAGACGGTGCCCATCGAGCCGCGCCCCAGGACGTGCCGCAGGCGGTAGCGGCCGGCGATCAGTCGCTCGGATTCCACTGCGCCATCATCCACCAGCGTGGAAGACTGCAATCTGCATCGTTCACGGCGGTGAACCTCACATAGCCGTCGAACTACCGGTGAGTAACACTGCGGAGCATGATGGAGCCGTCAGGCGAGTTGGCGTTGGCCGCCGAATTCACCACCCCTGACCGCGAGCAGTGGCTGGACCTGGTCCGAGGCGTGCTGCGCAAGTCGGGCGCGGACTTCGACTCCCTGGTCACCACCACCTACGACGGCATCGCCGTCCAGCCGCTCTACACCGCCGCCGACCAGGCGCCGGACGCCGGTTTCCCGGGGTCGGCCCCGTTCACCCGGGGCGGTCGGCCGCAGGGCGCGGTCGAGGGCTGGGACGTCCGCCAGCAGCACCGGGTCGCCGACCGCGAGGCGGTGATGGCGGACCTGGAGAACGGCGTCACGTCGCTGTGGCTCAAAGGGCTCGACCCGGCCGCCTACGACGAGGTGCTGGCCGACGTCTACCTGGACCTCGCGCCGGTGGTCGTGGACGCGGGCGCGGACTTCCTCGAAGCCGGGCGGGCCATGCTGCGGGTCTGGGACCAGCGGCCGGTGCTCGCCAGTGAGGTGCGGGGCAACGTCGGCGCGGACCCCTTGGGCGTGCAGGCGCGCACGGGGCGGCCCGCCGACCTCGCCGCCCTGACCGACCTGCTGGGCAAGACCCGCGAGTTCCCCGGGCTGCGCCTGGTCGTCGTGGACGGCCTGCCGTTCCACGAGGCCGGCGGCTCGGACGCGCAGGAGCTGGGCGCGTCCCTCGCGGCCGGTGTCGCGTACCTGCGGCACCTGACCGAGGCCGGGTTGGACGTCGCGGAAGCCGTGCGGCTGCTGGAGTTCCGGTACGCGGCGACCGCCGACCAGTTCTCCACCATCGCCAAGTTCCGGGCCGCCCGGCGGCTCTGGGCGCGGGTCACCGAGGTGGCCGGCGCGCCGAGCCCGCAACTGCAGCACGCGGTCACGTCGCCCGCGATGATGACCCGCCGCGACCCGTGGGTGAACATGCTGCGCACCACCGTGGCGTGCTTCGGCGCGGGCCTCGGCGGCGCGGACGCGGTGACCGTGCTGCCGTTCGACCACGCGATCGGCCTGTCCGACGACTTCGCCCGGCGCATCGCCCGCAACACGCAGTCGCTGCTGCTGGAGGAGTCGAAGCTGGCCGCCGTGATCGACCCGGCGGGCGGCTCCTGGTACGTGGAACGGCTCACCGACGACCTCGCGCGCGCCGCCTGGGCGTGGTTCCGCGAGATCGAGGCCGCCGGCGGTCTGCCTGCGGCGTTCAACCTGGTCGGCGACCGGATCGCGGCCACCTGGGACCGGCGCCGGGCGAACCTGGCCGACCGGACCGACGCGCTGACCGGCGTCAGCGAGTTCCCGAACCTGGGCGAGCAGCCGGTGGTCCGCCCGCCCGCCCCCGAAGACCGGCCCGCCCCCGAAGACTCCTCTGCACCCGAAGACCGGCCCACCCCCGAAGTTCGGCCCGCACCCGGAGGACCGTCCGCACCCGGAGAACCGCGAGAACCGGGCCAGGCCAACGGCCACGCTGCGCAGGAGTCCCCCTCGGGGGATCCCCGGTCTTCATTCTCCCAGAAGGGTCCGACAATCTCGGGCCCCCGAACCCGGCCCCTGCCCCGCATCCGGTACGCCCAGGACTTCGAGGCGCTGCGCGACGCGGCCGACGCGAGCCCCGAGCGCCCGAAGGTCTTCCTGGCCACCCTCGGCCCGGTCGCCGCGCACACCGCGCGGGCCGCGTTCGCGGCGAACCTGTTCCAGGCGGGCGGCATCGAGACGCCCGACGCCGGGCCCACCGGGACCGTGGACGACGTGGTCGCGAAGTTCCGCGAGAGCGGCGCCCGGATCGCCTGCCTGTGCGGCAGCGAGAGCAGCTACGCCGAGCTGGCCGCGCCCGTGGCGCGAGCGCTGCGCGAAGCGGGCGCGGAGCGGATCCTGTTGGCGGGCAAGAAGTCCGACGCGGAGATCGACGAGTACGTGTTCACCGGCTGTCCCGCCCTGGACGTGCTGGAGCACACGTTCGAATCCCTTGGAGTCCAGCGATGATCCCGAACTTCGCCGACATCGACCTGGGCGAACCCACCGCCGCCGCCGACGCCGCGCAGTGGCACGCCGCGCTCCAGGAGGCGACCGGCAAGGGCGCGGACGCGCTGACGTGGGAGACGCCCGAGGGCATCGGCGTCAAACCCGTCTACACGGCCGCCGACACCGAGGGCCTCGACTTCCTCGCGACCTACCCGGGCATCGCGCCGTTCCTGCGCGGCCCGTACCCGACGATGTACGTCAACCAGCCGTGGACGATCCGGCAGTACGCCGGGTTCTCCACCGCCGAGGAGTCCAACGCCTTCTACCGCCGCAACCTCGCGGCCGGCCAGAAGGGCCTGTCCGTCGCGTTCGACCTGGCCACCCACCGCGGCTACGACTCCGACCACCCCCGCGTGGCCGGTGACGTCGGCATGGCGGGCGTGGCCATCGACTCGATCTACGACATGCGCCGGCTGTTCGACGGCATCCCGCTGGACAAGATGAGCGTGTCGATGACCATGAACGGCGCCGTCCTGCCGATCCTGGCGCTGTACGTCGTCGCGGCCGAGGAGCAGGGGGTGGCGCCCGAGCAGCTGGCCGGGACCATCCAGAACGACATCCTCAAGGAGTTCATGGTCCGCAACACCTACATCTACCCGCCGAAGCCGTCGATGCGGATCATCTCCGACATCTTCGCGTTCACCTCGCGGCGGATGCCGAAGTTCAACTCCATCTCCATCTCCGGCTACCACATGCAGGAAGCCGGCGCGACGGCCGACCTGGAGCTGGCCTACACGCTCGCGGACGGCGTGGAGTACCTGCGGGCGGGCCGCGGCGCGGGACTGGACATCGACGCGTTCGCGCCTCGGCTGTCGTTCTTCTGGGCGGTCGGCATGAACTTCTTCATGGAAGTCGCCAAGCTGCGCGCCGCCCGGCTGCTGTGGGCGAAGCTGGTCAAGGGCTTCGACCCGAAGTCGCCGAAGTCGCTGTCCCTGCGCACGCACTGCCAGACGTCCGGCTGGTCGCTGACCGCGCAGGACGTGTTCAACAACGTCGCGCGCACGTGCGTCGAGGCGATGGCCGCCACGCAGGGGCACACGCAGTCGCTGCACACCAACGCGCTGGACGAGGCCCTGGCGCTGCCGACGGACTTCTCCGCGCGCATCGCCCGCAACACCCAGCTGCTGCTCCAGCAGGAATCCGGCACCACGCGGGTGATCGACCCGTGGGGCGGCAGCGCGTTCGTGGAGCGCCTCACGCACGACCTGGCGCACCGCGCCTGGTCGCACATCACCGAAGTCGAGGCCGCGGGCGGGATGGCGCAGGCCATCGAGGCGGGCATCCCGAAGCTGCGCATCGAGGAGGCCGCCGCGCGCACCCAGGCGCGCATCGACTCCGGCCGGCAGCCGGTGATCGGCGTGAACAAGTACCAGGTCGAGTTCGACGAGAAGATCGACGTGCTCAAGGTCGACAACGCCGGTGTGCGCGCGCAGCAGCTGGCGAAGCTGGCCCGGTTGCGCGAAGAGCGCGACCAGTCCGCCGTCGACTCCGCGCTGACCGCGCTGACCGAGGCCGCGGGCTCCGACGGCAACCTGCTGGAGCTGGCGATCTCCGCGGCCCGCGCCAAGGCCACCGTCGGGGAGATCTCCGAGGCGCTGGGCAAGGTGTGGGGCAGGCACTCCGCGCAGATCCGCACCATCACCGGCGTGTACCGGGAGGAGGCCGGGTCCGTTTCCCCGGGAGAGAGGACGCCAGTGGTGGCTACCCTCGAGGCGGCCGCGGCGTTCGCCGAGGCCGAAGGGCGTCGACCGCGCATCCTGGTCGCCAAGATGGGCCAGGACGGGCACGACCGCGGCCAGAAGGTGATCGCGACCGCGTTCGCCGACCTCGGCTTCGACGTGGACGTCGGCCCGCTGTTCCAGACGCCGGAGGAGGTCGCGCGCCAGGCCGTCGAGGCCGACGTGCAC
Source organism: Actinosynnema sp. NPDC049800 (assembly GCF_040656635.1). Taxonomy (NCBI): domain Bacteria; kingdom Bacillati; phylum Actinomycetota; class Actinomycetes; order Pseudonocardiales; family Pseudonocardiaceae; genus Actinosynnema; species Actinosynnema sp. NPDC049800. The sequence continues at coordinate 22,768 of NZ_JBFAMT010000052.1, read as the reverse complement.
ATCGTCGGCGTGTCGTCGCTGGCCGCGGGCCACCTCACGCTGGTGCCCGCGCTGCGCTCGGCGCTGGCGGGGATGGGCCGCGAGGACATCATGATCGTGGTCGGCGGCGTGATCCCGCCCCAGGACTTCGACGCGCTGCGCGAGGCGGGCGCGGCGGCGATCTTCCCGCCCGGCACGGTCATCGCCGACGCGGCGGGCGACCTGCTGCGCGAGCTCGCCGGGCAGCTCGGCCACGACGACCTGCCGGGACGAGATGGCTAGGCCGGTCGACGTCGGCGAGTACGCCAAGGGCGTGCTCGCCGGCAACCGGGGCACGCTGGCCCGGGCTATCACGCTGGTCGAGTCGACGCGCCCGGACCACCGCGCGTCGGCGCAGGAGCTGCTGGTCGAGCTGCTGCCGCACTCGGGCAACGCGCACCGCGTCGGCATCACCGGTGTGCCCGGCGTGGGCAAGTCGACGTTCATCGACGCGTTCGGCTCGATGCTGACCGCGCGGGGCCACCGGGTGGCGGTGCTGGCGGTCGACCCGTCGTCCACCCGCACCGGCGGCTCGATCCTGGGCGACAAGACCCGGATGGCCCGGCTCGCGGTGGACGAGGCGGCGTTCATCCGGCCGTCGCCGACCTCCGGCACGCTCGGCGGCGTGGCCAGGGCGACCCGCGAGACGATCGTGCTGGTCGAGGCCGCGGGCTACGACGTGGTGCTGGTCGAGACGGTCGGCGTCGGCCAGTCCGAGGTCGCGGTGGCCGACATGACCGACTGCTCGCTGCTGCTCACCCTCGCCCGCACCGGCGACCAGCTCCAGGGCATCAAGAAGGGCGTGCTGGAGCTGGCCGACGTGATCGCGGTCAACAAGGCCGACGGCCCGCACGAGCAGGACGCCCGCAAGGCCGCCCGCGAGCTGGCCGGCGCGCTGCGGCTGCTGCGCCCGCCGGACGCCCCGTGGCACCCGCCCGTGCTGACGTGCAGCGGGCTGGACGGCTCCGGGCTCGACACCGTGTGGCGGCAGGTCGTCCAGCACCGGGAGACCCTGGAGGCGGGCGGCGGGCTGGCCGAGCGGCGGCGTCGCCAGCAGGTCGACTGGACCTGGGCCATGGTGAACGACCAGCTGCTCACGAGCCTGCGCGCGGCGCCGGGCGTGCGCTCGGTCGTGCCCGAGGTGGAACGGCAGGTGCGCGCCGGCGAGCTCACCGCCACGCTGGCCGCCGAACGCATCCTGGCCGCGTTCCGCGCCGACCCGGGTCGAGGCTGGTAGCGGGCACGTGGCGGGCTCGTTCGCTCACAGCACGTGAACAAAAGCCGGTTTGGATGACCACCGACAGTGGTAACCACGAAACGCGGTGGCTAGGCTTGGCGACCATGTGGCGATCTGTGCTCGCGGTGTGCCTGTTCGTGCTGGCCGGTGTGTTCACCGCGTCGGGCACAGGCGCCGCCGTGACGCCCGCGCCGCACCTCGCGGTCCAGCCCACGGAGACCCTGGCGCCCGGCGGCACCATCCAGCCCGACGGCACCGTGCCGCCCGGTCCGGAGATCAACGCGCCCCAGGAGGAGCAGCAGCCCGCGTCCAGCGGCGAGACCCGCCGCAAGCTGTGGATCGGCGGTATCGCGCTGCTGCTGTTCGCCCTCGTCTACTGGCGCAACAAGAAGCGCTGGTCGAAGTGGAAGGCCGGGCGCAAGTCCGGGTGATTCCACCTGGTGGGAACCCGGTGGCGGCATGTGGTCGCCATCTAGCATGGCCTGCGCGAACGCGCACGGTCGCGCGCACGTGATCGGTCTGACCGAACATCGCGCACCGCTCGGCGCAGCCCCGCGACCGGTTGCCGGTTGATCAACCAGGGGTGCGACGCGCTCGCCGGACCGTGATGCAGGATGGACGCAAATGAGTACCGACTTCAAGATGAGCACACGCTCGGCCGTCGAGCGGTACTCGACTGCGCTGGTGGACCTCTCCCGCAGCATCCACGCGGAGCCCGAGCAGGCGTTCGCCGAGCACCGCAGCGCGGCCAAGGTCGCCGACCTGCTGGCCGCCGAGGGCTTCGAGGTCGAGCGCGGTGTCGCGGACCTGGAGACGGCGTTCACCGCGTCGTTCGGCTCCGGCGAGCTGGTGCTGGGGCTGTGCGCGGAGTACGACGCGCTGCCCGAGGTCGGCCACGCGTGCGGGCACAACGTCATCGCCGCCGCCTCGGCCGGAGCGGCCCTCGCCCTGCGTGACCTGGCCGACGAGCTCGGCCTCACCGTCCGGGTGATCGGCACCCCGGCGGAGGAGGTCGGCGGCGGCAAGGTGCTGATGCTCGAACGCGGGGTATTCGACGACGTGGCGTTCTCGATGATGGTGCACCCGGCCCCGTACGAGGCCGTGGCCGCGCGATCGCTCGCCATCACCGACGTCGAGGTCCACTACACCGGCAAGCCGTCCCACGCCGCCGCCGCGCCCCACCTGGGCGTGAACGCGGCCGACGCGATCACGGTCGCCCAGGTCGCCATCGGGCTCGCCCGCCAGCACCTGGAGCCGGGACAGATGGTCAGCGGCATCGTCACGCGCGGCGGCGCCGTGCCCAACATCGTGCCCGCGCGCACGTCGGCGATGTTCGACCTGCGCGCCGACGACCTCGAATCGCTGCGCCGGCTGGAGGAGCGGATGAACCGCTGCTTCGAGGCGGGCGCGGTCGCCACCGGCTGCACCCACGAGGTCGTGAAGGTCTCGCCGGTGTACGCCGAGCTGACCCCAGACCCCTGGCTCGCGGACGCCTACCGGCACGCCGCGATCGAGCTGGGCAGGCATCCGTTGAGCCCCGAGGAGGAGCTCAAGGAGAAGATCGGCAGCACCGACATGGGCAACATCACCCGTGCGCTGCCGGCCATCCACCCGACCATCGCCATCGACTGCGGAGACGCGGTGAACCACCAAATCGAGTTCGCGACCGCCTGTGCGTCGGCCTCGGCCGACCGAGCTGTGCTCGACGGGGCGCTCGCACTCGCCTGGACCACAATTTCCGCTGCCACCGACGGTGCGCAGCGCTCTCGACTGCTGGCGGGTGTGGCATGACGGTCGTGGACTCGCGTCGGCCGGAGGAGGGTGCCGAGGTGCTGTTGACCGATCGCGGGGTCAGCATTGCCCCTGTGGATGATCCCGGTGAGGGGCGCGGACCCTCGTGGCTCGACGACTGGCTGGCGGCGAACGCCTCCGAGGTCGTCGCCTGGCGCCGGCACCTCCACGCGCACCCGGAGCTGTCCCGGCACGAGTTCGCCACCACCGAGCTGATCGCCGACGTGCTGCGCTCGGCCGGCCTCAAGCCGCGCATCCTGCCCGGCGGCACCGGCCTGGTCTGCGACGTCGGCTCCGGGCCGCGCTGCGTGGCGCTGCGCGCGGACATCGACGCCCTGCCGCTGCCGGAGAACACCGGCGCCCCGTACTCGTCCACTGTGGACGGCGTGGCGCACGCGTGCGGGCACGACGCGCACACCACCGTGCTGCTGGGCGCGGCGCTGGCGCTGGCGTCGGCCACCGAGCTGCCCGGACGGGTCCGCCTGGTGTTCCAGCCCGCCGAGGAGGTCATGCCGGGCGGTGCGCTGGACGTGCTGGCGGCGGGCGGTCTCGACGGCGTGGAGCGCATCTTCGGCCTGCACTGCGACCCGCGGCTGGAGGTCGGCCGCATCGGCACCCGGATCGGCGCGATCACGTCGGCCAGCGACATGCTGGAGCTGCGCCTGACCTCCCCCGGCGGCCACACGTCCCGGCCGCACCTGACCGCGGACCTGGTGCACGCGCTGGGCACCGTGATCACGGGCCTGCCGGGCCTGCTGTCCCGCCGCGTCGACCCCCGTTCGGGCACCGTCCTCGTGTGGGGCGCGGTGCACGCGGGGGAGGCCCCGAACGCCGTGCCGCAGGACGGCGTGCTGCGCGGCACGCTGCGCACCGGCGACCGCGACATCTGGGCCGAGCTGGAGCCGTTGATCAAGGAGCTGGTGGGCGCGCTGCTGGCCCCGACCGGCGTCGGCTTCGACCTGCACCACCGGCGCGGCGTCCCCCCGGTCGTGAACGACCGGGAGAGCACGGTGCTGCTGCGCGCGGGCGTCGAGGCGGCGTTGGGCGAGGACGCGCTGGCCGGCACGGAGCAGTCGTCGGGCGGCGAGGACTTCGGCTGGTACCTGGAGCACGTGCCGGGCTCGTTCGCGCGCCTGGGCGTCTGGGACGGCGTCGGCAAGCAGAAGGACCTCCACCAGCCGGGCTTCGACCTGGACGAACGCGCCCTGCTGGTCGGCGTGCGCGTGATGGTGCACGCGGCCCTGGCCGCCCTGGCCTGACCCGGTCCCGGCGCTCGCCGACCACGCGGCGGTCGAAGTCGCGTGGTCGGCGAGCGCGTGAGGGCCGCACTTCCGCCCCAGATTCTCCCCAGGTCGTCCGACCACGATGAGGTCCCGCGGTGCTCGACCACCGCCGGACCCGTGCGACGATCCAGGGGGATCGCATGCGAAGAGCAGTGGCGCTCACGCTCATCTTCGGGCTGGTCGGGGCGCTCGGCCCGGGATTGACGCCGGGTGTGGCCGCGGCCCAGGCGGCATCGCCGACGCCGACGCCGATTCTCGGCACCGCGCAGTTCGACCTCAAGGTGGACCTGACGAGCATGAGCGGGCGGGTCGCCAAGGTGGAGAAGCGGCTCGCCGGCGGACGGGTCCCGGTGAAGGACCTGGTCGCGGGCCGCGGGCGCGCCACCGAGCCTTGCGACGACAGCGAGAAGAAGGCGGCCGAGAAACTCCGATCGGTCGTGACATTGCGGTGTTGGGACCACCCCGACAAGGGGCAGAAGTCGTCCGACTCCAACAACGCGTGGATGCCCCAGGGCGTCACCAGCACCTCGGACGCCGACCCGACGAACCACTACGACGGTCGCCAGGCCCTCGCCGTGACCTCTTATCGGAAAGGGACCGACCACGCCCGGGTGACGTTCCTGCCCAACTTCGCGAACGAGGGGTACAAGCACATCTCACTGGTGGAGCCGAAGGGCTCCGACTGGGCGCGCGTGACCTGCCACGCGGGCGGCTCCGTGTGGTACGGGCGGTACCTGCTGGTGGCGTGCACCAGGGAGATCCGGGTGTTCGACTGGGAGAAGGTCTACAAGACCGACAAGAAGGACCCGCTCGCCACGGCGTCCTTGGTGATGATCCAGACGGGTCGGATCACCGGCAAGGCGGTTGGCCAGTTCTCCTCGCTGGGCCTCGACCGCTCCGTTCAGCCGAACCTGCTGGTGGTGTCCCAGTGGTCGAAGCCGAATTCGCCCGGCGCGTGCCCGCCGGACGAGTGCCGCTTGTTCCGGTTCGAGTTCCCGGCCTCTGGTCAGCTGTCCGGAACGGGGTTGCGCACCCACGACGCGTACCGGACCCACTTCTTCTCCATGCAGGGGGCGGTGAGTCGCGGCGACACGGTGTGGTTCTCCAGCAGTGCCGGGAAGAAGGACCCGGGGCAGCTCCGCACCTGGAACGTCAAGGACAAGAGGCCCAACGCGGTCACGTCGAAGCCGTGGACCACCGGTGCGGAGAGCATCTCGTACTGGAACCGCGGCAACGGCACCGGCGTGCTGCTGAACGTCACCGAGTACAAGGACAAGCGCGTGATCGCGGCCGTCGAGGCGGACTACTACGGATAATCGCCCGGCACCGAGGGAGGCGGTCGCCGGTGGCGCCGGACCCCTGCGCGTTCTGCGGGGGTCCCCGCCGGTGGCGGGGTCCCGGCGCGGGCGGCTGCTCCGCGCCCGACCGGGACCCCGACCACCGTCAGCTCACCGGTTCCACGATCTCCGGCCGGGCCTCGGGGGCGGCCGAGCGGACGGCGTCGGCGGCCTGGTCGTCGGGTTCCGCCTGCGACGCGCGCTCGGCGTCGACCCGGGCCGTGTAGACCGACACCTCGTGCGCCACCATGGCGTCGTCCCAGCCGTGCACGCCGGCCATCAGGCGCGCCACCGGCAACGCGCACTCCACGCCCCGGTGCGGGTACTCGATCGAGATCCTGGTCCGCCGGGTCAGCACGTCCTCCAGGTGCAGCGCACCCTCGTGCGACGCGGCGTAGACCACCTCCACCTGGAGGTAGTCCGGCGCGCCGGGCACGGGCTTGAGCAGCTCCGCGTCCGCCGACCCCAGCACCTCGTGCACCAACGACCCGTAGCGGTCCAGCAGGTGCCTCACCCGGTACGGGTGCAGGCCGTACCGGGTCGCCAACTGGTCCGCCTGGTTCACCAGCGCGTGGTAACCGTCCGCCCCGATCAGCGGCACCTTGTCCGTGATCGACGGCTGGATCCGCCCCGGCAGGTCGACCGAGGCCGCGTCCACCGCGTCGGCGCCCATCACCCGGTACGTCGTGTACTTCCCGCCGGCGATCGCGACCAACCCGGGCGCCACCCGGGCCACCGCGTGCTCGCGCGACAGCTTCGACGTCGACTCGCTCTCACCCGCCAGCAACGGCCGCAGCCCGGCGTACACGCCCTCGATGTCGTCGTGCGTCAACGGCGTCGCCAGCACCGAGTTGACGTGCTCCAGGATGTAGTCGATGTCCGACCGGGTCGCCGCCGGGTGCGCCAGGTCCAGGTTCCAATCGGTGTCGGTCGTTCCCACGATCCAGTGATTCCGCCACGGGATCACGAACAGCACCGACTTCTCCGTGCGCAGGATCAACCCAGACTCGGACACGATCCGGTCCCGCGGCACGACGATGTGCACGCCCTTCGACGCGCGCACCCGGAACCGGCCGCGACTGCCGGACAGCCGCTGCAGCTCGTCGGTCCACACCCCGGTCGCGTTGATCACCGCGTGCGCCCGCACGGACGTCTCCCGCCCGTCCTCCACGTCGCGCACCCGCACGCCGGACACCCGGTCCGCCTCCCGCAGGAAGCCCACGACCTGCGTGGACGTCCGCACGACCGCCCCGTAGTGCGCCGCCGTGCGGCCGACCATCATGGTGTGCCGCGCGTCGTCCGCCTGCGCGTCGTAGTACCGGATCCCGCCGATCAGGGCGGACGGCCGCAACGCGGGCACGAGCCGCAGCGCACCGGCCCTGGTCAGGTGCTTCTGCCCGGGCACGGACCGCGCGCCGCCCATCGTGTCGTACATGAGCAGCCCGGCCGCGGTGTACGGCCGCTCCCACCCGCGGTGCGTCAGCGGGTACAGGAACGGCACCGGCTTGACCAGGTGCGGTGCCAGGCGGGTCAGCATGAGTTCGCGTTCCCGCAGCGCCTCGCGCACCAGCCCGAACTCCAGCTGCTCCAGGTACCGCAGCCCGCCGTGGAACAGCTTCGACGACCGGCTCGACGTGCCCGAGGCCAGGTCGCGCGCCTCGACCAGCGCCACCCGCAGGCCGCGCGTCGCGGCGTCCAGCGCGGAGCCGACGCCGACCACGCCGCCACCGATGATCACCAGGTCGAACGTCTCCGCGCCGAGCCGGTCCCAGGACTGGGAGCGTTCGAGCGGCCCCAGCCGGCCCGCGGTGGCGGGGTACTGCTCGCGCGTGACCACTGACGCCTCCCTGATGCTCGAACCGACCGGGCGGACCAGGACTGACTCGACCACGTTACCCGTCGGTACGCCACCCGTGGACAACTGATCAGGTCGGAACTAGCGTCATGCCCCATTGTGGGGTGGGCAGCGCCGCCGGACCCGGACCGTGCTGCCTCCTGTCAAGGCGAGGAGGTCGGCGAGTGAGCAGTGGCTCGATCTTCGTGTGGGAGATGCTGGGCACCGCGATCCTGATCCTGTTGGGTGCGGGTGTCGTCGCCAACGTGGTCCTGAAGGACACGCTGGGCAACACCGGCGGATGGCTCCTGATCAACATCGGCTGGGGTTTCGCGGTCTTCGCGGGCGCCAGCATCGCCGCGCCGAGCGGCGCGCACCTCAACCCCGCGGTGACCCTCGGCCTGGCCGTCGCGGACAAGACACCGTGGGACGACGTGCCCATCTACTTCGCCGGTCAGCTGGTCGGCGCGTTCATCGGCGCCGTGCTCGCGTGGCTGGCCTACAAGGCGCAGTTCGACGCGCACGACGACCCGGCGGGCACCCGTGGCATCTTCTGCACCGGCCCGACCATCCCCAAGGCCGGCTGGAACGTCGTGACCGAGGTGATCGGCACGTTCGTGCTGGTCGCGTGGGTCCTGCTGAGCCCGGCCGCGAAGGGTGCGGCGGACGGCGTGCCGCAGCTGGGCAACGCCGCCCTCGGCTACGCCGGCGTCGCGTTCGTCGTCATCGGCATCGGCGCCTCGCTCGGTGGGCCGACCGGCTACGCCATCAACCCGGCGCGCGACCTCGGCCCGCGCATCGCCTACGCGGTCCTGCCCATCCGCGACAAGGGCAGCGCCGAGTGGGGCTACGCCTGGGTGCCGGTGGTCGGTCCGCTGCTCGGCGGCCTGCTCGCCGGTCTCCTGTACCTGGTTCTCCCGGTCTGAAAGGACTCCAGCGCATGACGAAGCACGTGGCCGCGATCGACCAGGGCACGACGTCCACCCGGTGCATGATCTTCGACCACTCGGGTCGCGTGGTCTCCGTCGACCAGAAGGAGCACGAGCAGATCTTCCCCCGGGCCGGGTGGGTCGAGCACGACGCGAACGAGATCTGGACCAACACCAGGCAGGTGGCCGCGGGCGCGTTGGCCAAGGCCGACCTCACCACCGCCGACATCGCCGCCGTCGGAATCACCAACCAGCGCGAGACCGCGCTCGTCTGGGACAGGACCACCGGGCAGCCGGTGTACAACGCGATCGTCTGGCAGGACACCCGGACCGACAAGATCTGCCAGGACCTGGCGGCTCTGGGCGGCGGGCAGGAGCGGTACCGGGACAAGACCGGCCTGCCGCTGGCGACGTACTTCTCCGGTCCCAAGATCCGCTGGATCCTGGACAACGTGGAGGGCGCCCGGGAGCGCGCCGAGGCCGGTGACCTGCTGTTCGGCAACATGGACACCTGGGTGCTGTGGAACATGACCGGCGGTGTGGACGGCGGCGTGCACGTCACCGACCCCACCAACGCCTCCCGCACGCTGCTGATGGACCTCGACACGCTGAGCTGGGACGAGGGCATCGCGGCCGACATGGGCGTGCCGCTGTCGATGCTGCCGGAGATCCGGTCCTCGTCGGAGGAGTACGGCAAGGTCCGGGAGCGCGGCGCGCTGGCCGGCGTGCCGATCGCGGGCATCCTCGGCGACCAGCAGGCGGCCACGTTCGGGCAGGCGTGCCTGTCGCCCGGCGAGGCCAAGAACACCTACGGCACCGGCAACTTCGTGCTGCTCAACACCGGCACGGACAAGGTGATGAGCGAGAACGGCCTGCTCACCACGGTCTGCTACAAGATCGGTTCCCAGGCGCCGGTGTACGCGCTGGAGGGTTCGATCGCGGTGACGGGCTCGTTGGTGCAGTGGCTGCGCGACAACCTCGGGATGATCACGACGGCCGCCGAGATCGAGGAGCACGCCCGGACGGTGGAGGACAACGGCGGCGCGTACTTCGTGCCCGCGTTCTCCGGCCTGTTCGCGCCGTACTGGCGCTCGGACGCGCGCGGCGCGATCGTCGGCCTGACCCGGTTCGTGAACAAGGGCCACCTGGCCCGCGCGGTGCTGGAGGCGACGGCGTTCCAGACCCGTGAGGTGATCGACGCGATGAACGCCGACTCGGGCGTGCCGCTGAAGTCGTTGAAGGTCGACGGCGGCATGGTCGTGAACGAGCTGCTGATGCAGTTCCAGGCGGACATCCTGGGCGTGCCGGTGATCAGGCCGGTGGTCAACGAGACGACCGCGCTCGGCGCCGCCTACGCGGCGGGCCTGGCGGTCGGGTTCTGGGAGTCCGAGGACGACATCCGGCAGAACTGGGCGCAGGACAAGCAGTGGGACCCGGCGATGGACGACGACACCCGGGCCAAGACCTACGCGCAGTGGAAGAAGGCCGTGACCAGGACCTTCGACTGGGTGGAGTGACCCCGACGGGGCGTCGCCACCGGGCGGCGCCCCGTTCTCCCGGTGCGTGTCAGTCGAGGTCGTCGTGGCGCATGAGCTGGCGGCCGGCCTCGGTGATCGAGCCGGTCAGCGACGGGTAGACCGAGAACGTGGTCGCCAGGTCGTCCACCGTGAGCTGGTTCTGCACGGCGAGCGTGATAGGCAGGATCAGCTCGCTGGCGTTCGGCGCGACCACGACGCCGCCGATGACCACACCCGTCGCCGGGCGGCAGAACAGCTTCACGAAACCGCGCCGCAGGCCTTCCATCTTGGCCCGCGGGTTGGTGGCCAGCGGCAGCATGATCGTGCGGGCGGGCACCTCGCCGGAGTCGATCGCCTGCTGGCTGATGCCGACGGAGGCGATCTCGGGGTTGGTGAACACGTTCGCCGCGACCGTCTTGAGCCTGATCGGGCTCACGCCCTGGCCCAGCGCGTGCCACATGGCGATGCGGCCCTGCATGGCGGCGACGGACGCGAGCAGCAGCAGGCCCGTGCAGTCGCCCGCCGCGTAGACGCCGGCGATGTTCGTCCGCGACACCCGGTCGACCGGGATGTACCCGCCGCGGCCGAGCTCGATGCCGATCTTGTCCAGGCCGAGGTCGGCGGTGTTCGGGACGGAGCCGACCGTCATCAGGGCGTGGCTCGCCTCGATCGTGCGACCGTCTTCCAGGTGAATCAGGACGCCGTCGCCGACGTTCTCGACCCGGTCCGCGCGGGCGTGCTTGACCACCGCCGTGCCGCGTTCGGCGAACACGTCCTCCAGCACCACGGCCGCGTCGGCGTCCTCGTGGGGGAGCACCCGATCGCGGCTGGAGACCATGGTCACCTTCACGCCGAGTTCCGTGTACGCGGAGGCGAACTCCACACCGGTGACACCCGACCCGATGACGGCCAGGTGCTCCGGCAACTCGGGGAGGTCGTAGATCTGCCGCCAGGTCAGGATCCGCTTGCCGTCGGGCTCGGCGCCGGGCAACACGCGCGGGGTCGCACCCGTCGCGATGAGCACCACGTCGGCCGGGAGGACTTCCTTCGTGCCGTCCTCGGCGATGGTCACGACCTCGTGCTGGGCGAGCCCGCGGGCGTTGTCGCAGAACTTGCCGATGCCGTTGACGATCCGCACGCCCTCGCGCTGGAGGCGGGCCCGGACGTCGGCGGACTGGGCGAGCGCCAGGCCCTTCACCCGTCCGTGCACGACCGGCAGTTCGACCGCCGCTTCCGCGTTGTTGGTGCGAATGCCCAGCTCACCGGCGTTGCGGAAGGCGCTGCGGCCGCCCGCGGAGGCGATGAACGTCTTCGACGGCACGCAGTCGTAGAGCACGCAGGCGCCACCGAGGCCCTCGCGTTCCACGATGGTCACGTCGGCCCCGTGCTGGGCCGCGACCAGTGCCGCCTCGTAACCTGCGGGGCCACCGCCCATGATGACGATGCGGGTCACGACACGTCCTCCTCGTGGTCTTCGGCGCTGTTTGCGCCGGTTGCAGCCGCTGGTAACCGTACGCGGTCGGGTGTCGGGGTGTGTCGTCCGGTCTTCTGGTACCTCGCGGTGATCGCGAGGTCGCTAGGCTGTCGTCGTGCCGCTCTATGCCGCGTACGGGTCCAACATGGACCCGAACCAGATGATGGAGCGAGCCCCCTACTCCCCGATGGCGGGGACCGGGTGGCTCGCCGGATGGCGTCTGACGTTCGGTGGCGAGGACCTGGGCTGGGAGGGCGCGCTCGCCACCATCGTCGAGGACCCCGACTCCCAGGTGTTCTGCGTGCTCTACGACGTGAGCCCGCGTGACGAGTCCCGCCTCGACCGCTGGGAAGGCGCCCTCGGGCTCTACAAGAAGATCCGCCTGCGCGTCCAGACCCTGGAAGGTTCGGTGACCGCCTGGCTCTACGTCCTGGACGCCTACGAGGGCGGTCTGCCCTCGGCCCGCTACATCGGCGTCGTCGCCGATGCCGCCGAAGCCGCGGGTGCCCCGGACGACTACGTCTCCGACCTCCGCACGCGCCCCTGCCAAGGCATCGGCCCCTGACCCCACGCGCGTCGAACACTCGGGCCCGGCGTGTCGAACGCCCAGGGCCCGAGCGTCGAGCGCGCGGGCCCCGGGCGTGCCACGTTCGGAACGCGCGAGCCCGTGTCCGGGACCGCCGAGCTCAGGCGGGTGCGCGGGTGTGCCCCGTGGCGGTCCGGGAGCGTTGAACTCGCCCGTCCTGGGGTTCGACCCGCCGCTCAGGCGCTGGTCAGGGATTCCAGGTGTTGGATCAGGCGGCGGGCGTCGACGGGGGAGACGGTGCTCCACGGTTGTTGGCCCGGGGTCGCCCGGCGGAGTTGGATGTAGCGGCCGTGGGGGTTGTCGAAGAACGACACGACGTGCTCCTGGCGGACGCGCTTGCCCCACTTGTCACGGCTCGCGGCGCCGAACTGGCCGCGGTTGCCCGCGTCGCGGAACATGTCGGCGAGGGTGCGGGCGTCCTCCTGCCGGATGCCGCGCGCCAAGAGGGCCTGCTGAAGGTCGTCCGCGGTGTTGGCCTGGGCCGCGGCGGCGTCCAGGTCCGCGCTCGGCAGGGTCACGGAGTGGCCCGGGCCCGCGGCCAGCGGCGGGAGCACGGAGAGGGCCTCGCGCGGGAGGCCCTCGGCGGACGCCGGGCGCAGGGTCAGCTGGTCGTGGGACAGGACCGCCAGCACGCCGGACTGGCCCTTGGCCGCCGCCAGCACGCGGACGCTGTGGCCGAGCCACAACCGCCCGTCCACCTCCTGCTGCGGCCGGTTCAGCAGGTGCAGCAGGTCCTCCAGCATCGGGTCCAGCGACACCGGCCGGCCCAACCCGCGACGGTCGAGCCCGCCCCACGCCTGCCGCTCCAGCTCGGCCCGCTCCGCGTGCGTCTTGCCCGGTGACGGCACCTTGAGCACCAGCGGCATGGTCTCCAGCCGCAGGTGCTCCCAGAGCACGTCGAACTCCAGCGCCGAGATCGTCACCGGTTCGCGCAGGTCGTTGCTGCCCAAGTCCAAGCCGAACGTCGTCATCAGTGGGTGGTGCTCTCCCCGATCACCGGAGGCGAGATGATCCCGCCAATGCCGTAGATGTCGTCCGTCTGCCGAAGGTAGTCGGCTGCGTCGTGCGTGGCATCTTCTTCCTCTTCCGCGCCACGAGCCGCACCCAGGCCGCCGAACGGGTCGAACGCGGGCTGCGCCGGCGCCGGGACGCTGCGCTTGTGCACGGTGTCCTGGCCGCCGACCTGGCCGCCGGCGCCGAGCATCGAGCCCGTCGACCCGCCCGGCCCCGCCGTCGCCGCGTGCTGCGTGCTCGCCGCGAACGCCCCGATCTCCACCGAGCTCACCGACGTCGTGCCGCTGGGCAGCAACGGCCCACCGGGCGCACCCGGGAGCAACTGCTGGTTGGCGCCGGCGGCGTGCTGACCGTTCGTCGTGTCGGAGGACGACGACGAAGAAGACGAAGACGACGAGGCCTTGCGCCGGTCCTTGTCCTGCTGACCACCCGCACCGCCACCGCCGACCACACCACCGGGCCCGAACACCCCCGAACCCGACCCGGACGCCGGTAACGCCGCCGACGAAGTCCTGGTGGAACCGGACGTCCCGACGGACGCCGTGCCCGTCGAACCGCCGAACGAGGGCTGCGGCGCCGGACGCTGAGGCGAGTAGCCGCCGCGCCACCCGCCGCGACCGCCGCGCCACCCGCCCCGACCGCCGCCACGCCCACCGCGCGGACCGCCGTAACCCCAACCGGGACCGGACACGCCCGCCGAGTCGTTGCGCACCACCTCGGGCGCGTTGATCACCAACTGCGGCGGCTGGTGGAACTGCCCCAACGTGCTGGTGTTCGACACGGTGCTGGAGGCGTAGGTCGTCATCACCTCGCGCGCCCGCTGCTCGGCGGCGTTGCGCGCCTTCTCCTGCTGCTCGAAGTCCGTCTGCCCGCCGACCAGGTTGGTCAACGCGCTGACGAGCAGGTTCGGCTCCTCCGCGGTCACCTTCACCGGCGGCGGCATGTCCGCGCGCGCCTTGGCGATGTAGTCCGCCTGCAGCTCGGCCGAGATGCGCATGACCTCCGCGCCGGCACGGGCGTCGTCCGCCCACGCGGCCAGCGGGTTGATGCCCATCCGCGCCTTGTCCGCGGCCGAACCCTCCCAGGACGCGCCGGACTTCAGCACGCCGCTGTGCAGCTCGGCGTTGATCTCGGTCAACGCGGCGGAGACGCCCTGCCACCGCTCCATCGAGGCGTGCGAGGCCTTGGGCCCCGGCCCCGAGTTGATCTGCTCGTACAGCTCTTCGTGGCTGTACCCGCTCCAGCGGTGTCCATCGGGCATGAACGCTCCCCTTGCCTGCGCCGGGCGCTCAGCGGCTGCCCTGCTGTCCCATCAACCCGGTGTTGTCTTCTTCGATGGACTGGTACTGCTGCTCGACCAGGGTGAGCGCGTCCATGGCCGACTTGAGCTGCCGCTGGTAGTTCTCCAACGCGATCAGCGCCGAGTCGCCCGATTCGAGCGACCGCTCGTTGAACCGCTCCGCGGCGTCCTGGCTCACCGGGTCGCCCGCCCACGGGCGGACCCTGACCTCGGTGATCGCCTGCTCGATCTGCTCGTCCAGCTTCGACAACGCGCCCGCGAACGCGTTGCGCAGGCTCGGGATCGCGCTGGGCTCGACGTTCAAGGTGTGCGACAGGGGCGGTGGTGAGCCCGTGTCAGCGCCGTGGCCGTGGTCTTCCGACGGCATGGACAACCTCCCGCCTTCCTCGTTCCCGTCGCGCCATTCCGTTCTCGCGCAAGGTCACTCTAGCCACCCGGTCCGACAGCGGGGAGTGGGTGGAGCGCACATCCCCCGCGTGGATCAGCGCCGTTGCAGCAAACCGGCTACCGCCGCTTCTGCCGCCCGTTGCGCCCCTTGGCACAGAGTGTCCTGCTTGGCCGCCGTTTCGTTACCGCCGTCGCGGAACATCACGTCGAGGAACTGCCCCTCCGCGACGTCCACCTCGACGTTGCACACGTTGTCCATGCCGGGCGTCCGCACGGTCAGGCCGGGGAAACCGGCCACCGTGGTCTGCTCGGCGTGCACCTGCGCGTTCTCGCTGAGCCACACGCCGACGCCCTCGACTGTGACGAGCGCCAGCCGGACGACGTTCCCGCTGATGTTGCTGCGCATGGTGCACGCCTTCGCGTTGCCGAAGCTCGCTTCCACATATGCGCTCGGCGGGTTGTCCAGGCTCAGCGCGATGCGCTGTTCGGGTGAGAGCACGGCGCACGGGTCGACGTCGTCCAACCGCACCTCCCGCGGCCGCGGTGGCAACGACGGCACGGTGGTCGTCGCGACGGGCAGCGGTTCGTCGACCCGGCCATCGGCCTTCTTGTCCGGAACGGGCGTGCAGGAGGCCATCGCCAACGCGCAGAGCGT
Organism: Actinosynnema sp. NPDC049800; assembly: GCF_040656635.1. NCBI lineage: Bacteria > Bacillati > Actinomycetota > Actinomycetes > Pseudonocardiales > Pseudonocardiaceae > Actinosynnema > Actinosynnema sp. NPDC049800. The sequence continues at coordinate 7,406 of NZ_JBFAMT010000052.1, read as the reverse complement.
GGCGGTGAGCACCCGAGCAGCCCTCATGGACACCTACCGTAGCCGGGTCCACACGCCAAGTGGACCCTCGGCTGTGAAGCCGCACTTCTCGGCCACGCGACGGGCCGCGTCGTCCGGGGGTCTGGCGGTGATCAGCGGTAGGTCGAGGAACCCGAAGCCGAACCGCAGCACGGCGCCGGTCGCGTGCGTCGCGATGCCCTTGCCGCGCAGGTCGGGCGTGATCCAGCAGTGCAGCTCACCGGTGCTGGACAGGGAGATCTCGCCGACGGCCGTGCCGGTGAGCTGGTCGCACACGGCCCAGGAGCAGGACTCGTCGGTGTGCCACTGGTCCGCGCGTTCGGCGATGTGCGCGCCGGCCGCGTCGAGGTCGGGGCAGAGGCCACCGCCCACCAACGCCGGCCGGTCGTCGATGCGGTCGTCCACGCGGAGTCGGCGCAGGTAGAACTCCCCCGCGTTGATCTCGACGGCCTCCATGCCGAATCGTCCTCGCTCCGCTCGGACGGGCGAGGTCGCCCGGAAGTCGGCAGGCTGGTTTCGCGACGATAGTAAAGCGTGATCGCCGCGAAATCAGGCTCGACCTGCCGACGCGACGTCGCAAGCGCCGGGGGATCAGTCCGTGATGAACCCGTCGTACCGCCCGGCCAGCTCTTCGAGCAGGCCGCGGTGGGCGGACGCGGGCCGGTCGTCGGGACCGGTGGTCAACTCCACGACCCAGTCGGCGTCTTCCAGGTCGTCCTCTCCGGCCAGCACGTCCTTGTGCACCGCGCACGGCGACCACCCGGCCGCCGCCAGCTCCCGCGCGGCTTCCTCCGCGTCGTCGCGGTCGTGCAGGACCAGCAACAACGGACCCGCGGTCCCGGGCGGACCCGTGCCGACGCCGTCGTCCAACAAGCCGCGCGACGACAGCGCCTCGTGCAACGCGGGGAAGTCCGGCGTGTGCACGGCGTCGATGCCGATCGTCCGCGCCGCCTCCGCGTTCACCGCGTTGTCATCGCAGAACAACGTCCCCGACGGCGAGTGCTGCAGCACCCGCAACGCGCGCCGGAACGCCTCGGGCGCGGGCTTGGCCACCCCCAGCCGCGCGGACGACACGACCGCGTCGACCTCGCGGTCCAGCCCCAGCTCCGCCAGGTCGCGCGGCAGCCGGTCGGTCGCGTTGGAGAGCAACGCCACCCGGCACCGCTCGCGGACCCGCCGCACCAGGTCCAGCGCCTCGCCGATCACCTCGCCGGTCCGGGTCCACGCCGCCACCGCGCCCGCCGCGCGCGCCGGCGAGAGCCCTTCGACGACCAGCTGCTCCCGCACGGCCGCGCGCCACTCCTCGTCCGTGGCACGGCCGGCGGTCGCGGGACCGGCCAGGGCGAACGACACCCGCGCCAACGTGCCGCGCGGCAGGCCGAAACCGTCCTCGATCGGCCCGTCCGGCGGGAACCGCCGCAGCACGCCGTCCAGGTCGAGCAGCAGCAGCGACGGCGCGCTCACCGCCTGCCCATCCGGCCGATCAGCAGCATCGCCGCGGGGATCAGCAGGAACACCAGCGGTGTCTTGGCCAGGAAGAACAACGCCACGCTGACGATCGCGACCGCCGTGACCGCCGCGCTGCCGACCCGGAACTCGAGCGGGGCGGTGCGCCGGGCGGACACCGGCGACCGGGTCTCCGGCGGCTCGACCTGCGGGAACCGCGGCCGTGGCGCGGGCAGGTCGCCGAACAACGCGTACAGGTCGCCCCGGGTCTTCGCGGTGGCGACGCGGGCGGAGCGGTCGCCGTACTCGTCCACGCTCAGCCGCCCCTCGCCGAGGTGCGTGCCGAGCAGTTCGAGCGCGTGCTCACGCTCCGCGTCGCCGATCCGGATGTCCCGCTCGCTCACACAGGTGAGCCTATTCCTTGATCTCGCAGAGGACCGTGCCCTGGGTGACCGCCGCGCCCGGCTCGGCGGACAGCCCCGTGACCACGCCGGACTTGTGCGCGGTGACCGGGTTCTCCATCTTCATGGCCTCCAGCACGACGATCAGCTCGCCCGCCTCGACCTGCTGGCCGTCCTCGACCGCGACCTTGACGATCGTGCCCTGCATGGGCGCGGCCACCGCGTCGCCGGAGACCGCCGCGCCGCCCTTGCCGCCGCCCCGCTTGCGCGGCTTGGCCTTCACACCCGCCCTGGCCGCGCCACCGGCGCCACCACCGCCGGCGAACGCCAGGTCACCGGGCAGCGAGACCTCCAGCCGACGTCCGCCGACCTCGACCACCAGGGTCTGCCGCGGCTCGTCCTCCTCGGCCTCCGCGCCGTCGGCGAACGGCGCGATGGTGTTGTCGAACTCGGTCTCGATCCACCGCGTGTGCACGGTGAAGCCGTCCTCGGAGCCGACGAACGCCGGGTCCCGCACGATCGCGCGGTGGAACGGCAGCACGGTCGCCATGCCCTCGACCACCATCTCGTCCAGCGCGCGCCGTGCCCGCTCCAAGGCCTGCGTCCGGTCCTCGCCGGTGACGATCAGCTTGGCGAGCAGGGAGTCGAACTGGCCGCCGATGACCGTGCCGCTCTCCACGCCCGCGTCCACCCGGACACCGGGACCGGACGGCGAGGTGAACGTGGTGACCGTGCCGGGCGCGGGCAGGAAGTTGCGGCCCGCGTCCTCGCCGTTGATGCGGAACTCGATCGAGTGGCCGCGCGGGGTGGGGTCCTCGGTGAACCGCAGCACCTCGCCGGCGGCGATGCGGAACTGCTCGCGCACCAGGTCGACGCCCGCGGTCTCCTCGCTGACCGGGTGCTCGACCTGGAGGCGGGTGTTGACCTCGAGGAACGAGATCGTGCCGTCCACCGCGACCAGGTACTCGACCGTGCCGGCGCCGTGGTAGCCGGCCTCCTTGCAGATCGCGCGCGCCGACCGGTGGATCTCGGCCCGCTGCTCGTCGGTCAGGAACGGCGCGGGCGCCTCCTCGACCAGCTTCTGGTGGCGGCGCTGCAACGAGCAGTCGCGCGTGCCGACGACGACGACGTTGCCGTGCTGGTCGGCCAGGACCTGCGCCTCGACGTGCCGCGGCTTGTCCAGGTACCGCTCGACGAAGCACTCGCCGCGGCCGAACGCCGTGACGGCCTCGCGCACCGCGCTGTCGAACAGCTCGGGGATCTCCTCCAGCGTGCGCGCCACCTTGAGGCCGCGACCGCCGCCGCCGAACGCCGCCTTGATCGCGACCGGCAGACCGTGCTCCCGCGCGAACGCGATGATCTCGTCCGGGCCGGAGACCGGGTCCTTGGTGCCGGGGACCAGCGGCGCGCCCGCGCGCATCGCGATGTGCCGCGCGGTGACCTTGTCGCCGAGGTCGCGGATGGCCTGCGGGGTCGGCCCGATCCAGATCAGGTCCGCGTCCAGCACCGCCTGCGCGAAGTCCGCGTTCTCGGACAGGAAGCCGTAGCCGGGGTGCACCGAGTCCGCGCCCGCGCGCTTGGCCACGTCGAGGAGCTTGTCGATGGACAGGTAGCTGTCCCCGGGCGTGCTGCCGCCCAGGGCGAACGCCTCGTCCGCCAGCCGGACGAACGGGGCGTCCCGGTCCGGGTCGGCGTACACGGCGACGCTGGTCAGGCCGGCGTCCCGGCAGGCACGGATGACCCGGACGGCGATCTCACCGCGGTTGGCGACGAGGACCTTGCGCAGCGACACGACGTCCTACCTCCTGGCAACGCTGGGACTTTGAGCGGCAATGGGTTCGGAGTTTAGTGACCCGTCAGTACCCGGAGACCGAGAGACAGCTCACGCTTGGGTGGAACAATCGGAAATCGTGACACGCCCGCCCGCCGCCGCGCTTCTGACAGCTTGCGCAGCTGTGCTCATCACCGTCGCGGGACTGGTCATGGCCTGGTCACTGCGCCCGACCGCGGCCACCGACCCCGACGCCGTGACGCCGCAGGACGAATTGCGGTGCGGCGCGACGGCGTGCCGTTCGGTGGTGAAACAGGAGGTCGGTGTCGATTCAGTGGAATTGGTCGTCGGCGAGGGCGTGGGCCGGATCAGGACCAGCGGGGCGTCCGGGCCGAACATCTTCGAGTTGACCATCGCCACTTCGGGCGCCCGGATCGACGAATCGTCGTTGCAGTGCGTCGACGCCGAGGTCGCGGTGTGCCTGGTGCGGGGCGAGGTCGGCGGCGAGGTGCTCGGGGAGGTGCTGGTGCGCAGGTCGGGCGCGTGGTCGCGGGCGCAGGTGCCGTACGTGGCCAGCGGGGCGTACTTGGCGCTGCACGACGTGGACCACGACGCGGTCGCGGACGTCGTGGCCGTGCAGCGGGCGTGCCAGGCGGGCGTGGACTGCTCGCGGTGGTTCGCGCAGGTGTTCTCGATCGCCGGCAACGGCGGCGAGCTGGGGTGCACGCCGGTCGTGCGCGAGGCGGAGTCGTTGCCGGGCTGGCCCACCGTCACGCCGGACCCGTCCGACCTGCGCCACTGCGGCGCGTGAGGGGTCCCGGACGTCGAACCCGGGTGTTCCGGACGTAGGACACGCGCGACCTGGACGTAGGACTCGCGAACGAGCGTGTCCTACGTCCAGGTCGGGTGGGTCGAGCGGTCAGGCGGGGACGGGCTCGCGGGTGGGGGTGGTGGTCAGCAGGGGCGGGTCGCTCGGGGTGTTGAGGACCTCGTCGTCCAGCAGGCCCTCGGAGCGGGCGACCAGGACCGGGACGGTGATCTGGCCGGTCACGTTGGTGGCCGTGCGGACCATGTCCAGGATCGGGTCGATCGCGTAGACGACCGCGACACCGGTGGCGATGACCTCCGGCGGCATGTTCACCGCGCCCAGGGTCAGCGTCAGCATGGTGAACCAGCCGGTGGTGCCCGCCGTGGCCAGCGCGCCGAACACGGCGACCGCGACGATCGCCACGTACTGCCACACGCCCAGCTGCACGCCGAACAGGTTCGCGATGAACACCGTGGCGATGGCCGGGTACACGGCGGCGCAACCGTCCATCTTCGTGGTCGTGCCCAGCGGCACGGCGAACGACGCGTAGTCGTCGTCCACGCCGAGGTTGGCGGCGGTCTGCCTGCTCAACGGCAGCGTCGCGCCCGACGAGCGGGACACGAACGCGAACTGGATCGCGGTCCACGCCTTGGCGAAGAACGTGACCGGCGACACCCGGCCGACGAACCGCAGCAGCAGCGGGTACACCACGAACAGCACCAGCAGCGCCCCGCCGTACACCGAGGCGATCAGCGAGAACAGCGGCTGGACGAACGAGTTGCCGTACGTCGCGAAGGCCGTGCCGATCAGGCCGAACACGCCGATCGGCGCGAGCAGCACGATCCAGCCGACGATCTTCTGGATCAGGTCGAACGCCGAGCGGGTCAGCGCGACGAACGGCGTGGCCCTCTCGCCCAGCGCGTACGCGGCGAAGCCGACCAGCACCGAGACGAACACGACCTGGAGCACCTCGCCCTCGGTGAAGGCGCTGAACAGGTTGGACGGGATCAAGGTCTCCAGCAGCGTGCCCCACGAGCCCGGGTCACGGGCGGCGAGCTTCTCCACCGCCGCCGCGGACGGCTCGACCTGCACGCCCGCGCCCGGCTTGAAGATCAACGCGATGGCCAGGCCGATGAGCACGGAGATGAGGGACGTGATGGCGAACCACAGCAGCGTCTTCCCGCCCAGCCGCGCGGCGCGCGAGCTGCCGAGCCTGCGCAGGCTCGTGATGCCCACCACGATCGCGGTGAACACCAGGGGGATGACGGTGAACTGCAGGAGGCTGGTGAAGACGTCGCCGATCGAACCGAGGGTGGTGGTGAGCCACTCCTGGCCGGTGCTCTTGGCGACGTACCCCGCCAGGGCGCCGAGGACGAGCGCGGCGAGGACGGTGAAGCCGAACACCTTCGGCTTCTTGTAACTGCGGACGAACGACACGACTGCTCCGGGTTGGCTGCGCAGGGGTGGACGACGGGGGCGGCGTCAGCCGCGACAACCCGTGTTCGTCCTGCGCCCGAAGTCGATGTGACGGCGGCGCGTCAGCAGTTCACCCACAGCTCCCCCAACGCGAAAGCCCTTCGTCGAGCTTCCCGGATCAGGGAAAATGTGACAACGGCTACCAGATGTCGGACACCGAGACGTCCACTTGACGCAGCAGCCCGCGTGTGAGCGGCAGGCTGATGCCGATGACGCTGGACGGGTCGCCGTCGATGGCGTCCACGAACCAGCCGCCCAGGCCGTCGAGCGTGAACGCGCCCGCGACCCCCAGCGGCTCCCCGGTCGCGAGGTACGCCTCGAGCTCGTCGTCGGTGGGGCGGCCGAACCGGACCAGCGTCGTCTCGTGCCCGACCGCGCGGGCCACGACCCGCCCGCCGCTCATCCGCAGCACGGCGTGCCCGGTCAGCAGGGCGCCGGTGGTGCCCGCCATCTTCTTCCAGCGCTCGCGCGCGACCTCGACCGTGCCGGGCTTGCCGTGCACCTCGCCGTCGGCGGTGCGCAGCATCGAGTCGCAGCCGACGATCACCGCGTCGTCGTCCTCGTCCCGGGCGATCGCCTCGGCCTTCGCCGTCGCCAGGGCCGTGACCAGCTCTTCCGGGGTCGGGTCGGCGAGGGAGGCGGCCAGCGCGTCCTCGTCGACGCCGGACACGCGGACGACCGGCTCGACGCCGGCGGCACGCAGCACGGCCAGGCGGGCGGGGGACTGGGAGGCGAGGACGAAGCGCACGACGTCCAGCCTAGGGCGCGGCCCGCGGACGCCCGAACGGAAGGCGGCCGGGTGGTGGGCGCCGCGGGACTCGTGCGCGATCCCGAACCGGAAACCCCTGATCAGGTGACTTCGGGAGGCCGTGGTGCACGCGGTGCGTAGAACTACCGATGCGCGCCGTCACGGGGTTCGGCAGCCTCGGGGTTGTGCAGCGCTTGGCTCTGGTGGTCCGCCGGAACGACCGGGGTCGAGGCCGGTACCGGTGGCTCTGGGCGGCGCCGGCCGTCCTGGTCCTCGTCCTGACCGGCCGGGTCGTGTCGACGGACCCGGTCGGGTACGGCGTGCCGTTCTGGCCGTTCGCGAACGGCAGCGACCGCGTCGAGTCCGAGGTGATGGACCAGGTGACGTCCATCGCGCGGGCGTTGCGGCGGCTCGACGAGGTGCCCTCGGCGGTGGCCGCGAAGGGCGTCGAGGTGCTGGAGGCGCGGGTCGGCGTCGGCACCATGTGGATGCGGGTGCGCCTGCACGTGCCGGACGGCACCCGCTGCCGCGAGGTCTCGGTGCTCGGCGACGGCGCCCAGGTCAACTCCCGCCGCGTGAGTTGTTGAACCGCGGTGTCGGATTGCCGCTGCTCCGCAGACCGCGGGCGAGCCCACCGGCGTCGCCGGCCCCGTTGACCACCACGCGAGGACGCGTCGGTCGTTCGCGTCCTCATTCCCCGGCGATCACGCTCTTCGATCGTCGGGGAATCAGGGCGCG
>NZ_JBFAMT010000051.1:0-70727 GCF_040656635.1 Actinosynnema sp. NPDC049800 | reverse complement strand
CCTTCCCCCCCCGGCGTGGCCGCGTGGGTGGCGCGCGCCACACCCCCCCGCCTAAACGCCTTTTCCTCCGGGGGCGAATCAGGGCGCGAACGACCGACTTCCGGGCGTCCGAGCCGCCGTCTGCGGAGCAGCGGCCATCAACACAGCGGCTATCCAACACAGCACATCAGCCCGGCAGGGTCGAGGCCCGCCACGCGCCGGGGCCGTGCGGCAGAGGTCGTCGCACCTGCCTGGACTTGTCCGACCACGCCGACCGGCGCGGTGCGTCGTCCTCGGTGGGACCGCCGGCCGTTGCCAGGCCCACCACGACCGCCGTCACGGCGGCCAACTCGACGTCGTCCGGGTTGCCTCGCACCACCCGGAGGTGCGGCGCGGCGCTCACAGCGGGATGTTCCCGTGCTTCTTGGGCGGCAGCACCTCGCGCTTGTCGCGCAGCACCGCCAGCGCCCTGGCGACGTACGAACGCGTGAAAGAGGGAGGGATCACACTGTCAACATAGCCGCGTTCGGCCGCCACGTAAGGGTTGCAGAGGGCATCTTCGTATTCTTGCTGCAAACGGGCCCGAAGCGCGTCCACGTCCTCGCCTTCGGCCGCCGCGCTCGCCAGCGCCTTGCGGTGCACGATGTTCGCCGCGCCCTGCGCGCCCATGACCGCGATCTGCGCCGTCGGCCACGCCAGGTTGATGTCCGCGCCCAGGTGCTTGGAACCCATCACGTCGTACGCGCCGCCGTAGGCCTTCCGGGTGATCACGGTGACCAGCGGCACGGTCGCCTCGGCGTAGGCGTAGATCAGCTTCGCGCCGCGCCGGATGATGCCGTTCCACTCCTGGTCGGTGCCGGGCAGGAAGCCGGGCACGTCCACGAACGTCAGCACCGGGATGTTGAACGCGTCGCAGGTCCGCACGAACCGCGCCGCCTTCTCCGAGGCGTCGATGTCCAGGCAGCCCGCGAACTGGGTCGGCTGGTTGGCCACGATGCCGACCGAGTGGCCGTCCACCCGGCCGAAGCCGACCAGGATGTTCGGCGCGAACAGCGGCTGGACCTCCAGGAACTCGCCCTCGTCCAGCACCCGGGTGACGACCTCGTGCATGTCGTACGGCTGGTTGGCGGAGTCCGGGATGAGCGTGTCGAGCTCCCGGTCGGCGTCGGTGATCGAGTCCTCGACCGAGCCGTGCACCACGTCGTCCGGGGCGTCGAAGACGGGCGGCTCGGACATGTTGTTGGCGGGCAGGTAGGACAGCAGCTCCTTGACGTAGGAGATGGCGTCCTCTTCGTTGTCGCCGAGGTAGTGCGCGTTGCCGGACTTGGTGTTGTGCGTGCGCCCGCCGCCGAGCTCCTCGAAGCCGACGTCCTCGCCGGTGACGGTCTTGATCACGTCCGGGCCGGTGATGAACATGTGCGAGGTCTGGTCGACCATGACCACGAAGTCGGTGAGCGCGGGCGAGTAGACGTGCCCGCCCGCGTTCGCGCCCATGATCAGCGAGATCTGCGGCACGACGCCGGACGCGGCCACGTTGCGGCGGAAGATCTCGCCGTAGAGGCCGAGCGAGACGACACCCTCCTGGATGCGCGCGCCGCCGCCCTCGTTGATGCCGATGATCGGCCGGCCGGTCTTGATCGCCAGGTCCATGACCTTGACGATCTTCTCGCCGTACACCTCGCCGAGCGAGCCGCCGAAGATCGTGACGTCCTGGCTGAACACGCACACCGGGCGGCCGTCGACGGTGCCGTAGCCGGTCACCACGCCGTCGCCGTAGGGCCGGTTGCGCTCCTGCCCGAAGTTGGTCGAGCGGTGGCGCGCCAGCTCGTCCAGCTCGACGAACGAGCCGGGGTCCAGCAGCAGCCCGATGCGCTCGCGGGCCGTCTTCTTGCCCTTGGCGTGCTGCTTCTCGACCATGCGCGCCGAACCGGCGTGCACGGCCTCCTCGTTGCGCCGGTAGAGGTCCGCGAGCTTCCCGGCCGTGGTGTGGACGTCCGGCTCCTCGCCGTCGGGGGCGGTCGCACTGCTCATAGCGCCGCAGCTTAACCAGCCGGTAACGTCCGCGCGTGGCGTAGTAGCCCAGGTCACTGGACGCCGGAGTTGACCTCCAGCGCGGTGGAGGTTGCAGGCTTGTCCACGCGACCCGCCCCACGATCCACACCGCTCCGACAAGCGCGTGGGGCGGGTCGCGACCTCCGGCGCGGACCCGCGGTCGCCCGCGGACCCTGCGGGCCGGCGTCGTCGCTCCTAAGGTGCGTGCCGTGACCTTGGATGCCACCGCCCTCCGCTCCGCCCTCATCGGCCCCTACGCGACGGTCGACGTCGTCGCCGAGACCGGTTCCACGAACAACGACCTGCGTGACGCGGCGAGCCGGGGCGCGCACGACCGCACCGTCCTGATCGCCGAACGGCAGACCGCGGGCCAGGGTCGCCGGGGCCGCGGCTGGACGTCGCCCGCCGGCGGCCTGTACCTGAGCGTGCTGTTCCGCCCGACCAACGTCTCACCGGCCCGGTTGCCGTGGGTGACGCTGCTCGCGGGCGTGGCGTTGGTCCGCACGGCCCGGAGCGTCGGCGTCGAGGCGTCCCTGAAGTGGCCGAACGACCTGCTCGTCGGTGACGCCAAGGCGGCGGGCGTGCTGGCCGAGACCAGCGCGGGCGTGGCGCAGGCGGTGGTCGTCGGCATCGGGCTCAACGTGGCGAAGCTGCCCGAGGACGTCGAGCCCGGCGCGGGCGGCCTGCTGCCGACCAGCCTCGAGGACCACGCCGGACCGCTGGACCGCACCGAGGTGGCGATCACGCTGCTGCGCGAGCTGGCCGCGCTGGAGGAGCAGTGGCGGCGGGCGGACGGCGACGAGCCGTCGTTGCGCGAGGAGTACCGGCGGCACTGCACCACGCTCGGCAGCCAGGTGCGGGTGGAGCTGGCCAGGGGCGAGTCGCTGCTGGGCACCGCCCGGTACCTGGAGACCGACGGCACGCTGGTGGTGCGCGACCACGCGGGCGCCGACCACTCCGTTTCCGCCGGGGACGTGGTGCACCTCCGGGTACGGTGAGGCGAGCCGCACCCGAGGCGAGCCGAGCCACCGAAAGGGACCGTCGTGGCCTACCCGGACGACCTGCTCAGCACCGGCGAGCACGTCGTGATCCACCGGCACCCGCACTGGAAGACGCTGGTCGTCCCGGTGCTCGTGCTGCTCGTCGCGGTCGGTGTCGGCGCCTACCTCGCGGTGCAGGTGGCCGACTTCGCCTGGGCGTCGATCGCCTGGATCGCGCTCGCGGTGATCGTCGCCGTGCTGGTCGCCTGGCTGACCCTGGCGCCGGTCGTCCGCTGGCGCACCACGCACTTCATCATCACCAGCGAGCGCGTGATGTACCGGATCGGCGTGTTCAAGCGCACCGGCCTGGACATCCCGCTCGGCCGCGTCAACAGCGTCCGCTTCGAGCACACCCTGGTGGACCGGCTGCTCGGCTGCGGCACGCTGATCATCGAGTCGGCCTCGGACGAGCCGTTGGAGTTCGACGACATCCCGCGGGTGGAGAAGGTGCACTCGCTGCTGTACCGGGAGATCAACGACAACCCGGCCGACGACCACCGGACGGAGGACAGGGTCACAGATGGGCGCGCGTGAAGTCGGTCTGCCGGACACGGTCGGCGCGGGCGGTCTGCCCGACCGCGTGACGATCTGGGAGGTGGGACCGCGCGACGGGCTGCAGAACGAGTCCGAGGTCGTGCCGGTCGACGTCAAGCTGGAGTTCCTCGACCGGCTCGCCGACGCGGGCGGCACGGTGCTGGAGGCCACGAGCTTCGTGCACCCCAAGTGGGTGCCGCAGCTGGCCGACGCCGAGGAGCTGCTGGCCGGCCTGGTCAAGCGGCCCGGCGTGAGCTACCCGGTGCTGGTGCCCAACGAACGCGGGCTGGAGCGGGCGCTGCGGGCGGGCGTGGACCACGTCGCGATCTTCGCCAGCGCCACCGAGACCTTCGCGCGGCGGAACCTGAACCGGTCGCTGGACGAGCAGTTCGCCATGTTCGACCCGGTCGTGTCCCGGGCCAAGGCCGAAGGCCTGGCGGTGCGCGGGTACGTGTCGATGTGCTTCGGCGACCCGTGGGAGGGCGCCGTGCCGCGCGAGCAGGTCGTCGGCGTCGGCAAGCGGCTGCTGGACCTGGGCTGCGACCAGCTCTCGCTGGGCGACACGATCGGCGTGGCCACGCCGGGCCAGGTGACCGCGCTGCTGGCCGGATTCGACGACGTCGACCGGCTCGCGGTGCACTTCCACGACACCTACGGGCAGGCGTTGGCGAACACGCTGGCCGCGATGCAGGCGGGCGTGCGCACGATCGACTCGTCCGCGGGCGGGCTGGGCGGCTGCCCCTACGCCGAGTCCGCGACCGGCAACCTCGCCACCGAGGACCTGGTGTGGATGCTGGACGGGCTCGGCGTGGCGCACGGCGTCGACCTGGACAAGCTCGCCGACACCAGCGCGTGGATGGCCGAACGGCTGGGCCGGCCGAGCCCGTCGCGGGTGGTCCGGGCGCTGCGGGGGTAGCGCGGTGCGGGTGGTCGAGCTGACACCGCAGACCTGGCCGTCGCTGGAGGAGCTGTTCGGGCCCAACGGCGCGCAGTCCGGGTGCTGGTGCACGTGGTTCCTCCAGACCAACGCCGACATGCGGGCCAACGGTTCGGCGGGCAACAAGGAGCTGCTGCGCTCCCGCGTCGGATCCGGTGTGCCGGTCGGGTTGCTGGCGATCGACGACCACGACCGGCCGGTCGGGTGGGTCGCGGTCGCGCCCCGGCTCGGCTACGCCCGGTTGGCGCGCACCAAGGTGGCGGCGCCGGTGGACGACGACCTGACCGACGTGTGGTCGGTGACGTGCTTCTTCATCCACCGCACGGCCCGCCGACGCGGCTTCGGCTCGGTGTTGCTGGAGCACGCCGTCGGGTACGCGCGCAACGGCGGCGCGCGGTCCGTCGAGGGCTACCCCGTGGACACCGCCGATGCGAAGAAGGGCTCCGGCGACCTGTACCACGGCACGCTCGGCATGTTCACCGACGCGGGGTTCGAGCTGGTGGAGCGCCGCGGCGCGAACCGGGCGCTCGTGCGGCTCGCGACGTGATCGAACGACACCCCGGCGTCCTCCTCTGGCGGCTGTCGAAGCCGGTGCTGGCGATCTCGTCCGGCCCGCACGGCGGCGGCCTCGGCGTGCGGCACTGGGCGCTGAACGCGACCGTGCCCAAGGACTACGCCCGCCTCGACCCGGACGCGCACGTCGCCGAGATCGCGGCCGACCTCGGGTTGCGCGGCCCCGGCACCGGGCTGCTCACCGCCGTCGACGTGCGGGACGCGGTGCTGGAGGCCGACGGCGGGGTGCGGTCGTGGGTGACGACCGGGATCGGCGCGCACCCCACGTGGGCCGCCGGACCGCCCGCCGACGGGCTGCCCGACGTCGGCACGATCAACGCGGTGTGCGTGCTGCCCGTGCGACTGGCGGACGCGGCCCTGGTCAACGCGGTCGCCACGGTCGCCGAGGCCAAGGCGCAGGCGTTGGGCGAGGCGGGCGTGCCGGGCACCGGGACGGTCACCGACGCGGTCGTGCTGCTGTGCCCGCTGGACGGCCCGGTCGAGCCGTACGGCGGGCCGCGGTCGGTGATCGGCTCGGCGTTGGCCCGAACGGTGCACCGCGCCGTGCACACCGGGATTTCGTCGGAACGGGCGGGAACCGGGGTAGGGGTCGTAACGTCCAACGCGCGACCGACGACCATGCCCGGCGACGGCTGAAGACCGGAGGTGGCCGTGACGACCGATCACCGCGCCCAGGTGGACGAGTTGCTGGCCGACTACCGGCGCAGCCGCGACCAGCTGGCGTCCGTGCAGCGCGACCTGGCCCGGATCTCCGGGTCGGCCACCAGTCCCGACGGCTCGGTGACCGTCGTGGTCGACGCCAAGGGCACGCTCACCGACCTGGAGCTGCGCGACGACGCGTACCGGCTGCGGCCGGCGCAGCTCGCCCAGCTGATCGTGGGCACCACCCGGGAGGCGGTGGCCAGGGCCACCGAGGACGCCTACCGGACGTTGACCCCGGTGCTGCCCGCCGGCACGGATCCCGAGGCGTTGTTGCGCGGCACGGCCGACCTGCGGCCGGGGGAGATCGGTGCCGAGGAGGTCCAGCCGCCGCAGCCGACCCGGAGGCGTCCCGCCGCGGAGGACGACGAGGACTTCGAGCAGCGCGAGTGGATGACCGACGTCGACGCCAAGGCTTCGAGGAGAACGAGATGACCGGCTTCCGGACCGACCTCGCCCGCCTCGCCGAGGGGGCCGACGACTTCGCCGCGTTCGCCGAGCGCGCCGGGAAGATCGCGGGCGAGCTGGGCGGCGTGCTCGGCTCGATCGGCGAGTGCTGGGGCGGTGACGCGATCGGGCAGAGCTTCGCGGCGAGCCACGTCCAGCCCTCCGGCGAGGTGCTGGGCGGGCTGAACGGGTTGAGCGCCGGGTTCGGCGGTGTCGGGGAGCGCTTCGCCGAGACGGCCCGCACGTACCGCGAAGTCGAAGAGGGCAACCGCAACGCGCTCGGCGCGATCTGACTCAGGGGGCCGTGATGGGGATCGAGCTGCCGGCCGAGTTGGCCGAGGTCGCCGCCAAAGCCGGGGTGTCGTGGCCCCAGGCCGACGAGGACAAGCTGCGCGCGTCCGCCACCGCGTGGCGCGAGGCGGGCGCGAAGCTGTCCACGTTGGCGGGCGAGTCCGACGGTGCCGCGGGCAAGGCGCTGACCGCGATGACCGGGTCGACCGGTGACGCGGCGCGCGGCCACTGGAACAAGTTCACCGCGCCGGACGGCACGCTGAACGCCGTGCTGCGCGGTTGCCACGCGGCGGCCGACCGGTTGGACCACGCGGCCGAGCAGGTCGGCGCGGCCAAGGTCGAGCTGGTGCGCGAGCTGGTGAACCTGGCGAAGAACAGCGACGCCGCGCAGCAGGCCGCGAACGCCGGGCACCCGACGGCGTTGCTGGGCCTGGACACGGCGTTGCGCGGCGCGGCGGCGAACGTCGCCCACCTGACCGACACGTTGACCAGCGCGGTGCGGTTGGACAGCGGCGTGCAGATCGGCGGCCACCAGCCACCGGTCGCCGCCAACCCCGGCGTGCACGCGCCCGACGCGGGCCCCGGTCAGGGCCCGGGTTCCGGTCAGCCCCAAGGCGGTTCGCCCGGCGGCGGCGGTCTGCTGGGTGGTGGTCTGCTGGGCGGGGGTCAGGGCGGTGGTCTGCTCGACGGGTTGCTGCCCGGCGGGTCCGAGGCCCCGGCCGGCGGTGGCGCCGCCGCTCCGGGCGCCCAACCGCCCGGCTTGGTGGAAACCCTGCTGCCCACGGGCTCCGGCGCGGCCCCGGGCAACGGCCAGGCGCCCGGTCTGGTCGGCGGCCTGGTCGGCGCGGTGACCGACACGGTGAACGCGGTGACCGAGCCGGTGGTCGACGTGGTGGAGACCGTCGCGCCGCCGCTGGCCGCCGTGGTGGAACCGGTGCTGGACACGGCGGGCGAGGTCGTCCAGGACGTCGGCGGCGCGGTGGACGACACGGTCGGCCGCACCGTCCAGGGCGCGGCGGAGACGGTCCAGAGCGTGGCCGAGACCGTGGTCCCCGGCCACGACAACGGGCCCGGCCGATCTGACAACGCGCCCGGCCAGGGCAACGGGCCCGGAAACGGACCCGGAAACGGACCCGGCAGCGGACCCGGCAACGGGGCCGGTCAGGGCAACGCGGTCGGCAACCTGCTCGGCAACGTGGTGAACCCCGTCCTCGGCGCCGCCGGACCGGTCGTGGACGCCGTGACGCGCCCGGAGGGCACGGTCAACCAGTCGTCGGCGGCGGTCCTGGACCGTCCGCTGCTCCCGCACGCCGAAGCGCCGCACGCGACGGCTCAGCCGGCGGCTCCGGCCGCGAACCAGGCCGGGCCGCAGGGACCGTCGTTCAGCGGACCGTCCGTCGGCGGCGGGCCCGCGGCGGCTCCGGCGGCGGCAGCGGCCGCGGCGGCGGCCGTCGCGCAGAACCCGGCCGCGAACGCCGCCGCGAACACCCAGGCGCCCGGCCAGCAGGCGGGTCAGCAGGCGGCGGCGAAGGCCGAAGCGCGCGCTGCCCAAGCCACCCAAGCCGCCCAACCCCAGCCCGGTCAGTCACCGGCGGGCCAGACTCCCGCGGGCCAGGGCCAGGGCCAGGGCCAGGGTTCGGGCCAGAGCCAGTCCGGCTCCGGTCAGGGTCAGGCAGGCCAGAACCAGAACCAGAACCAGGGCGCTCAGGCCAAGGGCGAAGCCGCCGCGAAGGCCGAGGGCCAGGCCAAGGCGGAGGTCCAGCCGAAGGGCGAGGGCCAGGCCAAGGGCGACAGCGCGGCCAAGACCGAGCTCAAGGACGTCCAGCAGGGCCTCAAGGACGCTCTGGCCGCCGTCGGCCAGCAGGTGAAGGACGGCGATCTCGCGTTCGCGATCGTCCCCGTCCCGCTCGGCGGTCGCGACACCACCGCGCCGCCGCTGCCGACCGGGGCCACGTCCGCGATCCTGCCGACCGAACCCGACGACACCCCGCCCGCGCCACCGGTCAAGGCCGCGGCGACCGCGCAGCCGACCACCGAAGCGGCGGCGTTGTTCCTGCTGCACATGTTCCCCGGCGGCACGCTCCCGCCGCCCAGCGCGAAGCCCGCGCGCCAGCTGCCGCCGCCGTCGGAGGACGAGACGTTCGCGGCGGGCCTGCGCTTCGAGCCGCAGGGCCACCCCGACGGCCACCTGGTCGACGCCTCCGCCCAGTTCGGCCTCGACCTGCGCGCGGTGAGCCAGGACGCGCTGCGGTCACGGCTCTCCGGCGTGGAGCCGACCGGTCCGGTGTCGACGGACCCGGTGCCCGCGGTCAACCGGCCGCGCCTGGCCCTCACGCCCGGCGTCGCGCCCGATCCCGTGCTGCTGGCGGGCTACGACCCGTTGGCGGGCATGCACGAACGCGACTGGGAGCGCCGGTTCCTGGTCCGCGCCGACCCGCCCGAGTACGCCTGGCCGCCCGGCGAGCTGTTCCCCGAGGGCGGCTACGAGGCGGGCCAGCCCGGCGTGCTCGCGGTCGGCGTCGAGCTCGACCGGTTCGGCGGGCCGGAGGGCCGGGTGCTGTCCCAGCTCGGCACGGCCTACGCCGAGCGCTCGCTGCCGCCCGCGCTGGTGGACGCGGGCTACCACCGCTACCGGGTGGCCAAGGTGCTGCCGGTGTGGTTCACCCTGTCCGCCGAGTGGTTCGGCCAGCCCGGCGGCGGCGCCCGCTTCCGCGCCACCTACCCGGTCGCCGACCTGGTCGCGCTGGGCTACCTGGAGGAGATGGCATGAACGCGGAGTCGATCCAGGGCTGGCTGCTGGCGGTCGGCGTGCCCGCCGAGGTCGTGTCGATCGGCGCGGAGGCCGACAACACGTGGTGCCTGCTGCCGACCGAGGAGGGCGTCGAGGTCTTCTGGCGCGAGCAGGGCAACCGGTACGACTGGGCCGCGTTCACCAGCGAGGACGTCGCCTGCCACTACCTGTTCGGCCGCCTGGTGTGGGCTCAGGTCGTGCGCGGCGCGGTCGGCGTGCTGCCCCAGGAGGCCAAGCCCGAGGAAGCCAAGCCCTTTGAGGAAGCCAAGCCCTCTGAGGACGCCAAGGCCGGAGGAGCCCAGCCGGAGGCCGCGCCTAGCGGGGCGTGAGGTCGGTCCGCCAGCTCACGCCGACCACGTCCTCGGCCTTCGGCACGGGCAGGAACAGCGCGAACGTCGCCGGCCGGGCGGTCGACAGCTCCAGCCGCCCGCCGTCGGCGTCCACCAGGGCGCGCGCCAACGCCAACCCCACGCCGGTGGACCCGCCGCCGGACACCCCGCGCTCGAAGATGTGGTGCGCCAACTCGTCCGGCACGCCCGCGCCGCCGTCGGCGACCTCCACGACCACCGTCCCGTCGTCACGGCGCGCGGAGACGACGACCTGGCCCTCGCCGTGCCGCAGCGCGTTGTCCAGCAGCACGCCGATCGCCTCACGCAGCCGCGCCGGCGTGGCACGTGCCAGCAGACCGTCCGGCACCCTCACCCGCAGCGCGCGCCCGGCCCGCCGCAGCGGCTCGCGCCACTCCTCGGCGATGGCGGTCAGCTCCGCGCCGAGGTCGAGCGGTTCCGCGCCCACCGCGCGGGCGGCCCGGGCCGCGGCCAGCATCTCGTTGAGCACCTCGGCCAGCCGTTCGGCCTGCTCCAACGCCGCCCGCGCCTCGGCCGCCATGTCCGGCTCCGGGTGCAGCGCCAACGCCTCCAGCCGCAGCTGCAACGCGGTCAGCCTGCTGCGCAGCTGGTGCGAGACGTCGCCGACCAGCTCCCGCTCCCGCTGCACGAGCTGCGCCAGCGCGCCCGCCGAGCGGTCGAGCGCCTCGGCCACCAGGTCCAGCTCCGGCACGCCGTGGCGCCGGTCGTCGCGCCGGAAGTCACCCGCGCCCAACCGGGCCGCGCGCGCCGCCACGTGCCGCAACGGCATGGCGAGCTTGCGGGCGGTCACCGTGGCCACCACCGTGCCGGTGCTCACCGACAGCACGACCAGCAGCACCACCAGCGCCGCCACCTGGTACTGCGCGGTGTGCATCGGCGCGGACGACACCTCCAGCCGCACCGTGCCCTGCTGCGCGATCGGCACCTCCACCGACAACGGGTCCGGTCCGGGGCGGCGGCCGAACTCGAGCACCCCGGAGGCCGACGTCACCACGAGGTGGCCGCCCTCCGGCACGCCGACCTCCACCGGTCCGAGGTCGATCTGCCGGCCGCTCGCGAGCTGGTCGTCGATGGACGCCGCGATCCGCTGCGCCCGCGCGGTCAGGTCGGTGCGGGCGCCGTCCTCCACCAGCCGCAGCGCCGTGTAGCCGAGGGGCAGGCCGAGGGCGAACCCGGTGACCGCGACGGCGAGCAGGATGGCCCGCAGGATCCGGCTGCGCATCAGTCGGCGGTGTTGAAGCGGAAACCCACGCCGCGCACGGTGGCGATGCGGCGCTCCACCGAGCGCACGTCGCCGAGCTTGCGGCGCAGCCACGACATGTGCATGTCGAGGGTCTTGCTGCTCTTGAGCTCCGGGTCGTTCCAGACCTCGGACAGGATCTCGTCGCGGTGCACCACCTGGCCCGCGCGCTGGATCAGCACGCGCAGGAGCTCGAACTCCTTGTTCGCCAGCTGCACCTCCAGCCCGTCCACGGTGACGCGCCGGGCGGCGAGGTCCATGCGCACGCCGTTGACCTCCAACGTGCCCGGCGCGCGCCGGCGCAGCAGCGCGCGGATGCGGGCCATCAGCTCGGCCAGCCGGAACGGCTTGGCCACGTAGTCGTCCGCGCCCGCGTCCAGGCCGACGACGAAGTCGACCTCGTCGGACCGCGCGGTGAGCATCAGCACGGGCAGGCCGCGACCGCCCGCGCGCAGCCGGCGGCACACCTCCAGCCCGTCCATCCCGGGCAGGCCGAGGTCGAGCACCAGCAGGTCGATGCCGCTGTGCGTGGCGGCGTCCAACGCGCCGGGGCCGTCGGTGACCACCTGCACCTGGTAGCCCTCCCGCTGTAACGCGCGGGACAGCGGTTCGGCGATCGCCGGGTCGTCCTCGGCCAACAAGACCACGCTCACGACTCCCAGCGTAGGCGTGGCACGATCCCGTGCGTGCCCGACCACCGCGCAGATCTGTCCCTGGCCCTCCGCCTCGCGGACGAGGCCGACAAGATCACCACCGCCCGGTTCCGCTCCCGCGACCTCGTGGTGGGGAGCAAACCCGACCGCACGCCGGTGACGGACGCCGACGTGGCGGTCGAGGACGCGATCCGCGCGGTGCTCGCGCTGGAGGCGCCGGACGACCAGGTCGCGGGCGAGGAACGCGGCGGCACGGCGGGCGACGGCCGGGCGTGGGTGGTCGACCCGATCGACGGCACCAAGAACTTCCTGCGCGGCGTGCCCGTGTGGGCGACGCTGATCGCGCTGGTCGTGGACGGCGCGCCGGTGGTCGGCGTGGTGAGCGCGCCCGCGCTGGGCCGTCGGTGGTGGGCCGCGGCGGGCGGCGGCGCGCACACGTCGGACGCTTCGGGCGTGCGCGAGATCTCCGTGTCGGCGGTGCGCGAGCTGTCCGACGCCTACCTGTCCACCACGCACCTGGGCACGTGGGTCGAGCACCACTCGCGCGAGGCGTACCTGGCGCTGGTCGACGCGTGCTGGGAGAACCGGGCGTTCGGCGACTTCTGGCAGCACTGCCTGGTCGCGGAGGGCGCGATCGACCTGGCCGCGGAGCCGATCGTGAACGCGTGGGACGTGGCGCCGTTCCAGGTGCTGGTCACGGAGGCAGGCGGCCGGTTCACCGACCTCGGCGGCGTGGCGCGGTTCGACGGGGGCAACGTGCTGACCAGCAACGGGCACCTGCACGACGCCGCGCTGGGAGTGCTGGCCGAAGGCCGCTGACCGCCGGTCAGGAGTGCCCGGGCGCCTGCTCGTCGTCCGGGCGGTCGTAGGCCCGCGTCACGCGGCGCGGCCGGAAGTCCGCCTCGGGGAAGACCCACTTCTTGTAGCCCCACCAGCGGAACACCATGGCGATCAGGGTGCCGATGACCTGCGCGCTGAGGAAGTCGGCGACCTCCTCGCCGAGCCTGCTCACGTGCGGCTCCTGCAGGTGCAGCAGGTACCGCGAGACCCACAGCGGCAGCGAGTTGAGCGCGATGCCGATGCCGTTGACGAGGAAGAACAGCGCCGCCTCGTGGCTTCGCTCACGTCCGCCCCTGGTCTTGAACGACCACTCGCGGTTGAGCACGTACGACACGATGGTCGCCACCAGCGTCGCCACGATCTTCGCGGTGACCGGGTTCTCGCTCAGCACGATCGTCTTGAGGCCGAAGAAGATGACCGTGTCGATCACGAAGCAGGTGCCGCCGACCACGGCGAACTTCAGCAGTTCCCGGTGCTTGAGGGCCAGGGAGCGCAGCGGTTCGGGCAGGCGGAGGACGACGTTCTCGACTACGGACACCCCGGCAGTCTACGGAAAGCGGGGTGAAAGGCCTGTTCAGGCGACTTCGCGGGATTCCGCCACGACGTGCAGCGGCTGGACCGACGGCCGCGCGTCGGCCTGG
Source organism: Actinosynnema sp. NPDC049800 (assembly GCF_040656635.1). NCBI lineage: Bacteria > Bacillati > Actinomycetota > Actinomycetes > Pseudonocardiales > Pseudonocardiaceae > Actinosynnema > Actinosynnema sp. NPDC049800. The sequence continues at coordinate 57,642 of NZ_JBFAMT010000051.1, read as the reverse complement.
GGGAACACGAACTTCCGCATCGCCCAGAACTTGAAACCCGTGGCCAGGAGCATGCCGATCACCGAGCCGGCGGCGAAGTCGGCGACCTCCGAGTGCAGGTCGAACACGTGCCGCGAGACGTACAGCGGCAGCAGGTTGACGCCGATGCCGACGCCGCTGACCAGGAAGAAGAGCGCGGCCTCGTGGTGTCGCTCACGTCCGCCGCGGGTGTGGAACGACCACTCGCGGCTCAGCACGTAGGAGGAGATGACCGCCACCAGCACCGCGATGGCCTTCGCGGTGACGACCTTGTCCTCCAGGACGGTCAGCTTCAACGCGTACCAGACGCCGTTGTCGATCACGAAGGTCGTGCCGCCGACGACGGCGAACCGGATCAGCTCGCGGTGCTTGTTGATCAGGAAGCGGACCGGTTCCGGCAGGAGACCCAACACCCTGCGCACTAGTGGCAGCACCGGGGCAGGCTACCGACCCGCGTGATCGAACGATCACGAAGGGGTACGGCAGTGGCCGGGGAACGGGTCGTCCCAGCTCGGCGGCAACCACGGCGGCCTCGGTCGGCACGGTTCGCCGCGCGTGGGCGGCGGCGTGGTCGGGGTCGTGGTCGTCGGGGCGGTCGTCGGCTCCGTCGTGGTCGTGGTCGACGCGGGCGGTTCCGTGGTCGGTGCCGACGGGACGGTCGTCGTCGTCACCGGCGGTTCGGTGGTCGTCGGTGTGGTCGACCTGGTGGTGGTGGTGGTCGTCGTCGTGGGCGGCGTCGACTTGGTGGTGGTAGGTGCGGTGGTCCGCGTCGGCGTGCCGGCCGGCGGCTCGGGCTCGTGCGGTTGGCCCGGGCGCAGCGAGATCGGCACCTCGACCTGCTCGGCCGCCGTGCCGAGGGTCGCCGAGACCCGCACCACACCCTCGCGGTGCGGCGACCCGATCGCCCAGACGGCCAGCCGGAACGACTCGCCGCGCGCCAGCGGCACCTCGCACACCACCCGCTGGCGGGACCTGTCGCAGCCGGGCCACAGCGCGACCAGCGTGATGTGCCGGTCGGACTCGACGACCAGGCGCAGGTCGCCCGCCCGGCCGCCGGTGTTGGTGGCCTTGACGTCCAGCCGCGGGTCCCAGAACCCGTGCTGCCACCGGTGGACCAGCAGTTCCAGGTCGTCGTGCACCGGGCGCACCTCGACGTCGACCGCGATCGCCACGCTCAGCGAGCCGCCCGCGGTGACCGTGCCGGTGATCCGGCCGGTCGTCGCGTCCGGGTCGGCCTGCACCCGGACCACGAACGTCGCCGAGCCGCCGGGCGCGATGCCCTGCGCGGTGGCGCACGTCACCGTGCCGGTGCCGGCCGGGCAGGCCACGGTCTGGTCGACCGCGCCGTCGAGCCGGACGAGCCGCCCGCCCGCGAACGAGTCGGAGGGGCCGACGGACCGGATGCCCGGCGGCAGGTCGAGGGCGGCGCTCGCCGGCTCCGAGGCCGTCTCACCGGCGTTGCGCACGGTGATCGGCACGTCGACCGGGTCCTCGCCGGGCGTCAGCACGAACCCGCTCGGCACCACCGGCACCAGGTTCGGCGGCGTGGGCTCGGGTTCCGGCTCGGGCTGGGGTTCGGCGGGCGGTGTCGTCGTGGGCGGCGGGGTCGGGGCGGGCGCCGGTTCGGTCGTCGGCGCGGGTTCGGTCGTGGGCGAGGGCTCCGGCGACGGCACGACGGCAGGCGGCGGCACGGGTGGCGGCGGCTGGGTCGGTTGGGCCGGTTGCGTGGTGACCACCGGGGCGGCCTGCGCCGCGGGCACCTCCTGCTCGCCGCCGGAGGCCAGGCCGATCGCCACCGCGACCACCAGGGCGGCGGCCGAGACTCCGGCGACGAGGAACTGGCGCGGCGCGGACGCGACGGCGCCGGCCGCGCCACCCGTGCCCGCGGCGGCGACCGTGACGGCCTTGGCGGTGCCCGCGCCGGCCGCGGCGAGGTAGCCGGACGCGCCGAGGCCGAGCACCAGCGGCGCGATGATGCCGCGCAGCGCGCCGTTGACGTCGGCCAGCTCGGCGGCCAGCGCCCGGCAGGAGCCCGTGCACTCGTCCAGGTGAGCCTCGACCTGCGTGGTCTCCCGCTTGGACAGGCCGCCGCGCGTCCACGCGCCGAGCCGCTCCACAGTGGCACGGCAGCGCTCGGTCTGCGTCTCGGCCAGGTGCACCTGCAAATAGGCCTGCTTGAGGCCCTCGCGGGCCCGGTAGGCCAGCGCGGAGACGCCGTTGGCGGTCAGACCGAGCAGCGGCGCGATCTCGGCGGGCGACTGGCCCTCGATCTCGGTGTGCCACAGCACGGTCTGCCAGCGCTCGGGCAGCCGGGCGAACGCCTTGGCCGCCATCGACCGCTCCAGCCCGGCCACCGCGGTGTCCTTGAACGGCACGCTGGTCGCCTCGGGCGCGACCTCGGCCACGTCGTCGGCCAGCTCGAGCTTGCGGTCCCGGCGCGTCTTGTCGTAGGCGGTGTGGCGCAGCGCGGTGAGCAGGTAGGCGCGGAACGCCGAGTCGGGCCCGCGGCCCGCCCGCAGCGTGTCGAGGACCTTCGCGAAGGCGTCGGAGACCAGGTCGTCGGCCTCGGCGGAGGACCTGGAGAGCTGGCGGGCGAGGTTGTACGCGGCGGACACGTGGCGTTCGTAGAGCTGCCCGTAGGCCTCGATGTCCCCGGCGCGCACGGAGTCGATCAGCTCCGCATCGCTAGGTCCCTGGACTTCGGCAGGAACGGTCGCCACGTGTTCTTCCCTCCTCGCGCGGCGTCAGTGTGACCTACGGAGTCGCACACCGTCACCCAGAACCCCCCGACTGGGTGGACTTAATGCCGTCATGGCTGAGTGGCGGCGACGTCTCGTAGGCGAAACCGACGTCGAGGAGGCATCCGGGTGGATGTTCGGGAAGCGGTCGCACGGCGTGGCGGCGCCGAGGGGACGCGGGCACTGCGGTCGAGGTGGCGCACGGCCACGATGGCCGCCGGCTGGGCGTTCCCGGCGGACTGGCCGTTGGCCGAGGTGGACGGGGTGTGCCGGGCGGTGCTGGACCAGGAGGACGTGAGCACGGCGCTGTACCGGCTGGGTGCCGCGCGCGCCGAGGCGGGCGCCGGGCTGGCGGAGACGCTGCTCGACCTGGCGGCGCTGCACGCGGTGCTGGCGGAGCCGCCGGGGTCGACGGGCATCGTGTCGCCGGGGGTGGACGCGATCCCGTCGCCGATGCTGCGGTCCACCGCGCTGGGCTGGGGCGACGTGATGAGCAGGCGTGCGGCGGCCTGCGCCGCGGACAACCCGCTGACCGGCCTGGCCACGCCCGCCTACCTGCGCACGAGGCTGCGCGAGGTGTACGCGGAGGCGCGGGCCGTCGGCCGCCAGGACCACGTGCTGGTGTTCGTGGCGCTCGACCTGACCCGCACGTCCGGGTGGTCGCGCGTGGTGGCGATGACCCTGCTGGCCGACGCGCTGAAGGAGGTGTTCGACGGTGGCGAGACGGTGGCCTCGATCGGGTCGTCGGTGGCGTGCGTGCTGCTGCGCCGGGACCGGCACCTGCCGCGGGCCGTGCTCAACCTGCGGGTGCTCGCCGCGGACCGGCTGGCCGTCGACCCCCACGTCGCGCCGACCGGCCCGGTCGAGGTCTGGGTGGAGGAGTTGCCCCCGACCTGCGAGGACGCGGTGGCGTTGATCGCCGGTCTCGGCCACTGAGAGCCCGGGCGCCGAACCCCTGTCCGGCGTCCGACAACTGAAGACCCCCCTCCCCCGAAGGAGCCCGGCGCCTGGTTTCCCAGCGCGCCGGGCTCCTCGCTCTCAGGCCCCTTCGGGAGACATTCCCGGCCGATTCCGGTGCGGAACCCGCGGCGGGTGGTGGTCTCCCGGTGTCGAGGTCGGCGAATCGGGGACACCTGTCACCAATGGACCGGTGGGGTGAGCCGAGTGCCTTCGGCTATCGCTCGATGAGGTGCCACAACTGGTCGACCCGGTCCTCCTCGCACCTCGTGAGGACCAGCGCGTTGTAGGTGCCGTTGTGGGTGACGCAGAGATTGGTGCCCCTCAGTTCGACCTTCCAGACGCGCCAATTGTCACGGGGAGAGAGATCCCACTCCTGATTCGGGTAGGCGCCGCAGTCCCGGCCCGCCAACGTACCCTCGATCGAGGTCACGCACCATCCGTACTGCTTGTTCCTGATGGTGCCGTCACCGGGCCAATACCATTGCTGGTTGTCCCCGCCGTGGCGCGGGTGGGCGATGACCGGGTAGTCGGGGTTCCAGGCCCAGTTGGTCTGGTCCCATACGTCGTCGGTCACGGTATCGCTCTGGATCTCGTAGAACGTCTGTTGCGCGTCGGGCTGGGCCGCGTTGGAGAGCGGCGCGACGAGCAACGCCGAGACGGTCGCGACAAAGGTGACGAGGAGTCGTGCGAATTTCATTCGCTTTCCTTTCGGTACCGGGTTTCGTGCACGCTCCAGTAAAAGGGCCGGACCGGATTCCCGAGCGGCGGGAACAACCATCGTGGCGATAAACGACCCGGCCGGTCGGGGCGGGCGTTGCGCGGTCACGGACGCGGGACGGGCCGACACCCCACCGTGCGCGGCGGGGTGGGTCCACGGGTGACCCGCTTGACAACCTCGGGGCGTTCCGCAACCGTGTGTCAGTGTCTTAGTCGAGTGACACAATTTGGAGGCGCCGGGTGGAGTTCCGCATCGACCGGTCCAGCGGCCTCCCCGCGTACCTCCAGCTCGTGCGCCAGGTCCGGGAGGCGCTGCGCCTGGGCTGGCTAGGGCCGGGAGACCGGCTGCCGACCGTCCGCGACGTCGTCGCGAGGAGTGGTGTGAACGCGAACACGGTGCTCAAGGCCTATCGCGAACTGGAACTGTCCGGCCTGGTCGAGGCACGCCAGGGCTCGGGCACGTTCGTCAAAGCCGGGCTCGGCTCGACCGACCCGCGGGTGATGGACGCGCTGAGAGCGCGGCTCGCCGTGTGGGTCCGCGAGGCGCGCGAGGCGGGGTTGGACGCGGAGGACATCGACGCGCTGGTGCGCTCGGTCCTCGTCGCCGACGAGGGCGGCGAGCAGCAAACGGCAGGGGAGGGGGTGGCGGTCCCGTGAGCACCGGGGTGGAGACCGCCGACGCGGCCGCGGTCGCGGTCCGGGCGCGGTCGCTGGGCAAGCGCTACCGTGCGAAGTGGGCGTTGCGAGAGTGCACGTTCGAGCTGCCCGCGGGTCGCGTGGCGGCGCTGGTCGGCGCGAACGGCGCCGGCAAGACGACGTTGATGACCGTCCTGGCCGGACTCCTCGACGCCGACGAGGGGTCGGCGGGCGCGGTGGGCCGGGTGGCGTTCGTGTCGCAGGAGAAGCCGGTCTACCGGAACTTCTCGGCGGCCGACGTGCTGCGCCTCGGCGCGCGGCTCAACGTCGTCTGGGACGAGGCGCGCGCCCGTCGCTGGCTGGAGCGCTTCGAGATCCCGTTGGACCGGGCGTGCGGCAAGCTGTCCGGCGGCCAGCAGGCCCAGGTGGCGTTCGCGCTGGCCATCGGCTCGCGGCCGGACGTGCTCATGCTGGACGAGCCGCTGGCCAACCTCGACCCGCTGGCCCGCCGCGAGGTGACCGCCGAGCTGCTGGGCGAGGTCGAGCAGACCGGCATGACCGTGCTGCTGTCCACGCACGTCGTGGCCGAGCTGTCCGGCGTCGCCGACTACCTGCTGCTGCTCGCGCACGGCCGGCTGCTGGCGGGGGGTGACCTGGACGAGCTGCTCGGCAGGCACGTCAGCTACACCGGGCCGCGCTCGGACGTGCCGCCCGCGTTGGGCGGGATCGTGGAGGCGCGGCACACCGCCCGCCAGTCGACGTTCCTGGTCGAGCTGCCGGAGGGGCAGCCGCGGCCGGTGGTGGCGGGCCCGTGGGTCGAGCGCGCGCCGACGTTGGAGGACTACGTGCTCGCGCAGCTCGAAGCCACTCGGAAGGGGGCCCGCGCATGACCACCACGACGGACACCACGTCGGTGACCAAGCGTGCCGGCGTCGGGTGGGCGGACCTGGCGTGGCTGACGTGGCGGCAGCACCGGTGGGCGATCGCCGGCGTGGTCGTCGTCGCCGGCGCGGCCATCGCGCTGGCGCTCCTCCTCGCGTGGCGGGTCGAGGCCACCGGCGACGCACGGGGGCTGTTCGGCCGCTGGCGCTTCATCAGCGTGGGCAGCGTGGTGATGCTGGCGCCGATGGTGACCGGCCTGGCCGTCGCGGTGTTCTGGGCGGCGCCGGTGCTGGCGCGCGAGTACGAGCAGCGCACGCACCTCGTCGTGTGGAGCCAGGACATCACCCCGACCCGCTGGCTGGCGGGCAAGGCGGTGCTGCTCGGCGTGCCCGCGGTGGCCCTCGCCGTCGTGGTCGGCCTGGCGTCGAGGACGCTGATCGACAGCATCAACGCCACGACCGACCGGCCGATCTTCCCGCCGTTCACGATGCCGGCGTTCGAGGCGGCGCCGCTGGTCCAGGCCGGGTTCGCGGCGTTCGGCTTCGCGCTCGGGCTGGCGCTCGGCGCGGTCACCCGGCGCACGGTGATGTCGATGGGCCTCGCCCTCGGCGTGTTCGTCGCGGTGCGCGGCGTCGTGGCGGGCCTGTGGCGGCCGAACTTCCAGGAGCCGTTGCTCAAGGTGGAGCGGTACGACGCCTACGAGCGGTCGTGGGACGGGCCGGGCGACGGTTCGTGGACGGTGGCGAGCGGGTTCTCGGACGCGGCGGGCAACGAGGTCGCGTACCCCTCGGCGTGCTCGAACGTCCACGACAGCGACGCCTACACGAAGTGCATGAACGACAACAACGTGCTGTTCTTCACCGAGTACCACCCGGCGGAGCGGCTCGTGCCGTTCCAGCTGTTCGAGTCCGCGATCTTCCTCGTGCTCGCCGCGGGCCTGCTCGCGCTGGCCTTCGTGCGGGTGCGCCGCGCCAGTCGGGTCTGACCGGGGACCGGGTTCGCCGCCTTCACACCGCGGCGGCCCTGCCGTGGGGGTCCCGCGCGCGTCACCGACCGCGCGGGGCTTCCGCACCCGGTCCGGAGCACCCTGTTTGTGCACGTAGAATCACGAAACCGTGGACTCCCGAACCCGCCTCCCCGTCGTCGGCATGATCGGCGGCGGCCAGCTCGCCCGCATGACGCACCAGGCCGCCATCCCGCTCGGCCAGTCGCTGCGGGTGCTCGCCGAGTCGGACTCCGACCCCGCCGCGCTCGTCGCGCGCGACGTGGAGCTGGGCAAGCACACCGACCTGGACGCGTTGCGCGCGTTCGCCAAGTCGTGCGACGTCGTCACGTTCGACCACGAGCACGTGCCGCAGGAGCACCTGCACGCGCTGGTCGCCGACGGCGTGAAGGTGTTCCCCGGGCCCGACGCCCTGGTGCACGCGCAGGACAAGCTGGTCATGCGGGAGCGGCTGTCGGCGATGGGCGCGCCCGTGCCGCCGTTCGCCGCGGTGCTGGACGCGTCCGACGTGCTCAAGTTCGGCGCTCGGCACGGCTGGCCGTGCGTGCTGAAGGCCGTGCGCGGCGGCTACGACGGCCGCGGGGTGTGGATGCTCAACACGCCGCAGAGCGCGCAGCGGGTCGTGCCCGAGCTGTTGGCCGCCGGCACGCCGTTGATGGTCGAGCAGTGCGTGCCCATGCACCGGGAGCTGGCCGCGCTGGTCGCGCGCTCGCCGTTCGGCCAGGGCGCGGTGTGGCCGCTGGTGCAGACCGTGCAGCAGGAGGGCATCTGCGTCGAGGTGCTGGCGCCCGCGCCCGAGGTGGACCCCGCGCTCGCCGAGCAGTCGCAGGAGCTGGCGCTGCGGATCGCCGCCGAGCTGGGCGTGGTCGGGCTGCTGGCCGTGGAGCTGTTCGAGACCGCCGACGGGCTGGTCGTCAACGAGCTCGCCATGCGCCCGCACAACTCCGGCCACTGGACCATCGAGGGCGCCCGGACCTCGCAGTTCGAGCAGCACCTGCGCGCCGTGCTGGACTACCCGCTCGGCGCGACGGACCTCGCCGCGCCCGCCGTCGTGATGGCGAACGTCCTCGGCGCGGCGGACTCGCCCGAGATGGGGCCGGACGAGCGGTTGCACCACCTGTTCGCCCGGTTCCCCGACGCGCACGTGCACCTGTACGGCAAGGCGGAGCGGCCGGGGCGCAAGATCGGTCACGTGACGCTGCTCGGCGAGCGGATGGACGAGGTGCGGCAGCGGGCGAGGCTCGCGGCGCACTGGCTGTCCGACGGTGCGTGGCTGGACGGGTACGACATCCACGGAGGACAGCAGTGACGCACGTCGGCGTGATCATGGGCAGCGACTCGGACTGGCCGGTGATGAAGGGCGCGGCCGAGGCGCTGGCGGAGTTCGACGTCGCCTACGAGGTGGGCGTGTACTCGGCGCACCGCACGCCGCAGCGGATGCTGGACTACGCCACCACGGCCGCGTCCCGGGGGTTGCGGGTGATCATCGCGGGCGCCGGCGGGGCCGCGCACCTGCCGGGGATGGTGGCCTCGGCGACCGCGCTGCCGGTGATCGGCGTGCCGGTGCCGTTGAAGTACCTGGACGGGATGGACTCGCTGCTGTCGATCGTCCAGATGCCGGCGGGCGTGCCGGTGGCCACGGTGTCCGTGGGCGGCGCGCGCAACGCCGGGCTGCTGGCCGTGCGGATCCTGGCGGCGGCGGACGAGGAGCTGCGGAAGCGGATGGAGGCGTTCCAGGCGTCGCTGTCGGAGTTGGTGCTGGCGAAGGACGCCGCGCTGCGGGCTGTTGCGGACGGCACAGCGGCGAATTGAGTGAACGCGCGCTAACATCCCGGTAGGACGCCCTACCGGGAGGTAACTTAACGTGGACCCGAGCTTCGGTACCTATCAGCTCGCCGAAGAGCACGAGGCGCTGCGCGAGGCGGTCCGGTCGCTGGCCGACAAGGAGATCGCGCCGCACGCGGCGGACGTGGACGAGCAGGAGCGCTTCCCGGTCGAGGCGTTGAACGCGCTGGTCAAGTCCGGTTTCGCGGCCGTGCACGTGCCCGAGGAGTACGACGGCCAAGGCGCCGACTCGGTGGCGACGTGCATCGTGATCGAGGAGGTGGCGCGCGTGTGCGCGTCGTCGTCCCTGATCCCGGCGGTGAACAAGCTGGGCACGATGCCGATCCTGCTGTCGGCGTCGGAGGAGTTGAAGCGGCAGGTGCTGCCGTCCATCGCGTCGGGCGAGGCGATGGCGTCGTACGCGCTGTCCGAGCGGGAGGCGGGCTCCGACACGGCGTCGATGCGCACGCGGGCCAGGCTGGACGGCGACCACTGGGTGTTGAACGGCACGAAGTGCTGGATCACGAACGCCGGTGAGTCGACGTGGTACACGGTCATGGCCGTGACGGACCCGAACGCGCCGAAGAAGTCGCAGGGCATCTCGGCGTTCGTCGTGCACAAGGACGACCCGGGTTTCGTCGTGGGTTCGAAGGAGCGCAAGCTCGGCATCAAGGGCTCGCCGACCCGTGAGATCCACTTCGAGAACTGCACGATCCCGGCGGACCGCGTCATCGGCGAACCGGGCACCGGCCTGAAGACCGCGCTGCGGACGCTGGACCACACGCGTCCGACCATCGGTGCGCAGGCGGTGGGCATCGCGCAGGGCGCCCTGGAAGCCGCCGTGGCCTACGTGAAGGACCGCAAGCAGTTCGGCAAGTCGATCTCCGAGTTCCAGGGCGTGCAGTTCATGCTGGCCGACATGGCGATGAAGATCGAGGCCGCCCGGCACATGGTCTACGTGGCCGCGGCGAAGGCCGAGCGGGGTGAGCCGAACATCGGCTTCATCACGGCGGCGGCCAAGTGCTTCGCGTCGGACGTGGCGATGGAGGTCACGACGGACGCCGTGCAGCTGTTCGGGGGCGCGGGCTACACGCGCGACTTCCCGGTGGAGCGCATGATGCGTGACGCGAAGATCACCCAGATCTACGAGGGCACGAACCAGATCCAGCGGGTCGTGATGTCGCGCTCGCTGCTCAACGGCTAGTCCGCCCGGCACGCCGGCCCGACGGCGGCCTGATCTTCGCCGATCAGGCCGCCTTTGTCTTGTCTACGGACATCCGCACGCTCCTCGGTGGATTATCACCGTTGGTAGCGTCGCATTACTCTGATGGTCGAGTGTGTTCGGTGTGGCCTGCCCTTAGCGTTGCGTCCCGGTTCGACGAATCGAGCCGCAGGTAATGGAAAAAGGGGAGCAGGCCTCATGAAGAGCATCAAGACCGCGGTCGCCGCACTCGCGCTGGGCGCCGGTCTCACCGTGTCCGGCGGTGTCGCGACGGCCGCTCCGGTCGAGGCCACGGGCGGTGACGTCGGTGTCCAGTGCACCCGGCAGTACGTGCTGACCAGCAATGCGACGCTCCGTCACTCGCCCGGGGGATCCGTCAAGGCGTACGCGTTCGTCGGGGACAAGTTCAACGTGCCCAACCCGTCGGGCAATTGGTACTACGGCAACCTCTACGACCAGTACAACACCCACTTCGGTGATGGTTACATCCTCGCTTCGGCGCTCGCCTACACCGGTATCTGCTTCTGATCGGTGAATTGATCGGGTTCCCTCTCACGGGTTCCAGAACTTCGTGTCCCCCAACGGCGTGTACGCGTCCTCCGGGCCCTGCGGGTGGCGGCCGAAGGACACGTACACGTCGCCGTACCCGGTCGGCACCGAGAACTGCTCCGCCTGGTCCAGCTCCTCCTCGCAGTAGCGGTGGAGGAGGGTGAAGAAGGTTCGGTACTCGTCGTCCGACAGCGGTCCCATGGGGTGAGGCTAAGGGCTGGTCAGGGCGGTTGCGGGGGTTGGGTCGGTCGGAACGGCACGGGTTCCGGCGGCCAGGTCCGGCAGGCTCCGCTGGTCCCGGCGCAGGACCGGGATGACGAACGTGCCCAGGACGAAGAACGCCAGGACGGTCAGGTCCACGGCGAACGGCCACGGGGTCGGGGCCAGGGTGGTGTAGGTGATCAGGCCCGTGACGCCCAGGAGCTCCCGCAGGGCGATCCGGAACGGGTTCGCGCGGTCGCCGTCGGCACGGCGGAGTCGGTGGCGCAGCAGCCAGCCGCCCGGCGTCCGGCCGGTGACCGACGGCAGGACGACGCGGATCACGACCGTCAGCGCCAGCAGCCACCAGCGGTTGTCGTCGAAGATCAGGTGGGTGACGACGATCAGGATCACCACGTCTACCGCCAGCGCCATCAGGCGACGCGGCACGGTCACCGTGCGAGGTGGGGCCGTCGACGCGTCCGGGTGCGGCACGGCGGGGACGACCAGCGCGACCGGGGCGAGCATCCAGCCGAGCAGCGCACCGGTGGTGTTCGAGATCAGGTCGTCGACGTCCGCCACGCGGTACGGGCACGGGTACGCGCCCAGGTTCCCCGTGTACTGCACGACCTCGACGGCGAGCGAGATCCCCAGCCCGATCACGACCACGGTGACCGCGCCCCGGCCGTAGGACTTCCGCAGCACCACGCCCAGCGGCACGAACAGCGCGACGTTGAACGCCTGCTGGACGAACGCGCTCGACGTGACGACGGCGCCCACCCCGGAACGCCCGTTCGCCGCCAGGTTGTGGCGCATGTCCGTCACCCACTGGAACGGCGTGGTGGACAGCATCGCCTCGCCGTCGCACACCAGCGCCGACGGGAACGGCAGGAAGATCAGCGCCAACGCCACCAGCCCGTAGGCCAGCAGCCCGTACAGGACCACCGCCCGCCGCGGCTCCACCCGCCCGAACCGGTAGTAGTGCAACGCGATCAACGGCAGCAGGACGAGCACGCCGACGCCGACGAACGCCGCGAACCCCGTCCGAACCGACTCCAGGTACGAACTCAGCATCTCCACCGATCCGGTCCACCGATCCCGCGACGTAGGTCAACCGCTCTGTAACCCCGATCGCGTGAACCCCAAACCCGATCGGCTCACGTTGCCGCCGAACGGACGTGCCGGGTCAGCCCGTCGACGTCAGGTAGGCCGCCAGCCGCTCGTAGCTGGTCTCGGCGCCGTCCTTCATCCCGGTCTCCAGGGCCCGGTCCCGGTCGGCCCGCGACGGGAACTCCATCGTCTGCACGACCGTCGTGCGGTCACCGTCCGCGATGAACCGGGTGGTGTTCACCGTCGAGGGCCACTCCGGACCCCACGACTCGGTCTGCACCGTCTTCGACCAGGGCGTGACCTCCCGGTACTCGCCGGTCATCGCCATCTCGCTGCCGTCGGCCCGCTGCCACACCATGTGCCACCGCCCGCCCGGCCGCAGGTCGATCTCGCAGACGGGCATCGTCCAGCCCTCGGGCCCGAGCATCCAGTGCACGACGTGCTCCGGCTTGGTGAACGCCTCGAACACCAGCTTCTGCGGCGCGTCGAACGTCCTGGTCATGGCCACCTCCACCGCGGACGGCGTGGTCCACGAAACGGTGGTGTCAGTCGTCATCGTCCTGCTCCTTCATGCGTTCGAGGTAGCCGTCCAGGCGGCGGTAGCTGTCGTCCCAGAACCGGCGGAAGCCGTCGGCCCACTCGCTGACCTCGCGCAACGGCGTCGCGTCGAGCGCGCACGGCCGCCACTGCGCATCACGACCCCGCGTGATGAGCCCCGCCCGTTCCAGCACGCGCAGGTGCTTGGACACCGCCGGCCCGCTCATCGCGAACGGCTCGGACAGCTCCTTCACAGTCGCCGCGCCGTCCGCGAGCCGCGCCAGGATGGCCCGCCGCGTCGGGTCGGCCAGGGCCGCGAAGGTGGTGCTCAGGGGATCGTCCGCCATGGCTACCTAACCACTCGGTTATCTAACTGACTGGTTTTCTACGCCCCTGTCGAGTCGCTGTCAACCTCGCCCGCGGGCCGGGAAGTGGTTGAAACTTCATATAACTTCGAGGGTGTTCGACAGTCGACGTGAAGGGGAAACGCAATGCTCAAGGACGTGGCAGCGCTCATCGGCCGCATCGGCGTGGGAGTGGTCTTCATCGCCCACGGCTGGCAGAAGGTCACCGAGTGGGGTCTCGACGGCACCGCCACCGCCTTCGCGGGCATGGGCGTGCCGCTGCCGACGCTGTCCGCCTGGTTCGCCGCGATCGTCGAACTCGTCGGCGGCGCGCTGCTGGTCCTGGGCGTGGCGATGCCCGTGGTCGGCGTGCTGCTGGCGCTGAACATGCTCGGCGCGCTGGTCCTCGTGCACCTGCCGAACGGGCTGCTCGGCCAGGGCGGCTACGAGCTGGTCCTCGTGCTCGCCGTGGCCGCGATCGCGGTGGGGTTCAACGGCGGGTCGCTGTCCGTCGCCCGGTTGGCGAAGGGGCGCAAGGCCGAACAACCCGCCTGACGTTCAGCCGACCAGGTCCAGGGTCGTCTGCTCGCTGGCGCGGCGTGCGGCCAGCAGGTCCGGTGCGGCGTTGCTGCACTGCACCAGCGAACCGCCGCCCGCCAGCACGGCCAGGAAACCGTTCAGCAGGCCGTCCGGCAGGCCCCACTCCACAGTGGACAGCACGCGGGACGTCGTGGTGATGCCCAACGTCGCCGCCCGCTGGTGCGCCTCCTCCACAACCTCGTCCACAGTGGACTTCAGCAGGGCGGGCGTGGTGCCGGGGATCGGCTCCCAGGGTGCGAAGTCGTCGCCGAACACGCGCACGTCGTCGTTGTAGTCCACGGGCGCGCCGCTGCCCAACCCCATGGGGTGCAACGACGCCACGGCCGTGACCACGGCTCCGGGCGCCTCGACGCCGGGCGCCACGACGGCCACCTTCGCGCCCGCCGGGTCGTCGGTGACCGCCGCGCCGCACCACCACGCGCCCAGCAGCACGCCGGCCGTCTGCCAGTGCGCGGGCAGCAGCACGGCCACCGGGTCGCCGGGCTCGACGTCGTGCTCGTCACGGAGCCAGTTCGCCGTCTTGGCCGCCCAGTTCCGGATGGTGGCGCGCGACAGCTCCACCCGCGTGCCCGCCGCGTCGTCGTAGTGCGTGATCAGGGGACGGCCGGGATTCGCCGCGAACAGGGGCGCGAACAGGGCATCCGTGACGGTCATGCGCCAACCTTGCCACGCCCCGCCACCCCCGCGCCCATCGCCCCGAGCACCGGGTCAGTCGGCGGTCAGGACGCGGAGGGCGTTGGCGGTGACGATGCCGCGCCACTCCAGCGCGGCGGCCGGGCCCGGTGGCCGCCAGGTCACCGGCCAGCCGCCGTCCTCGCACTGGGCGGCGGCGAGCGCGGTCAGGTGGGCGGTGATCGCGTCGGCCGGGAAGAGGGCGCGCAGCGGGTCGGTCGGCAGCGGCGCGAAGTCCAACGGGGTCAGGCCGTAGCCCTCGCCGGGGTAGAGGTGGAACAGGCTCAGATCCTCGACCGACAGCCCGTGCCGACCGGCCCACTCCCGGTCCGGGGTGGTCGCCAGGAAGTGCAGCACGTTGACCGCCGTGTGCGCGTCGACGTCGCCGGACAGCGCCTCGATCCGCACGCGGCAGAACTCGTCGGCGGAGTCGACCCACGCGGCGGACACGCCGGCCTTGCGCAGCCCCGCGACGATGCCCGCCGTCGGGTTGAGGCCGACCGGGAACCGGCCGTCGCCCCAGTGCTCGGCGCGGGCGTGATCGGCGATGTCGGGCAGCACGATCGGCAGCCCGCCCTCGGGGGAGGTCACCGAGTCGAGGTACGGCACCAGGCTCCCGGCGAACCCGGCGACCTTCTCCCGCACCACGGCGTCGGCCGCGGCGGGCGAGTCCAGCACCTGCCCGAGCACGCCGAGCGCGAAGTCGACGGCCAGCGGCTGGCTGTGCGGCGCGCGGACGTCCGGTTCCAGCGCGTGGCCCAGCCCGCCGTCTGCGTTGCGGTAGCCCGCCAGCGCGTCCACGACCGCGACCGCCGCGACCGGGTCGGGCCGGGACCACAGGAGGGCGAGCCGTCGTTCGAGCAGCCGGGCGTGCGTGTCCAGGAACGCGTGTGCGCGGGCGAGGTCCATGCCGACGATGCTGGCACCTGCGCCGCCCGCGGGTCTTGAACGAATCGGCCGTCAGCCGACGCAGGCCGGTCAGCCGACGCGGGCCGTCAGTCGACGCGGGCCGTCAGCCGACGCAGGCCGGTCAGTCGACGCGGGCCGTCAGTCGACGCGGGCCGTCAGCCGACGCAGGCCGGTCAGTCGACGCGGGCCGTCAGTCGACGCGGGCCGTCAGCCGACGCGGGCCGGTCAGTCGACGCAGACCGGGCCGGCCTGGACGACGCGGTGGCGGGGGCCGTCCAGGCTCACCAGGCGGTCGCCCGCGAGGCGCTGGGTGGGCGGAGCGCCGGCCGTGGTCGAAGTCCCGGTGGCCGGAGGGGCAGCCGAGGTCGGGGGCGGGGCCGGCGCGGGCGTCTTCTCGCCCAACAACTCCGCCACGAACGCCTTCACCTGCGCCGGGTCCACGGTCACGATGCTCTGGCCGCGGTCGTTGCGCGCGCCGACGCCGGTCACCGGGATGGTCGCGAACTCGACGTTCCCGCCGGCCAGCCCGCGCGCCTGACCGGCGAACTTCGCCAAATCCAGGGCCTCGTCCACCACGATCGACTTGTTCACCGCGTCCAGCAGCCCGGACAGCCGCGTCGGGTCCGCCAGCGTCCCCGCCGACAGCAGCTTCGACATCGCCGCCGACATGAACACCTGCTGCCGGGTGATCCGGCCCAGGTCGCCGTTCGGGATGCCCTTGCGCTGGCGCACGAACGCCAGCGCGTCCCCGCCCGAGATCGTCTGCACGCCCGCGCGGAAGTTCGCGCCCGAGTCCGGGTCCGACGTGCCCTGCTTCAGGCACACCTCCACGCCGCCGATCACCTCGGTGAGCAGGTAGAACCCGTAGAGGTTGATCTCCGCGTAGTGGTCGACCCGCACGCCGGTCAGCTCCTGCACCACCTGCACCAACGCCCGCCGCCCGGCCTGGTCGCCCGCCTTGGAGCGCTCGGTCAGGTCGGACATGCCCGACGCCGCCAGCCGCTCCATGGTGAAGAACTTGGTCAGCCCGTACGCCGAGTTGATCTTCTCCTCGCCGACCTCCGGGATCGGCACGTAGGTGTCCCGGGGGATGGACACGGCGTGCGCCTTGCTGCCGTCGTGCGGCACGCGCATCACGATGATCGTGTCCGTGTTGAGGGTGTCCGTCGCCTCCGTGCGCAGCTTCCGCAGCACGTGCTCCGGCAGCGGCACGCCCTGGGCGTCGGTGCGGCTGTCGCTGCCGACCAGCAGGATGTCGGTCGCGCCGTCGGCCGCGGGCGGCGCGTTCGGCACGTCCGACAGCGCGGTCAGCACGTCGGTCGTGTTCACGCTCTCCTGCACGCGCTGCAACGTCGACCAGCCGTACCCGGACGCCGCCAGCACGGCCGCGGACAGCAGCGCGACGAGCACGCGTCCCGCGATCACCGCAGCCCTCACCGGCGCTCCTCCTACGAATGGGTGTCCGACCAGGCTAACCACCCTCGGCCGGTCGGACGTCCGGATTCACCGGGAGGTGGTGCTCAGTTGACGCAGACCACACCGTCGGCGGTGATCGGCGGGGTCGAGCTCGTCGAGGGCGGGCTGTCCGTGCCCGGCACGCCGACCGACGCCGGGTCGGACTGGTCCGGCGGCGCGTAGTCGGCGCCGGCGTACACGAGAACCTGCCCCCTGGGCACGGAGTCGTCCTCGATGGCCTCGGCGTTACCGGTCAGGGCCGAGATCACCTTGTCGGCGCTCGCCCGCTCACCCGGCGCGTACCGCACGGACGTCGTCTCCGCGTACGCCCCGGAGTCCGCCCGACCGCGCTTGAAACCCTTCTCCACCAACATGTCCAGCACGCTCGCGGCGAGCCGGTTCACCCCGGCGGAGTTGTAGACGTGCACGGTGATCGCCGAGGGCGGCGGCCCGGACGGCGTCGTGGTCGTGGCGGGCGCCTTCGACGGGTCGTTGTCGGTCGCCAGGCCCTTGATGAACTGGCGCACCCGCGCGGGGTCGACCGGCAGCACGTTGCCGTCGCTCCACGTGTCCATCGGGTCGCCCACCGGGATCGTGCGGAACTGGATGTTGCCGCCCACGAGGCCCTGCATCTGGGTGGCGAACTCGGTGATGTTCCACCCCTCGCTCAGCACGACGGACTTCTTCACCGCCGTCACGAGCCGGTCGAGCTGGTCGAAGTCGGTCAGCGTGCCCGTGGAGAGCACCTTGCGGGCCAACGCGCCGATGAACACCTGCTGCCGCACGATCCGGTCCAGGTCGCCGCCGGGCAGCCCGCCGCGCTGGCGGACGAACGACAGCGCCTTGGCGCCCTCGATGGTCTGCCGCCCGGCCGGGAAGTCCGCGCCCGAGTCGCGGTCGCTGGTGGCCTCGTTCAGGCACACCTCGACGCCGCCGAGCGCCTTCGTCACCTCGTAGAAGCTGGCCAGGTTGACTTCGGCATACCGGTCGACGGTGACGGAGCCGCCGGTCAGCCCCTCGATCGTCTTGATCAGCGTCTTGCGGCCGGCCAGCGTCGACTCCAGCTCGATGCGGGCCTCGTCGGTCACGCCCTTGTCGCGCAGCTCCTGCGCCTTGTCGTTCTTCTGCCTGGCCAGCGCGGAGTTCAGCTTGTGCTTGCCGAACCCGTCCGCGATCTCCACGTACGCGTCACGCGGGAACGAGATGGCCACCGCACGCGTGCCGTCCTGGGGGATGTGCACCAGGATCATCGTGTCGGTGTTCTGCGTGCCGTCCGCCACACCGCCGTTGAGCAGCGCCAACACCTCGTCCGACAGCGGGTTGCCCTGCGCGTCGGTGCGGCTGTCGACCCCGACCAGCAGGATGTCGACCGCGCCGTCGAGCGGCCTGCGGGGCACGCCGTCGGCGTCCTCGGTCACCGAGGACGCGATGACGTCGGTCGTCGTGATGTCATCGTCGATGTCGCTGAGGTAGTACCAGCCGTACCACGTGACGACGAGCACAGCCGCCGAGACCAGCGCCAGCAGTGAACGCGCGGTGATCGCGAGTGCACGCAGTGCAGCCGATCCACCGGCTGTTCCTGGCGGACTGGAGTCCACTGCCTGCCTCCCCCGTGCGCTCAGGCGTGCCTGGTCGACATTACTGGCGCGGAGGTTGGCCGCGCCGGACATTCCTCTTATACGGGAGACGCTGTAACAACCAGGTGGGTTGCACGAATGGCACTCGTGACAGACTGCGATGAGCAACCGCCTTCAGGAGGACACTGAGCATGCGGGTACTGGTAACGGGTGGGGCCGGGTTCATCGGTTCGCACTACGTGCGGGAGATGGTGGCCGGCGCGTACCCGGCCTACGCCGATGCCGAGGTGGTGGTGCTGGACAAGCTCACCTACGCCGGCAACGAGGCGAACCTGGCGCCGGTCGCGGACAGCCCGAGGCTGACCTTCGTCCGGGGCGACATCTGCGACCGCGAGCTGGTCGCCGACCTGATGGGCCGGACGGACGTGGTGGTGCACTTCGCCGCCGAGTCCCATGTGGACCGCTCGATCTCCGGCTCGGCCGACTTCGTGCTGACCAACGTGCTCGGCACCCAGACGCTGCTGCAGGGCGCGCTGGAGGCCGGTGTGGAGAAGTTCGTGCACGTCTCGACCGACGAGGTCTACGGCACGATCGAAGAGGGTTCCTGGACCGAGGACCACATCCTGGAGCCGAACTCGCCCTACTCGGCGTCCAAGGCGTCGTCGGACCTGCTGGCGCGGTCGTTCTTCCGCACCCACGGGCTGCCGGTGAGCATCACCCGGTGCTCGAACAACTACGGTCCGTACCAGTTCCCCGAGAAGGTCATCCCGCTGTTCGTGACCAACCTGGTCGACGGCAGGAAGGTGCCGCTGTACGGCGACGGCCTCAACGTCCGCGACTGGCTGCACGTGGACGACCACTGCCACGGCATCCAGCTCGTGCTGGAGGGCGGGCGCGCCGGTGAGATCTACAACATCGGCGGCGGCACGGAGCTGACCAACCGCGAGCTGACCGAGCGCCTGCTGGAGGCCACGGGGCGTGACTGGGACTCGTTCGTCGAGCCCGTCACCGACCGCAAGGGCCACGACCGGCGCTACTCGGTGGACATCACCAAGATCAGCACCGAGCTGGGCTACGCGCCGCGGGTCGACTTCGCCGAGGGCCTGGCCTCGACCGTGCGCTGGTACCGGGACAACCGGTCGTGGTGGGAGCCGCTCAAGCAGCGCGCGGCGCTGGCCGGCTGATGGCGCTCGCACTCCTCGTGCCCGGTGGCCGCGGCCAGCTCGGGCGGGACCTGGTGACGGCGGCGCCCGGCGACGGCCTCGTGCACGCGCCGTCGTCGGCCGAGCTCGACCTGACCGACGCCTCGGCGGTGGCGGACGCGGTGGCGGTGTTCGCCGCGAGCGCCCGTGACGCGGGGTTCCGGCCGGTGGTCGTGAACGCGGCGGCCTACACGGCGGTGGACGCGGCGGAGACCGACGTCGACCGGGCCGCGGAGGTCAACGCGGTCGGGCCCGCGAACCTGGCCACGAGCTGCCGCGAGCACAACGTGCCGCTGCTGCACGTCTCCACGGACTACGTGTTCCCCGGCGACGGCACGCGGCCGTACGAGCCGACCGACGAGACCGGGCCGAAGTCCGTCTACGGCCGCACGAAGCTCGACGGCGAGCGCAACGTGCTGTCCACATGGGACCGTTCCTGGGTCGTCCGCACCGCGTGGGTCTACGGCGAGCACGGCAACAACTTCGTGAAGACCATGGCCCGCCTGGCCGCCACGAACGACACGCTGTCCGTTGTGGACGACCAGATCGGCTCGCCGACGTGGTCGCTCGACCTGGCGCACGGGCTGGTGGACCTGGCCGCCGCGGTCACGTCGGGCGGCACGCCCGCCCGGGTGCTGCACGCGACCGGCGGCGGCGAGACCACGTGGTGCGGCTTCGCCCGCGCCATCTTCGCCGAACTTGGCCTCGACCCGAACCGCGTGCACCCGTGCACGACCGCCGACTTCCCCCGCCCCGCCCCGCGCCCGGCGTACTCCGTGCTGTCCAACAAGGCCTGGGAGGACTCGGGCCTGACCCCGCTGCGGCACTGGCAGGAGGCGTTGGCGGCGGCCGTGAAGGCGAACGCGGTGCCCTGAGCCGTCGGTTCAGGCCGGCAGTTCCTTGCGCAGCATCGTGCCGCGAGGCCCGTACCCGGCCGACGCGTAGAAGCGGACGGCGTCCTCGTTGAGCGTCAGGACGCCGGCGTAGAGGACGGTCACACCGCGTGCCGAGGCGGCTTGCTCCGCCCCGGCGAGCAGGGCCTTGCCGACGCCCCGGCCGCGGTGCGCGTCCAGGACGACCGTGTGCACGTCGGCCGCCGGGCGCGGCACCGCGATCTGGTGCGCGGGCGGGTCCGGCAGGGGCACCACTTCCGCCATGCCCGCGACCTCGCCGTCGACGTCCGCGACGAGGACCAGGACGTCCGACCCGCCGGAGAGCACGTCCTCGAAGTGCTGCCGGACGACGTCGGCCTCGGGCAGCCGGTAGACGGCCGGGTCGAGCCGGACGTGCTGCTCGGCGTTCGCGAGGCGGAGGCGGACGAGCGCGGGCACGTCCTCCCGCGCGGCTGCCCTGACCGTGGTCGTCACGGCCCGCAGTTTCCCAGACGGGGGGAGGATGCGGGGGTGCGCGTGATCACCCTCGCTTCGCGGCCCGACCTGGCCGACGCCGTCTACGGGATCCCCTACCCGCCCGACTCGCCCCGGTTCATGCAGGGCGACCTGGCGTCCCTGCTCGTGCGGGGACGGCGGGTCGCCGCGCGGTGGCCGCACCTGGTGGTGGCGCTGCTGGACGGCGACAGGCCCGTGGCACGGGGGATCATGGTCGCCTTCCTGGCCGACCGGGACTCCCGGGAGCGGTTCCCCGACGGCGGGTGGGACCAGGTGGCCGTGTGGGCGGCCGAGGACCTGATGGACGGCGTCGAGCCCGACACCGCGTGCGCGCTGGAGATCGCCGTGGACCCCGCCTACCTGGGACGCGGGCTGTCCGGCGCGGTCGTGGCGGCGATGCGTTCGGCGGTCGCGGCGGCGGGGCTCGCCGAACTCCTGGTGCCGCTCCGGCCACCGGACAAGGCCACCGAGCCCGAGGTGCCGATGGACGAGTACGCCGCGCGGACCCGTGCCGACGGGCTGCGCGAGGACCGGTGGCTGCGGACCCACGTGCGGGCCGGGGGACGGGTCGAGGGCGTCGCGTGGTGCTCGTCGACCGTGCAGGCGACGTTGGCGCGCTGGCGGGAGTGGACCGGGCTGCCGTTCGACCGGGACGGGCCGGTGCTCGTGCCCGGCGCGCTCGCCCCGGTGCTCGTCTCGACGTCGCAGAACGTGGCCGTGTACGTCGAGCCGAACATCTGGGTGTCCCACCGGACCTGAAACCGGGGTGCGGCCGGTCGGTGCGGTGGTGTGTGATGCGGGGCATGGCGATCGAGTTGGGCACGCCGTCCGTCGACGGGCTGGCCGGTGCGGTGGACGCGCTGCGCGAGTGGCAGCACGATGGCGCGCCGATGCAGCTGCACCCCGGCGACATCGGCTGGTTCTGGCGGTACGGCGCGGAGGCGACGGCGGCGGCCGTGCGGACCTGGAGCCGGGGCGGGCGGATCCTCGCCGTCGGGCTGCTGGACTCGCCGGACCTGCTGCGGATGACCATCGCGCCGGACGCCCACCAGGACGAGGAGCTGGCCCGGCGGGTGGTCGAGGACGTGATCGCTCCCGAGCGCGGGGTGCTGGTCGCGGGCGAGGTGTACGTCGAGGCGCCGAGGAGCGCGCTGGTCCAGGACCTGCTGGCCGAGGCCGGCTGGGACACCGACGAGCCGTGGACGCCGCTGCGGCGTGACCTGGCGGAGCCGGTGGAGGACCCGGGCGTGCGGGTCGAGGTGATCGGACCGGAGCGGGCGCACGTGCGGGCCGCCGTGCAGCGGGCGTCGTTCAGCAGTTCCACGTTCACCGACGAGCGCTGGCACGCGATGGCCGCCGGAGTGCCTTACACCGACGCCCGGTGCCTGGTCGCGCACGACGAGCAGGGCAACGCCGTGGCCGCCGTGACGGTGTGGTCGGCGGGTCCGGGCCGGCCCGGGTTGATCGAGCCGATGGGCGTGCACTCGGACCACCGGGGCCACGGCTACGGCAAGGCGATCACGGTCGCGGCGGCGGCCGCGCTGCGTGAGCTGGGCTCGTCGAGCGTCCTGGTCTGCACCCCGAGCTCCAACGTCGGCGCCGTCGCCACCTACAAGTCCGCCGGCCTCGAAGCGCTCCCCGAGGTCCGCGACCGCCGCCGGGACGCTTAGGCGGCCTGCCAGGTGACGCCCTCGGGGCGCTTGGCGGTGGCCAGGAACTCCTTCAGCGCGGTCGCCAGGACGTCCACCGGGACGCCCGCGCCGGCCGGGTAGTCGACGTACTCGGAGCGGTACTCGGGGGAGGCCGGGTCGCCGGCCAGGGTCGAGTAGTCGTGCTCGGGGTCGGCGTAGGTGAGGTAGCCGTAGCCCTGGTGGATGGCGGCGGCCATGTCGTGGTCCGGGATCTTGGCGCTGCCGGGCGCGCCGAGCAGGCCCTCGGTGTCGGTGATCAGCTCGCGGTCCTGGTGCTCGATCACGGCCGGTCCCGCGCCGGGTTCCGCCAAGCGGGTCAGGAGGGTGTCGACGTCCTCCGGCGTGCCGACGGTCATCTCGTCGGCGGCGTCGGCGTCGCGCTCTTTCATGATCGGCCACACAGCCGTGAAGCTCATGGCCGGCATCATCGCAGTGGACGCGCTGAGTGACCACCGGAGGGGTCGGTTGGGCCGTTGGGGTGGAGTAGGTTTATCGCACTGGTTTTGCGCTCAACCGGTGCGAGAACCTTTCCGCCATGTCCGCGCTCGGGCGATCCCCTGAAGCGACCGCGCCTCGTCCTGACGGCGAGCGGCAGCGGTTCTTGCGTCGCGTCTGTGCCGTGACCGGGTCACGGCAGATCTCGTGGAGCGTCCTCAAGCCCGCCCAGGCCGACCGGCAACCCGGGCACTCGTAGCGGCGGTATCGGACAGGAACGCCAACCAGGCGGACCGGGAGACGGTGAGGGTGCCCGTGCCCGGCGACTTGCTGTCCCTGATGCCGACGACGGTCGGGGAGTGCGCCACCTCGACGCAGTTCGAGTTGCCGCCGCTGTAACTCGCCTTGCGCCACGTCCCGAAGGTCAGCTCCGACGCTCCCATTCGCTGTGCTCCTCCTTGACGTACTTCCGCAGCAGGGCCAGCGAGTCCGGCTTACTGAGCGCAGTGCCGCACAAATGCTGGAACGCCAGCCTATACCGCTCCACCTCGGCTTCTTCTTCCAAGAAGAGAGTGCCGGTGAGGTGATCGATCGCGACCGTGCCATAGCCGTCGTCGAAGCGGAAGCAGGAGAAGGGCACACCCATGGCGATGTATTCGCCCGCGCGGTTCGGGATGACCTGGAACTGCACATTGGGCAGGGAGGCGGCCTCCAGCAGGTGTGAGAGTTGGGCGATGTGCACGTCCCGGCCGCCGATCGCGCGGAGCAGGGCATCTTCGGTGATGACCGCCCACACCGCCAAGTCGCCGACCAGCACGCGGTCCTGGCGTTTGGTGCGCAGTTCGACGCGCTGGTCGAGGACCCCGCTGCCGATGCCGGGGTTGGCGGCGCGGATGACAGCGCGGGCGTAGTCCTCGGTCTGGAGCAGGCCGGGGACGAGATCGATCTCGAAGTTGGACACCGCCACCGCGTCGGTCTCCAACTCCACGAAGTCGATGTTCTCGGGGTTGGCCGACTCGTCGTAGACCTGGTACCAGCCACGGGTCTTGGCGGTCCGGGCCAGGGCGACCATGCTCTCGACGGTGGCCCGGCCCGCGCCGTACAGCTCGCAGAGCATCCGCACCTCTTCGGGCTTCGCGCCCAGCTGGCAGATCTCGATCTTGGTGATCTTGGGCTGCTTGCACCCGAGGTGGTTGGCGGCGTCCTCCAGCGACGTGCCCGAGTTGACCCGGAGCTGGCGGAGGCGGCGGGCCAGGCGGCGCTGCTTGGGAGTCATCAGAGTCCCTCGATCGAGTGAAGATTGGAATTTGATTCCAATCAGGCTTGCGTCCGGATCAGGGTGCGAGCAACCTAGCGGAACCGAATTCCACACGATCGAGGAGGGTGTTGTGGCTGATCAGGTGGCCGTGGCCTACGTCCGGGGAGACACGCCGCTGCGCGCGTGGGTGGACGACGAGACCGGGACGGTGTGCCTCTCCGTCGGCCCACCGCCGGGGCAGGTCGTGCTCGGCCTCACCGCGAACGCCGCGGACCGGCTGCTCGACGCCGTCCGGCGCGAGCTGAAGATCCTCGAACCGACCGGCTACGAGTGCGACGACTGCCTCGACACCGGTCAGCAGTGGACTCCCGTCGCACGTGGCGCGGTCCGCCTCAGCGGCTGCCACTGCACGGCGGCCGTCACCGCTCGGCGGCACGCCGATAAGCCGTCAACGTCTTCTCGGCCGTCCGCCGCCACGTGAACTCCGCCGCGTGCGTCCGCCGTGCCGCCTGGTCGGCGGGCGTGGGCGGGGCCTCGACCGCCTCCACCATCGCCGTCGCCAACGCCTCCACGTCACCCACCGGCACGTGCGTCGCGTGCCCGCCGGCGACCTCGCGCAACGCCGGCACGTCCGTGCACACCACGGGCACGTTGCACGCCAAAGCTTCCAGCACGGGCAGCCCGAAGCCCTCGTCGCGCGACGGCAGCACCAACGCCGCCGCACCCGCCACGACACTCCTCAAATCGACATCGTTGAGGTAGCCGGTCCGCATCACCCGGTCGTCGGAGCTGACCACGTGCGGCCCGGCCAGCACCAACGGCGGCAACGACGGCCGGGCGGCGTGCGCGGTCAGCAACGTCCCCAGGCCCTTGCGCGGCCCGCCGGCACCCACGAACAGCAAGTACTCCGACGGCAACCCCAGTCGGGCGCGCAGCGCGGGCGACGGCGAACGGGCCGCGAACCACGCCGGGTCGACACCGAGCGGCGTCACCACGATCTTCGACTCGGGCACGCCGAGCCGTTCCATCACGACCTCGGCCACCGCACGGGTCGGCGTGCACACCACGTCGGCCCGCGTGGCCGACTTGTGCACCAGCTCGGGCAGCCGGCGGTCCGACGGCGGCAGGTCGCCGGGCGTGTCCAGGAACGCCAGGTCGTGGATGGTCGTCACGCCACCCGCCCGCAGCGCCGGCGGCAGGATGAAGTTGGTCGCGTGCATGACGTCCGTCGGCCCGGCCAGGAACTCCACCGGCGGGAACGGCATCCGCAGCCAGAACTGCCGCAGCAGCCGCGCCGACACCGGCAGCCCGCGCGCCACCACGTCGTGCGGCAGCACGGTCCGCAGCGCGCGCCACCCGCGCAACGTGAACGCGACCGCGCGCACGTCGACCTCGTCCAGCATCGACGCCAGCTCCTCGGCCAACGCCGCGGTGTAGCGGCCGATCCCGGTCCGCTGCCCTAGCAGCGGGGTGCCGTCGATCAGCACCCGCAGCGGCCTAGCCACGGCCGCGCAACTTCTTCAGCACCCGGCCGGTCGCGCGACGGGCCACCTCGCCGGCGCCGCCGGCGGTCATGTACTCCTTGACCAGCGCGACGTCCCGCTGCACCTTCTCCAGCCGCCCGAGCGACCGGTTCGGCACCATGAACGACGTGCCGGTCAGCCGGTCGGCGGCGGGCCGCGGGTTGCGGCAGAACTCGGTCAGCGGCGCGAGCACGTTCTCCCAGGTGTAGCGCTCCCGCACGGCGGCGATCCGCTCCGCGCACCCGGCGGCGAAAGCGGTGTCGTACATGACCTTCTCCAACGCGTCGGCCAACGCGTCCGGGTCCTCCGACGGCACCACCACGCCCAGGTCCTCGCGGCGCACCAGGTCGGCGAACGAGTCGCCGTCCGTGGTCACGATCGGCAGCCCGGCCCACAGGTAGTCCAGCACCCGCGTGCGGAACGCGAACGTCGTCTCCACGTGCTCGTAGTGCGTGGTCACGCCGGCGTTCGCGTCGAGCAGCCAGTTCTGCCGGTCGTGGTAGGGCACCCAGGTCTCGTTGAAGAACACGTGCGAGCCCGTGAGGTCCAGCCGCCCGGCCAGCGCGCGGGTCTGCCCGGCGATGTCCATGTCCGGCACCTCGGGGTTGGGGTGCTTCATGCCCAGGAACACCAGCCGCGCGTCCGACCGGCGCGTCCGCAGCCGGTCCATGGCGTGCAGCAGGGTCAGCGGGTCGAACCAGCTGTAGACGCCGCCCGCCCACAGCACGACCTTGTCCGACTCGTCGATGCCCAGCGTCGAGCGCAGCCCCGGCCCGGTGCGCTGCGGCGGCTTGCCCGGCAGCCCGAACGGCGCCTCGGCCAGCAGCGAGCGGACGGTGGGGTCGTTGTCGTAGAGCGCGGGCGTGAGGCGGCCGATCGCGGTCAGGTGGCCGAGCCAGAAGTGCCGCTGCCGCTCGGAGGCGCACAGGAAGAAGTCGCCGCGCCGCAGCTGGTTGTCGATGATCCTGGTGACGCCGACCAGGTCGAGCGAGCGCTGCTCGTCGGTCGAGTCCTTGCCCTGCTCCAGCAGCTCCAGGTGCATCGGGTCGTAGATGTCGCAGACGACGATCTTGGTGTTGCCCGGCTCCTTGAGGAAGCCGACGTTCTCCAGCACGTGCCCCTGGAGCACGACGATGTCGGCCCACTTGGCGTGCTCGACCAGCTCGCGCGGCACGGCGCGGCTCACCGGGAACGACGACTCGGGCGGGTCGCACAGCGCGTTGATCGTGACCAGCCGGACATCGTGCTCGGCGGAGAGCACGTCGGCCATGTTCCAGGCCCGGATCGCGGGGCCCGCCATCCGGTCGGAGAGCGCGTCGCCGGTCACCACCAGCACCCGGCGCGGCCGGCCGAACACCTCCTCCAACCCGAACACCTCGACCAGCACGTCGTGCGCGGCCAGGTAGCGGGGCAGGGGGTAGGCGGGCTCCATCGCCTTGCGCATCAGCGGCACCAGGTCGGTGTCGGTGACCCGGCGCGCGGCCTGCTCGGCCTTGCGCGACTCGGCCAGGGACGGCAGCAGCTCCACGAACTGGTCGATCGCCAGGAACCCGGCCAGCGCCTGCCGCGACACCGGCACCGGGGCGCGGTCGTTGGCCGGGTTCTCGGGACGGCGGGTGATCTCCAGCTGGGTGGCGTCCAGCTCGCCGCGCGCGGTGGCCCGGCGTACCACCAGGGCCAGCGCGGCGGGCAGCACCTTGGCCAGCGTCTCGTCGGAGAAGTTCTTGTAGAGCGCGGCGAGGGCGTTGCGCTCCAACAGGTACAGCTCACGGCTGGTGTCCACAGTGGACATCGAGGCGTGGTGCTTGTGGTAGGTCAGGGACGTGGGCACGTAGCGGACGCGCCAGCCGCGCAGGTTCATCCGCCAGCCGAGGTCGACGTCCTCGTAGAACATGAAGAACCGCTCGTCGAACCCGCCCAGCTCGCGGAACACGGCGGTCCGCGCCACGAGCGCCGAGCCGGTGCCGAAGAGCACGTCGCGCGGTGTGTCGTGGGAGCCGTCGTCGGGTTGGCCCGCGTGCCGCTTGTAGCCCATGCCGAACCACGTGAGGCCGCCGTCCACGAAGTCGATCTCGCGGCCGTCCCAGTCGAGCACCTTGCTCGCCACCGCGCCGACGGTCGGCTCGGCGCGCAGCACCCGCACGGCCTCGCGCAGCCAGCGCGGGTCGGGGCGGGCGTCGTTGTTGAGGAACGCGACCACCGAGCCGCGCGCGGCCCGCACGCCCAGGTTGCAGCCGCCCGCGAAGCCGAGGTTGGCCGGGGCCTCGACGACCTCCGCGTTCGGCGCGGCGGCCCGGATGCGGTCCGCGCTGCCGTCGCCCGAGGCGTTGTCGACCACGATGACCTGGAGTTTCTCCGCCGGGTAGTCGAGGTCGCCGAACAGCGCGCGCAGGCAGGTGACGGTGTCGTCCGCGCCGCGGTAGTTGACGACGACCACCGACACGTCAGGCAGGGTTCCGTGCTCCACGGGCTAACTCTGCCTCATCACGCTCCGCAGCGTTCGGTCAAGGTGTCCTACGCCTCGGCGTCCGGCCCGGTGCCGGGCTCGGCGTCGGGCTCCTGGTCGGGCCCCCGGTCGGGCTTCGACTCGTTGTCCTCGGGCGGGGCCTCGGTGGGCAGGCTGTCGCGGTGCCACTCGACGGTGATCTTGACGTGGGCCTCGGCGGAGGACTTGGCGATGGCCAGCGCGGCGCTGGAGCTGACCTTCAGGCCGATCTCCACGGCCACCTTGTCCGGTCGCGGCGACGGCATGCTGCCGATCTTCGCGGCCACCGACCTGGCCACCTTCTTGGCCCGCTCGATGCCGTGCTCCAGCGTCTCCTCGGCGCGCTCGACCGGGTTCCAGCGGCCCGCGCGCACCGGGCCGTCGTACTCCTCGTCCAGCTCGAACGGCACCAGCTCGCCGTCCTCCGTGCGCACCTCGACGTACTCGGCCACTGCGTTCCCCTTCACCTGGGCTTCTCTCAGCAGACCGGGTCGTCGGACGACCCGGCCGGTGGTTCCCCGTCCTCGGACAGCTCGCTGCGCGTCACCACCGCGCACACCGCGGCGCGCCAGGC
Organism: Actinosynnema sp. NPDC049800; assembly: GCF_040656635.1. Classification (NCBI taxonomy): domain Bacteria; kingdom Bacillati; phylum Actinomycetota; class Actinomycetes; order Pseudonocardiales; family Pseudonocardiaceae; genus Actinosynnema; species Actinosynnema sp. NPDC049800. Next base: position 29,135 of record NZ_JBFAMT010000051.1, on the reverse strand, counting down.
GTCCGGGTCGCCGGACTCCAGGCCGCCGTACTCGCCGCCCGCGTTCGCGTAGCCCGGCACGGCGGGCACGTCCAGCCGCACGACGGTCTCGTCGCTGCGGCCCAGCAGCGTCGGCAGGCCCCACAGCACGTCCCGCGTCCACAGCTCCACCTGCACCCCGCCGTCGGCCTGGCCACCGCCGTCGCGGCCGTCCAGCGTCACCTCGACCTCGTCGGTGTCGTCGCGGAACCGCAGCGCCGACACGGTGTAGTCGGCGGGCACGTCGTGCCGGTCCAGCCGTTCTCCCCGGTCCAGGTCCCACACCTCGACGCCGTCGGCCTCCGGCACGGCCAGCAGGTCGTCCGCCGCGGCGAGCGGCACGACGGGGGAGCCGGTCGGGGAGCCGCCGAACCGGAACGCGGAGCCGGGCACCTCCGCGCCGTCCGCGATCGCGTGCCGGCGCACCCACTTGTCACCGCTCACCACGGCGAGCTGGTCGTCGCCGACCGCGACGGCGGTGAGCGGCGTCGCGCCGGACGCGGTGAACGGCTTGCCGACCGGCTCACCGGTCCTGGCCGACCACACGCCCACCTCCTGTCCGCGCACGACCGCCAGCCGGTTCGCGTCCAGGAACCCCAGCCACGCCTCGCCGTCCCCGGGCACCTGGCCGAGCGGTGCGAGGTCGGGCAGGTTCCACAGCGTGATCGCGCCGCCGTCCTCGGGCACGGCCACCGTCGCCGAGTCGAGCGTGACGTCCTCCGCCGGGCGGTCGAGCCGGCCGGTCCGGGTGCGGCTGTCGACGTGCCAGACCTCGACGGCGGACCCGGTCAGCACGACGTGCTCGCCGTCGGGGGTGAGCCGGGCGTCGTGGGCGGTGTCCAGCGCCCGGTCCAGGTCGTCCGGTGGCGGTATCCGCAGCACCAGCGCCGCCTTGTCGACGGCCAGGAGCACCCGGTGCGCCCCCGACGGCTCGACCTCGACGTGCGTGACCTGTGCGTCGTTGGGCACCTGGGCGACGTAGCGCGGTCCGCTCGGGTCGGTCGCGCCGAACTGGAGCATGGACGGGTTGATGTACGGGTTCTCGTAGACCATGGCGAACGCGCGGCCGTCCGGGCTGAACGCGCCGGACGCGCAGTCCTGCTCGCTCGGCCGCACCTCGGCCAGCACCGAGCCGGTGGACGTGCCCTCCATCACCAGCCGGGCGCCGTCGCACCCGGTCCGGGTCGGCTCGGGGCGTTGCGCCAGGTTCTCGGTGTAGCCCATCGACAGCTCGCGGGAGCCGGAGGTGGACAGCGCGAGCCGTCTCAAGCCGTGGTCCACGACCACCTCGCCGGAGCCGAGCACGCTGACGAGCCCGACCTCGTGCGGGTCGGTGCCGAGCGGACCCGGCGCGGTGCGCGTGGTCGGTTCGCCTCGCAGGTCGAGCACGTGCAGCTCGGTCGAACCCTCGGCGGCGTAGGCGACGTAGCGGCCGGTCGGATCGCCGGACACCAGGTCCGCGTCGGCCTCCACCTCGGTCACCACGTCGCCGGTGCGGGCGTCCAGCACGACCAGCGGCCGTCCGGGGGCGGTGACGACGAGCGCGTCGTCACCGGTCCACGTGAGGGTGGCGCCCGGCGTGCCCGCGACGGTGACCTTGGTGGTGGCGGCGAGGTCCCACAGCTCGACGCGGCCGTCCGGCAGCTGTCGGGCGAGCCGGCTGCCGCGGGCGTTGACCACGGAGGTCGGTTCGAGCAGCAGCACGGCGTGGCGCAGGGACCGGGACAGCGAGCGCAGCGACTGCCTGGTGTGCAGGGTGTCGGACGTGCGGTGGGCCCGGAGGACGTCGAAGACCCGCTGGTCGAAGTCGCTCTCCTGGGCCCTGGTGAGCAGCGCGCCCGCCGCGTTGGCCGCGGAGACGGCGTTCTGCTGGCTGATCAACCGCACCACCGTGTAGGCGACCCCGGACGTCAGGACCAGCACCACGACCGCGGTCAGCGCCAGGGCCGCGACCACGATGGCGTAGCCCCGCGCGCTCGCCGCCACGAACTCGTGCTGCCGCCCGGTCACGTCGTCCCGGCGTTGCGCCGCCATCGCCCAGGCCTGCCGCAAAGCGTTGCCGCGCAACAACAACGCCCGCTCGCGGTGGTCGTGCCAGCGGGTGGCCTGGCGGTCGACCTCGTCCTGCCAGAGCCGGAACTCCCGGTCCTCCTCGACCCAGCCGCGCAGCCGGTCCCAGTGCCGCACCAGGGCCTCGTGCACCAGCTCCACGGCGTCCGGCCCGAGCGTGACCAGGCGGGTGCGGGCCAGCTCCAGGGCGATCGGGCCGAGCTCGTCCGGCGGCACGGCCCGGCGCAGGTAGCCGCCGTCCGGCAGCGGGCTGACCAGCTGGGTGAGCACGCGGCGCACCTCGTCCGGGTCGAACCGCCGCCACACCTGCTCGGCGTACGTGGACACCGCGCCCGCGACGCCGCCCAGGTCCCGGTACGCCCGGTGGGTGAGCACGCCCCGCTCCTGCCGCTCCCACAGCAGGGTCAGGGTGAACTCCAGCAGCGGCAACGGGTTGCGCTCGCCGGCGAGGTCGTCGAGCAGGGCGTCGGCGAGGCCCTGCTGGAGCACGGGCAGGCCGGGTGCGGCGAGCGGGCCCTCGACGACCTCGCGCAGCTCGGCGACGCTCGGCGTGCCCAGGGTGGCCGTGCGGCCGGCCAGCCGTGAGCCGAACCGGGGATCGGCCAGGAGGCGGTCGAGCGGTTCGGTCGTGGTCGTGACGACGACGTCCACGCGCGGGGTGCGGTGGTGCGAGTCCGCGATGCCGAGGAGGGTGTCGAGCAGGTCCGCCGACTCGTCCGGGAACCGGGTCAGCGCCTCGTCGAACTGGTCGACCACGAGCGTGAGGCGGCGCAGGTCCTCGCGCACCAGGAGCCGGTTGACGACGTCCTCCGCGCGGTCCGCGTCGATCTCCTCGACGCCCAGCGCGGCCGCCGCCGCGGCCCACGGCGAACCGGCCGGGCGGATCACGACCGCGTGCGGCAGCTTCGCCGCCAGACCGGCCAGGACCAGGGACGACTTGCCGCAGCCGGACGGTCCGGTGACCACCAGGACGCCGTCGCGGTCCAGCTGCTCGGCCAGCTCGCGCGCGCGGTCGGCGCGGCCGAAGAAGTGCTCGGCGTCCTCGGGCTGGAACGGCTCCAGGCCGCGGAACGGGCTCGGCTGGTTGGCGATCGCGGACAGCTCCGGCCACGCGTCGTGCAGCACCGCGCCGGACAGGGCGTACCCGATGCGGTGCTCGCGGCGGGCCTCCACGTCCACGACCATGCCGACCACCGCGCCCAGGTCGTCGTCGATGACCGGGCTGCCGCTGAAGCCGCGCAGCATCGGCAGGCCGTGCGCGCGGTCGTCCTCGACGTGGATCCGCCCGCCGGCGATCGCGCCGCGCACCACGCCCTGCGACCACACGCCGTCCGGGCGGCGGTCGGGCACGCCGAACGTCCGCACCCGGTGGTCGCGGAGATCGCTCTCGGCGACCACGCGCACGGCCCGCGCGCCCGCCGGGGTGTGGTCGAGGCGGAGGCCGACCAGGTCGACGTCCTCGGGGCGGTGGACCACCTCGGCCCGCGCCCTCACGCCGAGCAGCGGGAAGTCCAGCTCGACCGCCGGGGCGTCACCGACGACGTGCGCGCAGGTCAGGACCAGGTCGGCGGAGACGAGGAAGCCGACCCCGACCGGCTCGTGGTCGCGGAACACCCTGACCAGTGCCCGCTCGACCACCCCGGTGCTCCCTCAACGGCCCGCCCACTCCCGCCACACCACGCGACGGTCCACTCTCGCACGTCGGCCGATCCGCCACCGCTGGATCAGCGTGATCGGCGCTCTCGCCAGCACTTCCAGCAGCACGCGCAGGCGAAGCGGCACGTGGAAGTTGGCCGCGTCGGGCCGGTCGCGGCGGGTCGGCAGCAGGGCGGTGATGGCCGCGAACCTGGCCAGTTCGCGCAGGGCCGTGCCCGCGGGCGCGCAGCGCAGGAGCATCAGCAGCCGGTTGCGCTCGTTCCAGCGGTGGAACGGGCGGGAGCCGGGGTCGGTGCTGGCACCGTGCCGGTGGCGGACCCGGGCCGGGCCGACGGACAGCACCCGGTGCCCGGCCAGCCGGAGCCGCCAGGCCGTGTCGGTGTCCTCGTAGTAGCAGAAGAACGCGGCCGGGACGCCGCCCGCGCGCTCCAGCGCGTCCCGCCGCAGCAGCGCCGCGCCGCCGCAGAAGCCGAACACGTCGCGACCGGCCAGGACCAGGTCGGCGCCGTGCCCGTCGGCGGTGAGCCGGACGCCGACCGACTGGGTCGAGCCGTCGGCCAGCAGCATGGACGGGGTCGCGGCGGCGGCGTCGGGCGTGGCGTCCAGGGCGTCTTCGAGGGCGGCGAGCCAGCCGTCTTCGGGCTCCGCGTCGTCGTTGAGCCAGGCCACGTACTCGGTGGTGATCCCCGGCAACGCCGCCGCGATGCCGCCCGCGTAACCGCGGTTCACCGGCATTCGCAGGGTCTGCGGGCGGCTCGGGTGCGCGGCGACGAGGTCGGCGGTGCCGTCGTCGGAGGCGTTGTCGACCACGAGTGTCCGGTGTGGACGTTGGCGGGCGAGCGCGTCGAGGCACGCCGTGATGTGCTCGCGGCCACGCCACGTCACCACGACCACCGTCGTGCTGGGGATCGGCACGGCGTGAGACGGTACGCGACGTGCCCGACCTCGTTGTGCTGACCGAGCAGTTGCTGGCGCCGGTGCCCGGCGGCACCGGCCGGTACACGCGCGAGCTGGCCGCCGCGCTGGCCGCCACCGCGCCCGCCGGGTGGACCGTCACGGGGGTGGTGAGCAGGCACGCGGACCCCTCGGCCGCCGTGATCCCCGGTGTGCTGGGTCCGCGCGTGCTGCCGTTGCCCCGACGTGCGCTGATCGCGGCGTGGGAGCGGGGGGTGCCGTACTGGCCGGGCGGCGACTCGGTGCACGCGTTCACGCCGTTCGCGCCGCCGCGCGGGCGGGTGGTGGTGACCGTGCACGACACCGTGCCGTGGACGCACCCGTCGACCCTGACGCCGCGCGGGGTGGCGTGGCACCAGCGCGTGATCAGCCGTGCGGTGGCCCGTGCGGGCGCGATCGTGGTGCCGACGTCGGTCGTCGCGCGGGAGTTGGAGCGGTACGCGCCCGGACCGGCGCCCGTCCACGTGGTGGGCAACGGGGTGACGGAGTTCCCGGCGGAGGAGCCGGTGGACGTGCCGCCCCGGTACGTGCTGGCGATCGGCACGATCGAGCCGCGCAAGGGTTTCGACCTGCTGGTGGCCGCGACCGCGGAGCTGGGCGTGCCACTGGTCGTGGTGGGGCCGCAGGGGTGGGGCGGGGTGGACCTGCGCGCACCGCACGTCCACCTGCTGGGACGCTTGACCGACGCGCGGTTGGCGTTCGTGCTGCGGCGGGCGGCGGTGCTGGCCGCGCCGAGCCTGGCCGAGGGGTTCGGGCTGCCGGTGGTGGAGGCGATGGCGGCCGGAGTGCCGGTGGTCCACTCCGACGCGCCCGCGCTGGTCGAGGTGGCGGGCGGCGCCGGGGTGGTCGTGCCACGCGGCGATAATGCGGCGCTCGTCACAGGACTTCGTTCGGTGCTCTCGGATCCGGGTGCGGCCGAACGGCTGATCTCCGCGGGTCGGCGGCGGGCCGAGGCGTTCACCTGGGAAAACGCCGCGCGTGCGGTGTGGGCGATCCACGTCGGCTTGTTTCGTCGTTGAATCGTTTGCACCATTCCCGGTCAACCCGTCGGTCGCCCGCCGTACCCTTCACCGCGTGTCACCCGTCGAACCCAGCGTGCTGATCGACGCCACCGCCGTCCCAGCCGACCGAGGTGGCGTCGGACGGTACGTGGACTCCCTGGTGGCCGCGCTGGACGCGGACGGCGCACGGCTCAGCGTGGTGTGCCAACCCCGCGACGCGGCGCTCTACACGTCCCTGGCGCCCGACTCGCGGGTCATCCCGGCGGCGGACGCGGTGGCGACCCGGACCGCGCGGCTGACGTGGGAGCAGACGACCCTGCCGCGGCTCGCGAACCGGCTCGGCGTGGCGGTCGTGCACTCGCCGCACTACACCGTGCCGCTGGCGAACCGGGCGGCGTCCGTGGTGACGCTGCACGACGCGACCTTCTTCACCGACGCGGTGCTGCACTCGTCGGTCAAGGCCCGCTTCTTCCGGGCCTGGACCAGGGCGTCGCTGCGGCGGGCCGCGCTGTGCGTCGTGCCGTCGCGGGCCACCGCCGACGAGCTGGCCCGGGTGGCGGGCGCCGACCGGCGGTTGCTGCACATCGCGCAGCACGGCGTGGAGAACGAGCGGTTCCACCCGCCGACGCCCGAGCAGGTGGCCTCGGTCCGCCGGATGCTCTCGCTGGGCGACGCGCCCTACGTGGCGTTCCTGGGCGCGTTGGAGCCGCGGAAGAACGTGCCCGCCCTGATCCGCGGTTTCGCGCAGGCGTGCCGCGACCGGCCGAACCCGCCCGCGCTCGTGCTCGCCGGCCAGCCCGGCTGGGACAGCCAGGTCGAACGGGCGCTGGACGCCGTGCCGCACCGGGTCCGCGTGATCCGGGCCGGTTACCTGCCGTTCTCGTCGCTGGCCGGTTTCCTCGGCGGCGCGGAGCTGGTGGCCTACCCGTCGCTCGGCGAGGGGTTCGGGCTGCCCGTGCTGGAGGCGATGGCCTGCGGCGCGGCCGTGCTGACGACGCGGCGGCTGAGCCTGCCCGAGGTGGGCGGCGACGCGGTGGCGTACTGCGGGGTCGGCGCGGGTGACATCGCGGCGGCCCTCGGCGAGCTGCTCGACGACCCGGCCCGGCGCGCCGAGCTGTCGGCGGCGGCGGTCGTGCGGGCGAAGGACTTCTCCTGGTCCACGTCCGCGGCCCGGCACCGGTTGGCCTACGAGCGCGCGGCGCGCTCGCACCGGCAGCGCTGACTCACGCCAGGACCGCTTCGACCAGCCGACGGGCCAGGGCCGGCGGGATCGACGGGTTGCGCGCGGCCGCGGTGACCAGGCCGACGTCGTTGCCGGACAGCAGGCGTCGCAGCTCGGGCTCGGGCAACGCGGGGTTGAGCGCAGCCGTGATCCGGGTGCTGTGGTGGGGGTGGTCGAGCAGGCGCACGAGCACCGGCAGGGGCAGGCGGGGACTGCTCGCGGCAGGCGCCCTGGCGTAGTCGTCGTCGCCCTCGGCGAACGCGGTCAGCGCCTCCGCGGTCAGGTTCGGGTGCTTGATCAGCTGCCACGTGGCGTGCCCGCAGGGGATCAGCGCGGCCACCACGTCGCCGGGAACGTCCGGGTGGTTCTCCGCCAGCAGCAGCCGCACGCTGTGGTCGGGGTCCGCGGCGAGCCGGCGCACCGCGTCGATCGGCAGGTCCGACGACAGCGCCACCGCCCGGCGGAAGAAGGCGAACGGCGAGTCCACGTGTTCCAGGCGCACGGCGAGCGGTGCCTGGTCGGGCATCAGTCGGCGGGCGAGGTGGTAGTCCTGCGGTTCGACCGACGCCTCGACCCTCGTGCGCACGTCGGTGGGCAGGTCCGGGTGGAGCATCACCGCGGCCCGGACGTCCTCGTGCGGGTCGTCGGCCAGCCGCGACAACAACGCCGGCGGCAGGTGGGGGTTGCCCACGACCGCTTCCCGGACCCACGGGTCGGGGTCCGCCGCCAGTTCGGCGGCCGACTCCGCGGTGAGCGGCAGTTCCTTGGCGGCGGTCGAGCGCAGGAGTGGGTCGGCCGGCACGACGTTCACCAGGTCGGGCGGCACCGTCTCGGGGAGCACGGCTCGCGCGCGGACTTCCGGGTCGACGTCGGTGAGCAGGGCGCGTGCGGTGGCTCCCGGCAGTCGACGCCCGGCGAGCGCGCCGCGGACCCTGGGCGACGGGTCGTCGACCAGGTGGAGCACGGCCTCGATCGGCCCCCAGGAGGCCGTCTCGCGCCGCACCTCGACGTCGGGGTCGCGCACCAGCTCCCGCGCGGCCGGTTCCGGCAGGGACGGGTCGCCCTGCCTGCGGTGCCGGAGGCCGTTCGACGCCAGCGCGCGACGGACGCGCACGTCCTCGTCCTCGGCCAAGCGGGCCCACGCGTGCCGGGCGGCGAGGCTGCCCGCCAGTTCGGCCCTGACCTGGGCGTCCGGGTGGCCGGCCGGCGTCCCCGCCGCGTCAGGCGGCAGGTCCCGGCGTACGGCCGGCGCCATCAGCACCTGCCGGTCGGCGCCGGCCAGCAGCGGTCGGACGACGTCGAAGCCCAGGTCGGTGTTCTCCGCGAGCCCCCTGGCGAGGAACGGACGGGTGACCTCGGTCGGCGTCCACGCCGCTTCGTCGCGCACGCGGCCGACGTCAGAGGAGGGTCGAGTCCGCCGTCACTGGAATTCTCATACCCCTAGGGGGTATAGTCCCCCGCATGAAGGCATCCTGGTCAATGGCGGTATCGGCGACACTGCACTGCCTCACCGGCTGTGCGATCGGCGAAGTGCTCGGCATGGTCATCGGCACGGCGATCGGCCTGCCCAACTGGGGCACCGTCGTGCTGGCCGTGGCGCTGGCGTTCTTCTTCGGCTACGCGCTGACCCTGCGCGGCGTGCTGAAGACCGGTCTGGGCTTCGGCGCGGCGCTGAAGGTGGCGCTGGCCGCGGACACCGTGTCCATCGCGGTGATGGAGGTCGTCGACAACGCGATCATGCTGGTGGTGCCCGGCGCGATGGAGGCCGGCGTGGCCAGCCTGCTGTTCTGGGGCGCGCTGGCGTTCTCGTTGGCGGTGGCGTTCGTGCTGACCGTGCCGGTGAACCGGTGGCTCATCTCGCGCGGCAAGGGGCACGCCGTCGTGCACCACGCGCACCACCACTAGGGTGGCCGGCGTGACGCGTTACGGAGATGAGCTGGCGGTGGTGACCGTCACCTACTCGCCCGGTGAGACCCTGGACACCTTCCTGTCCACGTTGTCCGCGGCGACCACGCGACCGGTGTCGGTGGTGCTGGCGGACAACGGGTCCACCGACGGCGTGCCCGAACGCGCCGCCGCCGAGCACCCGCACGTGAGCTTCGTGCCGACCGGGGGCAACCTCGGCTACGGCGCCGGTGCGAACCGGGGCGTCGCGTCCCTGCCGCCGTCGGTCGGGTGGGTCGTGATCGCCAACCCGGACCTGTCCTGGGGCGTCGGCAGCCTGGACAAGCTGCTGGAAGCCGCCAAGCGGTGGCCCCGCGGCGGCGCGTTCGGCCCGCTGATCCGGGAGCCGTCCGGCGCGGTGTACCCGTCGGCACGCCTGCTGCCGTCGTTGGGGCGTGGGCTGGGGCACGCGTTGTTCGCGGTCGTGTGGCCGGCCAACCCGTGGTCGCGGGAGTACCGGCAGGCGGCGGCGACGCCGGAGGAGCGCACGGCCGGCTGGCTGTCCGGCTCGTGCCTGCTGCTGCGGCGGGAGGCGTTCGACTCGGTCGACGGGTTCGACCCCCGGTACTTCATGTACTTCGAGGACGTGGACCTCGGCGACCGCCTCGGCCGCGCGGGCTGGCTGAACGTGTACGTGCCGGAGGCGGAGGTCGTGCACATCGGCGGCCACTCGACCAAGCGCGCGTCCAAGCGCATGCTCGCCGCCCACCACTCCAGCGCGTACCGCTACCTGGCCGACCGCCACCGCGGCCCGCAGTGGGCGCCGCTGATGCTGGCCGTGCGCGCAGGTCTGTCGTTGCGGCTTCGCCTGATGACCCGCTGATCGCCCCTTGCCACGGGGCGTTCCCGTGGATGATGTCCCGATGCGCCGCTCCTTCTCCTACCGCGACGCGGTGAAGCTGCTCGGCGGCGACACCGGTCTGGTGAAGCTGCTGGACCACGCCTCGGCGGCGGCCGTGCTGGCCACGGGCGGGATCGACCTGCTGGACGCCCGCACGGAGGTCGTGCGGGTCGGCAAGCAGGTGCTGTCGTCCGTGCGCGAGCGGGTGTCGGGCCTGCACCGGGTCGACCGGACGCGGTTGCTGGAAGCCGCCCACGGCATCCTCGTGGTCACCTCGTTCTTCGAGGCCGTGGACGAGTTGAAGCTGCCGTTCGAGATCACGTTGTCGAAGGACGAGCAGCTGGTCCTCGCCGGCGTCGGTCGGCCTCTTTCGCCGCACGCCCGCGTCGTCGAAGGGCTGCTGGACACGACGATCCCCCTGCCGGGCGCGGAACAGCCTCCCGAGGTCGTCACCAACGAGCTGTCGGCCTTCTACATGGTCACGGTGGGGAGGCTCCTCGACTTCATCGCGGGCTTCGAGGCCTGGGGTGACGTCCCCATGGTCAGGCGCGACGAGTTCGTCGTGGAGGTGCAGGAGGCGCCGAGCCGGGCCGTGGCCCTCTACCGGGCGCACTACCGGCAGCTGGCGGTCGACTGCCCCGAGTTCGCGGTGTGGGCCTCCGGGATCGAGCACGCGGCGACCCGGGCCGAGGTCCGAAACGCCCTGGAGGACATGCGGGGGCTGTTGGCGCAGCTCGCGGGCGCGGTGCCGCCGGACGACCGCCGCACCGGCCTGGCCCGGAGCTGCCGCGCCGAGCTGGACCGGCCGATCGTCGACGGCGAGGTCCCGTCCGGGCTGGTCCTGCCGACGTTGGCCCAGGCGTACGTGTCGCCGCGCTTCAAGGTCGCGGAAGCAGGCACGGCCGACGACGTCAGCGCGGACGCCTGGTGGTCCGACGAGCCGGTCCGCACCGACCTGGACGACTACCTGGTCGGCTACTTCACCTCGTCGCGGGCGACCGCCGCGCCGCTGGTCGTGCTGGGGCAGCCGGGCGCGGGCAAGTCGCTGCTGACCAAGGTGCTCGCCGCGCAGCTGCCGGCCGAGGACTTCCTGCCGATCCGGGTCGTGCTGCGGGACGTGCCGGCCGACGCGACGTTGCAGGACCAGGTCGAGGACGCCATCACGCGGGCCACGGGCGAGCGGCTGACCTGGCCCGACCTGGCCCGCGCGGCGGCGCCCGCCGTTCCGGTGGTGCTCCTGGACGGCTTCGACGAGCTGCTCCAGGCCACCGGCACGAGCAGGTCGGACTACCTGGCGCGGGTCCGCGACTTCCAGCGCCGCGAGTCCGACCAGGGACGAGCGGTGATCGTCGTGGTGACCAGCCGCATCGCGGTCGCCAACCGCGCGCGGTTCGCGGGCTCGACCATGGTGCTGAAGCTGGAGCCGTTCGGCGACGACCAGGTCCGCCGCTGGCTGGGGGTGTGGAACGAGGTCAACCCCGGCGCCGTGCTGTCGCCCGAGGTCGCACTGCGGTTCCCGGACCTCGCCGGCCAGCCGTTGCTGCTGTTCATGCTGGCGCTCTACAACGCCGACGGGAACGCCCTCGACACCGAAGGGGCGGAACTGGCCAAGGCCCGCCTGTACGAGCGGCTGCTGACCAGGTTCGCCCGGCGCGAGGTCGTCAAGAGCCTGCACGGCGCGTTGGACGACCAGGTCGACCAGGCCGTGGAGGAGGAGCTGGTCAGGCTGTCGGTGGTCGCCTTCGCGATGTTCAACCGCGGCGTGCAGTGGGTCGACGAGAACGAGTTGGACGACGACCTGAACGCCCTGCTGCACGTCGGGGCGCGAGGCGTGCGGGACAGGCTCCGGCTCAGCTCGGCCCAGCTGGCGGTCGGCCGGTTCTTCTTCGTCCACGCCGCCCGCGCCGCGCACGACGGCCAGGTCCTGCGGACCTACGAGTTCCTGCACGCGACGTTCGGCGAGTACCTGGTGGCCCGCCTGGTCCACCGGGTGTCACTCGACCTGCTCGCCCGGGAGCGCGCGGCCAAGTCGCGTTACGGGCGTCAGGAACCCGGCACGGGTTGGCTCGAGCCGGTGCTGTCCTTCGCGCCGCTCACCACCCGCGCGCCCGTGGTCTCGTTCTTGCGGGAGCTGTTCGACGGCATCCCCGAAGCCGACCGCGCGGCGCTGCACCGGCTGTTCACCGACCTGGTCGGCACGGCCCAGCACCGGCCACCGGGCGTCGACCACCCCGAGTACGTGCCGCGCGTCCTGCCGATCGCCGGCCGCATCGCGGCGCACACGGCGAACCTCGTCGTGCTCGCCGTGGTCGTCGGCGGGCGGTTGGCGGACTTGGACCGGGACGAGTGGCAGGCGCTGGCGCTGCTGTGGCAGTCACAGCTCGACGGGGAGGAGTGGGCCAGGCTGATCGAGGTGCTGGACGTCGAGCGCCTGCGCGTGGACGGCGAGTCGACCGTCGCGGTGGTCCTGCGGGAGAGCGGGTGGTCCTCACCGGTCGACATGGCGTGGTTGGTCGGTCTCGACCCCGCCACACGTGGCGCCCACCTGCCGCCGTTGCTCGACGAGTTGGAGCGGTGGGAGGACTTCCGCCCAACCTGGTCCGGTGGACATGCGCTGCACAACCTCGAACCTCTCATCGCCTGGATGGAGCGCGCGCTGAACTCGCTGGTGCCGCACCGGGGCGAGTTCCACTCGTTCGCGCGCCTGCTGCTCACCGTGCTGACCTCCGACGACGAAGCCGAGCGGGTCGCCGCCTACACGACCACCTTGTCCTCGCTGCGGGACCGGGAGTTCCGGCTCGAACGGGGCTACTGGACGTTGCTCTTCACCTCCCTGGCCGGGGACGAGGCGGCCACGGTCGAGTTGCTCGACCTGGTGGCCCAGTACGGGTCGAGGGCCGAGGCGGAACCGGCGTCGTTGATCGCCTGCGCGTTGCGCCTGATACGGATGACCGGGATGGCCCGCCGCGCCGCGGTCGACCTGATCGCGTACGTGTTCTCCGTCTCCGAGGTGCTCGACGACCTGCCACTCGTCGCCGAAGTGCTGATCTGCTTCACGGACCTGGGCCTGGACGTCCGGTTGCTGAACGTGTTCCGCGACGTCCCGGAACTGCTCGGGGAGGCCGACGTCGAGTTGATCGGGCGGTCCGACCGGCAGCTGGCCGTTCGGTTGCAGCGGGCGTTGGAGTCGATCGGTCCGGACGGTCACATGGCGCGGTAGTCGCGGGGGGAGAAGCGGGGACCCCGGCGTGGTTTGGTGACGCCGGAGGCCAGGACGTAGCGGACGGCGCGGTGGCGTTGAGGCGCGTACGGGGCGAGGAGTTCGGCCATGCCGTCGTCGTCCACGGCCTCGCCGACCAGCGCCCAGCCGACGATCCCGGCCAGGTGGTAGTCGCCGAAGCTGACCGCGTCCGGGTCGCCCCAGGCCCGCTGCGCGACCTCGGCCGCCGTCCAGACCCCGATCCCCGGCACCTTCCGGAGCAGGTCGCGGCCTTCCTCGCCGCCCAGTTCGGACGCGCGCTCCAGCCGGTGCGCCACCTGGGCCGCCGCGATCAGGGCACGGCGACGCCCGCCGTCGACCCCCGCCCGGTGCCACTCCCAGTCCGTGATGCCCAAGATCGCCCGCGGCGTCGGCGGCACCTGGAGGCCCGTCGTGCCGGGCGCGGGCGTGCCGAACCGCCGCGCCAGCTCGCGGTAGGAGCGGAACGCCTCGACGCCGGTCACCTTCTGCTCCAGGATCGAGGGCAGCAGCGCGTCCCACACGCGGCCCGTCGTGCCGAGCCTGATGCCCGGACGTCGTCGCCGCGTCTCCGCGACCAACGGGTGGTGGCACTCGAACGCCGAGTCGTCGTCACCGGCTCCCAGCAGCGCGGGCAGGCCGTCCAGCAGCCAGTCCGCCCCCTCGCCCCACGCGTGGGCCTCCACCACGTCGGTGACCCGCACGCGCAGGGTGCCCGGGCCGGTCGGGGTGTTCGCGGCCAGCCACACGCCGTCGGCGCCGGCGCGGAACGTGGGGTCGCCCGCGCCCCGCCGCAACGGCATCAGCAGCGCGCCGACGTCCAGCGGGAACGTCGGCGTCCACGTCCTACTCGGCATCACGGGCCATTACACCTCGGCTACACATCGGCGGAGAACCGCACCCCGCCCTCCGGCAGCACGACACCCGGCCACACGCGGGCGCCGTTGATCAGCTCGCACCGCGCGCCGACGACCGCGTCGTCACCGATCACCGCGTCCGACACGACCGCACCGGCCTGCACCAGCGAGTTCGCCCCCAGGACGCTGCGCTCCACGCGCGCGCCCTCGCCGACCACCGCGCCGTCGAACAGCACCGAGCCGTCCACCACCGCGCCCGCCGCGACCGTGCAGTTCGCGCCGATCGTCGCGCCGCCCGTGACCACGGCGCTCCCGTCGACCACCGCGCCGTCGAGGATGACCGCCTCACCCCGCAGCGAGAGCGCGGCGGTGGGCGCGACCCCGCGCACCAGGTCCGCCGAACCCCGCACGAACGCGGCGGGCGTGCCGAGGTCCAGCCAGTACGACGCGTCGACGTACCCCTGCACGCGCGCGCCCGCCGCCAGGAGCCCCGGGAACGTCTCCCGCTCCACCGACACCGGCCGACCCGCGGGGATGCCCTCGATCACCTCGCGCCGGAACACGTAGCAGCCCGCGTTGATCTGGTTCGTCGGCGGGTCCTCCGTCTTCTCCAGGAACGCCGTGACGCGGCCGTCGTCGTCCGTCGGGACGCAGCCGAACCGGCGCGGGTCGTCCACCCGGACCAGGTGCAGCGTGGCGTCGGCCTCGGCCTTGCGGTGCGTGTCGACGACGGCGCGCAGGTCGACGCCCGACAGGATGTCGCCGTTGAACACCACCACGTCGCGTTCGCGCAGCTTGTGCGCGACGTTGCGGATCGCGCCCGCCGTGTCCAGCGGCACGTCCTCGACCACGTACTCCAGCTCCAGGCCGAGCGCCGCGCCGTCGCCGAAGTGCTCCTGGAAGACCTCGGCCTTGTAGGACGTGCCCAGCACGACGTGCGTCATGCCGGCTTCCCGGATCCGCGACAGCAAGTGGGTGAGGAACGGCACCCCGGCGGTCGGCAGCATGGGCTTGGGCGCGGACAGGGTCAGTGGTCGCAGCCGGGTTCCCTTGCCCCCGACCAGAACCACTGCCTCGGCGCCTTGCAGCTCCGACATGCCGTTTTTCCTCCTCCGCTTACTTCCACCTGTAGTTTGCGAATACTCTGGCACGAGCACTCCGGAGGCACGGGCGGTGGTCCGTGTCGACGAGCGTCACCGATCGGCACCGCCGGCGTTACCCCAGCCGGCCCAAGGCACACGCAGGAGAGATCCGGATGGACCCCCGCGCTCGGGCCGACGCGGCGCTGGCCCGTGCTCGTGCACGTGGCCGCCACGTCGTGACGCCGGACAACATGACGTCTCCCATGGACTCGTCGGCGACCCAGCAGATACCGCGAGCCGTGGTCAACGCGGTCGACCCGCGTGGCGACGACCCGGACTCGACCATGGTCCTGGCGGCGCACGTCGCCGCAGGTCAGCCCGCCCCGCCCCCGCCCCCAGCGGCGCCCGAACCCGAACCGGAGCTGCGCGTCGCCCCGGGCCCGGTCCCGACCGTCCAACAGGTCCCGACCGCCCGCCCGTCGCTGTCCCAACGCCTCGCCGGCGGCCAACCCCAACACCCGCCCGGCCTCTCCCAACGCCTCAACGGCGACACCTGACCTCCGCGTGTCGAACCTTCACGCGGGACGTGAGGGTTCGACTCGCGGATCAGAGGTGGGGGTGGGCGGCGGTGATCATGGGGTGCAGGTCGTCCACGTCCGGTGGCAGGGCGGTCAGCGGCCACCAGCGCAGGTCCAGCGATTCCGCGCTGCGGGTCGGTTCGGCCCCCTCAGGGGCGCGGACCAGGAAGCGGACGTCGAAGTGACGGGTCGGCTTGCCCAGTGAGCACGTGATCGGGTGCACGTCCAGGTGGATCGGCGCCGGGGAGATGCGCAGGCCCGCGATGCCCGACTCCTCCGTCGCCTCGCGCAGCGCCGCACCGGCCAGCGTCGTGTCCGACGCCTCGCAGTGCCCGCCCAGCTGGAGCCAGCGGCCCACCCGCGGGTGCAGGGTGAGCAACGTCGCGTCCCCGGACGAGGACACCACCAGGGCCGACGCCGTGATGTGCCCCGGCTCGCACGAACGCGCGCACGCGTCCTCCCGAGCCGCCAGGAACCCCAGGTACGCCTGCCGCAGCGACTCCTGCGCCCGGTCGGCGGGACGCCAAGCGCCCAACGTCGCCGCCGCGTCCCCGTGCAGGGCGGAGCTCACAGTTCCCGGTACCTCTCACCCGGGTCCGGCAGCCCGCGCGGCGTCAGCTCCGCCTCCGGGTGCCCGACCGCCACCGCGCCCAACGGCTCCCAGTCGGCCGGCAGCTCCAGCACGTCGCGCACCACGTCCGCGCAGAAGATCGTGGACGACACCCAGCACGACCCGAGCCCCTCGGCGGCCAACGCCACCAGCAGCCCCTGCACCGCCGCGCCGCCCGCGATCGTGAACATCGTCCGCTCCGCCGCCGCACGCCGCTCGTCCGGGTACGAGTGCGCCCCCGTCCGCACCAGGAACGGCACGACGATCTCCGGCGCGTTCCGCAGGAAGTCACCCCGCCCGAGCCGCTTCGCGACCCGCTCCTCCGACCACCCGTCGGCGCGGAGGTCCGCGCGCCACCGGTCGGCCATCGCGTCCAGCAGCACGTCCCGCCGAGCGGTCAACCGGACGAACCGCACGGGCTGCGTGTGGTGCGGCGCGGGCGCGGTCAACGCCGCCGCCACGGCCCGCCGCACGGCGTCCGCCGGGACCGGGTCCGAGGAGAACGACCGCACCGAACGGCGCAGCAGCACCGCCTCCGCCCGCCCCTGCGCCAGCGCCTCGTCCGTGCCCAGCCAGAACATGTCATCCGGCACCGGCCGGGTCAGCTCACGCGCGGTCGACCCGTCGTCGGTGAACGGCAACCCGCGCACGACCGCCACCGGCACCGCGCCCAGCTTGCCCTTCACCAGGTCGGCCGCCGCCGCGATCTCGTCGGCCACCGCGACCTCGGTCACCACCAGGGGGTTCCCGTAGCTGTCGACCGAACCCCCGTACCGGTGCAGCACCGCCAGCCCGGACGACCCGATCGCGGCGTCCGTCTGACCGACCCGCCACGCCCGGCCCATCGTGTCGGTCACCACGACCGCCACCGAGACGCCCATCCGCGCCGCCAACGCCCCTCGCAACGCCGCCGCGGACCCGTCCGGGTCGACCGGCAGCAACGCGATCTCGTCGCCGTTCACGTTCGAGGCGTCCACGCCGGAGGCCGCCTGCACGACCCCGAGCTTGTTCTCGGTGATCAACGTCCGCCCGCGCCGCGCCAGCACGCGCACCGACTCGGCCTCGACCCACTCCCGCCGCACGGCGTCGCGCGCCTCGGGGTCGGCCGGCACGGACACCAGTCGACCCTCTACTTTGGACAGCACCTTGGACGTCACGACGACGATGTCGCCGTCCGCCAACCAAGGCGCGGCCGACGCGATGGCGGACGCCAGGTCGTCACCGGGCCGGAACTCCGGCAGCCCGGCCACCGGCAACACCGTGATCGGCGCGGACGCCGCGTGGTCAGCCAACGTCGACACCGGCCAGTTCCAGCGCCGCCCGCGCCATCGCCGCCGTCGCGTCCACATCGGACATCAGCAGCGGCACCGCGCGCACCGCGACACCCGGCACGTCGCAGCGGTCGCCGGTGTGCACGAGCCACCCGTCCAGCACGCCCTTGTCCGTGGTCCGGCGCGACCCGTAGTACCGGCCGACGGCCTCGGCGGAGGTCTCCACGCCGATCGCCGACAGGCACGCGTCGGCCATTCCGCGCAGAGGCTTGCCGCCGATGATCGGCGACAGCCCCACCACACCGGCCTCGGTCTTGCGCAACGCGTCACGCATCCCCGGCACGCCGAGGATCGTGTTCACGCTCACCACCGGGTTGGACGGCGCGATCAGCACCGCGTCGGCGTCGCGGACGGCGTCCAGCACACCGGGGGCGGGCGTCGCCGTCTCCACCCCGACCGACGCGAACGACCGCGCGGGCAGCTGGGCGCGGTGCTTGACCCACCACTCCTGGAAGTGGATCGCCTGCTCGCTCTCCTCCGTGGTCACCACGACGTGGGTCTCGACCCGGTCGTCCGACATCGGCAGCAGCCGCACGCCCGGCTCCCAGCGGTGGCACAACGCCTCCGTCACGGCCGACAGCGGGTAGCCCGCGCGCAGCATCCGGGTGCGCACCAGGTGCGTCGCGATGTCCCGGTCGCCGAGCCCGAACCACGTCGGGTCGGCGCCGTAGGCGGCCAACTCCTCCTTGGCCGACCACGTCTCGTTCGCACGTCCCCAGCCGCGCTCCTTGTCGATCCCGTCACCGAGGGTGTACATGCAGGTGTCCAGGTCGGGACAGATCCGCAACCCGTGCATCCACACGTCGTCACCCGTGTTCACCACGGCGGTGATCTCGTGCTCCGGACCGGCCAGCAGGCTCTTCAGCCCGACCAGGAACCGCGCCCCGCCAACCCCGCCAACCAGTACGACGACCTTCACGAGTCGTCATCCTCCCACCGCTCGTCACCGCCAGAACAGGAAGGTGCCCTGGCCGCGCGCGGCCAGCCACCGGTCGCCGCCGATCATCTCGAACACCGAGTACCCGGCCTCGAAGAACAACCGGCCGATGGTCGGGAACCCGATCAGCACCGCGAAGAGCACGAACGGCGCCCACATCCGCGCCTTCGCGCCGAACTGCCGGGCCGAGTAGGACATGTAAGGCTCGATCGCACCCCAGCCGTCCAGGCCCGGGATCGGCAGGATGTTGAGCACGAACGCGAGGATCTGCACGGCCGCCAGGTACGACAAAGCGGCGGCCAAACCCGCGGGCGGCGTGAAAAGGATCACCGACAGCGACAGCAGCACCCCGAGCACCAGGTTGCTCAGCGGCCCGGCCAACGACACCATCGACTCCACCCGCTTGTCGCGCAACGCGTGGTGGTTGATCCACACCGCGCCGCCGGGCAGCGGGATTCCGCCGAACGCCAGCAGCACCAGCGGCAGCACGATGCTGAAGACCGGGTCGGTGTAGCGGCGGATGTCGAGCGTCAGGTAGCCCTTGGCCCGCACGGCGTAGTCGCCGCCGCGGTAGGCCACGATCGCGTGACCGAACTCGTGCAGGCACAGCGAAACCGCCCAGCCGCCGAGCACGAACAGCACCGTGCCCGCGGTCACCGCGGCCGTGGAGTCGTCGAACAGGGTCAGCACGGCGCCTGCCACCGTCACCGCGAGCAGGCTGAGGAACAGTGGACTCGGACGCACCGCTGATCGCTTCACGCTTCCAGTGTGGCCTCTCCGGACCGGTGGCTCACAGCCCGTCCGGTAGGCCATCCGCGCAGCCGTTATCGCTCGGCGCACCGCCCCAATCACCGTCTGTGCTGCTAGTCAAGGCTTTTCGCGCCATCTGCGCGAATATCCCCCGTCCTGTGGACTCCGCTTGACCGCGTGTTGTGACACAGGTGTAATCACATCGGTGTCATTCGTCGTTGTGGGGACGGCGAGTGGTGTCCGCCAACCGGGGAGAGCGGAAGGCGAGGAGGCGGACTATGCAGGAATTCGACGGGGGTCGCATCGTGGACGGGGACGTCCCGGCACCGGAGCCGGTCGTACTCGACCTGTTCGACGCGGCCGATGAGCAGGACTGGCAGGAGCGCGCCCTGTGCGCGCAGACCGACCCCGAGGCGTTCTTCCCGGAGAAGGGCGGCTCGACCAGGGAGGCCAAGCGGATCTGCCTCGGTTGTGAGGTGCGCTCCGAATGCCTGGAGTACGCCTTGCAGCACGACGAGCGCTTCGGCATTTGGGGCGGGCTGTCCGAGCGCGAGCGGAGGAAGCTCAAAAAGCGCGCGGTGTGATCGAAGCGCACGGGTGATCGCTCGCGCGTTCGCTCTGGCTTACCGTGGTCGTCCCACGGCGTAGTCGGAGCAACCTAGGAGCGGCACTTGACGAGCGGGGCCACTCCGCGGCTGCGCACCGCGCCCGTGCTGGCGGTGCTGGTGTGCCACGACGGCGACCGGTGGCTGGGCACGGCGCTGTCGTCGCTGCGCCGCCAGCAGCCGCGTCCGCGGCACGTGATCGCGGTCGACACGGGTTCCGCGGACGGCACCGCGAAGCTGCTGGCCGAAGCCGCCGCCGGTCCCGATCGGGTGATCGACGGCGTGCTCACGCTGCCCCGCGGCACCGGGTTCGGCGCGGCCGTGCAGGCCGCCGTCGAGCACGCCGTGCAGCGGTGGGGCGATCCGGGCGCGTGGCTGTGGTTGCTGCACGACGACTGCGCGCCGGAACCGGACTGCCTGTCCGCGCTGCTGACCGCGGCCGAGGTGTCGCCGTCGGCGGCCGTGCTCGGCCCGCTGAGCCTGGACTGGACCGACCCGCGGCTGGTGGTGGAGGCGGGGCTGTCGACCGACGCGTCCGGCCACCGGCAGACCGGCATGGGCCGGGTGGAGCTCGCCGGCTCGTTCCAGCAGAGCACCGAGGCGTTGGCGGTGCCGTCGGCCGGGTCGCTGATCCGCCGCACGGCGTGGGAGTCGCTCGGCGGCTACGACCGCGCGATGCCGTTGCTGCGCGACGACATCGACTTCGGCTGGCGCGCCAACCTCGCCGGGCACCTCGTGCTGTCCGTCCCGGTGGCGCGGATGCGGCACGCGCGGGCGGCGGGACGTGGCGCGCGGCGGTTGGACGCGGCGGCGGCCCGGCCCGGACCGGCATCGCGCGGCGTGGACCGGGCGCACGGGCTGCGCACGTTCCTGGTCAACTGCGGCACGGTCTCGTTCGTCCTGGGGCTGCCGCGGATCGCCGTGCTCGCGGTCCTGCGCGCCCTCGGCTTCTTGGTGCTGCGCCGCTTTTCCGACGCGCGCGCGGAGCTGGGCGCGCTGCGGTACCTGCTGAGCGGACGGGCGGGGCTGCTGGCCGGCCGTGCCGAACGGCCGGCGCACGGGGTCGTGCGCGGGCTGTTCACCAGCCGGATCACCCGCTCTCGCAACGCGATCCGCGCCGCGTCGGCCGCGCTGGTCCGGCGGCGCGTCGAGGCGGACCTGGCGCTGGGCCGGTTGCCCGAGGACGACTCGCGGCCGGGCGCGTGGTCGCTCCCGTCCGAAGTGGAGCGTCCGGTGGTCGGCCCGGCGGCGCTGCCGGCCGGCGTGCTGTCGCGGCGGCGTCCCGTGCGGGCGACCGGCGGGTTGCGCCGGCCCGTGGTGACGGTGCCGGTGGAGGCGTCCGCGCCGTCCGGGCGGCGGCCCTCGCCCCGTCCGCGCCCGTCGCCGTCGCCGCGCGGTCCGGGCTCGCCGGGTGTCGTGTTCGTGGAGGTCGACCGGGCGCGGGTGCTGTGGTCGTTGGTGCTCGGACCGCCGTTGTTGCTGGTCCTGGGGCTGGCGGTGTTCGGCGTCCTGGCGAACGCGGCGCGGATCGGGCTCGACCTGAGCGGCGGTCGGCTGCTGCCGGTCGGCGACCTGGAGAGCACCTGGTCGTCGTACGCGGCGGCGTGGCACCCGGTGGCGGGTGGGACCACCGCGCCCGCGCCGGCCGCGCTGGCCGTGCTGGGGACGGTCGGCGTGCTGGTCGGTTCGCCCGCGTCCCTGGTGGCGTTGCTGTTCATCGGTGACGCGCCGCTGGCCGGGCTGCTGGCGTACGTGGCGTCACGGCGGATGCCGGTGCGGCGGCCCGTGCGCGCGCTGGTGGCGGCGGCGTACGCGCTGCTGCCGGCAGCGACGGCGGCGGTGAGCCAGGGGCGGCTGGACGTCGTCGTGGTGCACGTGCTCGCGCCGGTGGTGTTCGCCGGTGTGGCGTCCGTGCTGCGGGGTGGGGCGGGCGCGTCGTGGCTGCCGGTGGCGTCGGGGACGGCGCTGGCGTTGGCGGCGGTGGGCGCGTTCTCGCCGTTCGTGCACGCGCTGGTGGCGTTGGCGGCGCTGGTGGGGTTCGTGGTGGTGCCCGGGCGGCACGGTGACGGTCGGCGGCGGGTGGCGTCGCTGTTCATGGTCGTGCTGCTGCCGATGGCGTTGCTGCTGCCGTGGCCTGCGGTGGTGCTGCAGCACCCGACCGTCGTGCTGCACGGGGTCGGCGCGTTCGTCGAGTCGCCCGCCGTGGGGCTGCTGGACCTGCTGTCGCTGCGGCCGGGCGGTACGGGCGCGTTGCCGTTCGTCGGGGTGGTGGTGGTCGGGTTCGCGCTGGTGGCGGCGGTGCTGCGGCCGTCGCGGTCGATGCTGGCGGGGTTCGCGGTGGTGGTGCTGGGCGGGTTCGCGGTGATCGTGCTGCGGACCGTGCCGGTGGCGCCGCTGCCCGGCGGTGACGCGTCCCACGGGTGGACCGGCGGGCCGTTGGTGCTGGTCGGGTGGGGGTTGCTGTGGGTGGTCCTGTCGGCGTTCCGGCGGGACGTCGGCACGGTGCCGGTGCGGCGGGTCGTGTCGGTGATCGGGGTGCTGTCGGTGGTGGGGCTGGCGTGCGCGGGGTTCGTCGGGCTGCGGTCGGGCGCGTTGACGGCGGACGGCGCGCGGTTGCCGTCGACGTTGGCGCAGGAGCTGCCGCGGACCGGGCGGTCGGTGCTGGTGCTGGGGACGCCGACGCGGCTGGTGGCCGGGCGGCTGCCCGCGTTCGGCGACGACGACCTCGTGCCCGTGCCGACGGCCGTGGCGCGGCTGGAGCGGTGGTCGCGCGACCTGACCGGCGGGTCGCCGGAGGCGGCGCGGGTGGCGTTGGCGCAGGCGGCGGCCGCGGGCGTGGCGTTCGTGGTCGCGCCGGACCTGGGCACGGCGCAGCGGGTGCGTGACGCGGTCGGCGAGCTGGTGGCCGTGACGCCGGCGATGTCGGACGGGCGGCCGGTGCTGCGGGTGCAGCTGGCGGCGGGCAACGCCGTGCTGCTGTCGCCGGAGCTGGCGCGGCGGGCCCGGACGGGCGGCAACCCGCCGGTGGAGCTGGGCGCGCCCGGCATCGCCCCGGTCGAGGCCGCGCCGCCGGAGGTGGGCGTTCAGGTGTCCGAGGGGCCGGAGGGGCGGCTGCTGGTGCTGGCGGCGGAGGAGGAGCCGGGCTGGCGGGCGTGGGTGGACGGGCGGGAGGTGACGGTCGTGCGGGCGTGGGGCCACCTGGTCGGCGTGACGGTGCCCACCACGGGCTCGGAGGTCCGCGTGGAGGTGTCCTCGACCCTGCGCGAGCTCCTGCTGATGCTCCAGGCCGCCGCCGCGCTCTTCACCGCCCTGACCGCCATCCCCTCCCGCCGCCGCCCCTGAACGCCGACCTCGGGGTACCCGGGCGTCCGACACCCGGGCCCTGAACGCAGGACACGCCCAGGTACCCCGGGTCGAACGTTCGGGAGGCGGTCAGTCGCCGTCGATGACGTCCGGGTCCAGGCCCAGGTAGTTGGCCACCTGCTCGACCAGCACGTCGTGCACCAGGTCGGACAGGTCGGCGCCGTCCTTGGCCCGCGCCTCCAGCGGCCGCCGGTAGAGCACGATCCGGGCCCGGCGGTCGGCCCCGGCCGGCACGAGGCGGGCCAGCGGCACGTTGCCGTCCTCGACCACGTCGCCGTTGTCGTCCGACTGGATGTCCGGCACGTCGTCCACCGCGACGTCCAGCTGCGTGAGCTCCGTCCGCCACCGCGCCTCGATCGGCTCCAACGCCTCCAGCACCAGCGCGTCGAACCGCTCCGCCCGGCTGCGGGCCGCCGGCAACGTGGCCGGGTAGAGGGGACCGCGCAGCCCCCGACCGTGCCGGTCGCGGTTGCGTCGCCGCGGAGTGCCCTGCCGCCGTGAACCCCGAGCCATCACCACGAGGTAGAGGGTAGTTGTCCACCCGTGGACCCCGTACAGCCGGACCTCCGCGACCAGGCAACTTGCCGCGCCGCGGCACCACCGCCAACGCCGCGCCGGAGGTAATCCAACACACGTCGCGCGGGACGCGATATCGTCCCCGCCGTGCGGAGCGTGAGACGGTGCTCGCGAACCGGGTGCGCGAACCCGGCAGTCGCCACGCTCACGTACGCCTATGCGGACTCCACGGCGGTGGTAGGACCCCTGGCGACGTACTCCGAACCGCACTCCTACGACCTCTGCGAAGAACACGCCCTGCGCCTCACCGCGCCGCGCGGCTGGGAGGTCGTCCGGCACCAGGGCGAGTTCCGCGCCCCCGAACCCACCGTGGACGACCTGACCGCGTTGGCCGAGGCCGTCCGGGAAGCGGGCCGGGCCACACCGCAGGTCGAGCTGCCGGAACTGCCCGCCGGCACGATCCGGCGCGGTCACCTGCGCGTTCTGCCCGATCCGAACGAAGACTGAACGAAGACTCATCGACCGGACACGACGCTCACGCGCGCGCCGGTAGGCTTCCCAAGGCAGTGTCAAGAGCCAACTTGGGAGTGTGGCCGTGCGCGATCTGTCCGGCATCGTCAAGGCTTACGACATCCGCGGTGTCGTCGGCGAACAGCTCGACGCCGACGTCGTACGCGACTTCGGCGCGGCGTTCGCCCGCCTGGTCGGTGGCCCGACCGTGGTGATCGGGCACGACATGCGCGACTCCTCGCCCGGCCTGGCCGCGGCGTTCGCCGAGGGTGTCACCGCGCAGGGCGTCGACGTGGTCAACATCGGTCTGGCCAGCACCGACATGCTGTACTTCGCCTCCGGCAAGCTCGACCTGCCCGGCGCCATGTTCACCGCGAGCCACAACCCGGCCAAGTACAACGGCATCAAGCTGTGCCGCGCGGGCGCCGCGCCGGTCGGCCAGGACAGCGGCCTCGGCCAGATCCGCCAGGACGCCGAGCAGGGCGTGCCCGACGCCGAGGGCGTCGCGAAGGGCGCCGTCACCGAGCAGGACATGCTCGCGGACTACGCCGCCTACCTGCGGGAACTGGTCGACCTGAGCGGCAGCCGGCCGTTGAAGGTCGTGGTGGACGCGGGCAACGGCATGGGCGGCCACACGGTGCCGAAGGTGTTCGAGGGCCTGCCGATCGAGATCGTGCCGATGTACTTCGAGCTCGACGGCGACTTCCCCAACCACGAGGCCAACCCGCTGGACCCGAAGAACATCGTGGACCTGCAGAAGCGGGTCCGGGAAGAGGGCGCCGACGCGGGTGTCGCGTTCGACGGTGACGCGGACCGCTGCTTCGTGGTCGACGAGCGCGGCGAGCCGGTGTCGCCGTCCGCCATCACCGCCCTGGTCGCGGTGCGCGAGCTGGCCAAGGACCCGGGCGGCACGATCATCCACAACCTGATCACCTCGCACGGCGTGCCGGAGATCGTCCGCGAGCACGGCGGCGTGCCGGTGCGCACCCGCGTCGGCCACTCGTTCATCAAGGAGGAGATGGCCAAGACCGGCGCCATCTTCGGCGGCGAGCACTCCGCGCACTACTACTTCCGCGACTTCTGGCGTGCCGACACGGGCATGCTGGCCGCGCTGCACGTGCTGGCCGCGCTCGGCGAGCAGGACGGCCCGCTGTCCGCTCTGACCAGCGACTACGCGCGGTACGCCGCGTCCGGCGAGATCAACTCCACGGTGGACGACCAGCAGGGCAGGCTGGCCGCGATCAAGGCCGAGTTCGGCGGTCGCGAGGGCGTCGAGCTCGACGAGCTGGACGGCCTCACGGTGAGCCTGCCGGACGGCTCGTGGTTCAACCTCCGTGCGTCCAACACCGAGCCGCTGCTCCGGCTCAACGTCGAAGCCGCCGACGCGGCCTCCGTCGCGGCGCTGCGCGACGAGGTCCTGGCGATCGTGAGGGGATGAGCGCCGTGGCCGTCCAACTGGACCCGCAGTTGCTGGAGATCCTGGCCTGCCCGTGCCCCGAGCACGCGCCGCTGAAGGCGGGCACCGCGTCCGACCCGCTCGCGGACTACCTGACCTGCACCTCGTGCGGCCGGTCGTTCCCGGTCCGGGACGGCATCCCGGTGCTGCTGCTGGACGAGGCTGTCGAGCCGACGGCCGGGTGAGCTCGGGTGCTTGACGACAGCCTCCTCGACGACCAGTCCCGGCTCACCGACGCCGACCGGGAAGGTCTGCTGCGCGCCGCCGCACGGGCGGGCGCGCAGGTCCGGGCCACCGCCGAGGCGGCCGACGAGCTCGGCGTCGAGCGGACGTTCCAGGAACGCCCGCGGGCGTTGGTGCTGGTCACGCGGCCGGGCGTCGGCCAGGCCATCGCCGGGGTGGTGGCCGCGCTGCTGGGCACGCGCTGCCCCGTGCCGGTCGTGGTCGCCGACGACGTGCCGACGTGGGTCGGTGCGCTGGACGTGGTCCTCGCGCACACCGAGGACCCCGGCGACGTGCGGATGGCCGAGTCGATCGACCGGGCGGCCCGGCGCGGCGCGCGGGTGCTGCTGACCGCCGAGCCGGACGGCCCGGTGGCCGCGTCCGCCGCGCAGCACGCGCTGCTGATCCCGCCGCGGGTGCCGGTGCCGCAGGGCTTCGGCTTCGCCCGGGGTTTCGCCGCGTGGGTGGTGGCGCTGAAGTCGTTGGGGCTGCTCGACGTGGACGTGCAGGCCATCGCGGACGAGCTGGACCGCGAGGCCGAGCGGTGCCACCCGATGCACGAGTCGTTCGTCAACCCGGCCAAGACGCTCGCGCTGCGGGTGGCCGACCGCACACCGCTGCTGTGGGGCCTGGACGACCTGGCCACGGCGGTGGCGGCGCACGGCGCGGGCGTGCTCGCGACCTACGCGGGCGTCGTGAGCGACGTGGCCGGCTATCCTCAGGCCCTGACCCGGTCGGTGCTGCACCGCCGGGCCGTGCGCGGCACGTCCGGCGCGGACCTGTTCGCCGACCCGGACGACGAGCACGACGGCCTGGTCCGCGTGCTGCTGGTGGCCGTGCGCCGGGGAGGGCAGGCCGATTTCGCCCGGCGGGTCGCGATGGAGACCTTGTCCGGAGCCGACGTGCTCGAACCGGCCGAGGAGGTGAGCGGCGGCGAGGCCCTGTGCGCCGCGCTGCTCGCCCTGCGGTTCGAGCTGGCCGCGCTGTACCTGGGTCTGGCGGCGGGAACGCTGGGCGGACCCGGGCTGTACGCGCCGGCCGTGTGAGGGGATGACTGTGGATCTGCTGCACAACGCGGTGCGCGCGTACGCGTGGGGATCACGCACCGCCATCGCCGAGATGCTCGGGAGGGAGGTGCCGACGCCGCACCCCGAGGCCGAGCTGTGGATGGGCGCCCATCCCGGGGACCCGTCACGGGTGGTGGGGCCGGACGGCGAGACGCGGTCGCTGCTCGACCTGCTCGCCGACGACCCGGACGGCCAGCTCGGCACCCGCCACGCCGACCGCTGGGGCAGCAGGCTGCCGTTCCTGCTCAAGGTGCTGGCCGCGGACGAGCCGCTGAGCCTGCAGGCGCACCCGTCGGCCGCGCAGGCGGCGAACGGCTTCGCGGCCGAGGACGCGGCGGGCGTGCCGATGGACTCGCCGATCCGCAACTACAAGGACCCGTCGGCCAAGCCCGAGCTGATCTGCGCGTTGACCGAGTTCCACGCGCTGGCGGGGTTCCGCGAGCCCTCGCGCACGGTTGCGCTGCTGCGGTCGTTGGACGCGCCGGACTTCGCGCCGTACGCCGAGCTGCTGGCCGCCCAGCCGGACGCCGACGGCCTGCGCGCCATGTTCACCACCCTCATCACGCTGCCGCAGACCGCGCTGGACATGCTCCTGCCGCAGGTGCTGGACGCGTGCGTGCTGCACGTGAAGGAGCACGGCGAGTTCGACCTGGAGTGCCGCACGATCCTGGAGCTGGGCGAGGCGTACCCCGGTGACGCGGGCGTGCTGGCCGCGCTGCTGCTCAACCGGCTCGTGCTGCGGCCCGGCGAGGCGATCTACCTGCCCGCCGGCAACCTGCACGCGTACCTGCACGGCACCGGCGTGGAGATCCTGGCGAACTCCGACAACGTGCTGCGCTGCGGTTTGACGCCCAAGCACGTGGACGTGCCCGAGCTGATGCGCGTGCTGGACTTCGGGTGCGGCGACATGCCCGTGCAGACCGGCGCGGAGACGGCGCCGGGGCTGTGGGCGTACCGGACGCCGTGCCCGGAGTTCGAGCTGTCGCGGATCGAGGTCGGGCCGTCGGTCGAGGTCCGGGTGGACCACAGCGGGCCGCAGATCCTGCTCTGCACGCGTGGCCGGGCGCGGTTGACCTGCGGCGACGAGACCGTGGAGCTGTCGCGCGGCCAGTCCGTGTGGCTGCCCGCGCGCGACCCGGCGGTGGTGGTCACGGCGGACGTCGACACCCAGCTTTTCCGGGCGACGCCCGGCGTTGAGTAGGGTCACACCGACAAATCGGACTTGGGCGCAAAGGGAGCAACCGTGTCAGCAGGGGGCGGGACCAAGGCGATCATCGCCGCACTGGTGGCCAATGCGGGGATCGCGGCGGCCAAGTTCGTGGGCTTCCTGATCACCGGGTCGTCATCGATGCTCGCCGAGTCGGTGCACTCGGTGGCCGACACGTCCAACCAGGGCCTGTTGCTGCTCGGGCAGAAGACCGCGCGGCGCAAGGCCACCCCGATCCACCCGTTCGGGTTCGGTCGGGACCGGTACTTCTACTCGTTCATCGTCGCGTTGATGCTGTTCAGCCTCGGCTCGGTGTTCGCCCTGTACGAGGGCATCCACAAGCTGGAGTCGCACGAGGAGCTGAGCAGCCCGATCGTCGCGGTGATCATCCTGGTCGTCGCGATCGGCCTGGAGACCTACAGCTTCCGCACCGCGATCGTGGAGTCCAGGGCGATCAAGGGCGACGCCACGTGGTGGCAGTTCATCCGGCAGTCGAAGGTGCCGGAGCTGCCGGTCGTGCTGCTGGAGGACGCGGGCGCGCTGTTCGGCCTGGTCCTGGCGCTGATGGGCGTCGGTCTGTCGACCTTGACCGGCGACCCGGTGTGGGACGCCATCGGCACGATCTGCATCGGTGTGCTGCTGGGCGTGATCGCGGTCATCCTGATCGTGGAGATGAAGTCGCTGCTGATCGGCGAGGGCGCGGCGCCGGCGGAGCTGGACCTGATCACGGACGAGCTGGCGTCGGGCCAGGTGCAGCGCGTCATCCACATCAAGACCCAGTACATCGGGCCGGACGAGCTGCTGGTGGCGGCGAAGATCGCGCTGAACCCGGGGCTGTCGATCACCGAGGTGGCCCAGGCCATCGACGCCGCGGAGCAGCGCGTCCGGGACAAGGTCCCGGCCGCCCGGCTGATCTACCTGGAGCCCGACCTGGACCGGTCTCTGAGCGCCAAGTCATAACCCAGCGGCGGGCTTCCGCCCGCCGTTCGGGAGCTGTGCGTCGTGATGCGAAGGGCGACGAGCCGCGGGTGGGGGGGGGGGCCCGTTACCGGGGCCCGGGGGGGGGGGGGGACCCGGGGGGGGGGGGGTGGTGGGGGGGG
>NZ_JBFAMT010000050.1:0-71006 GCF_040656635.1 Actinosynnema sp. NPDC049800 | reverse complement strand
ACACCCGGTCCCATTCCGAACCCGGTAGTTAAGCCTTCCAGCGCCGATGGTACTGCACTCGTGAGGGTGTGGGAGAGTAGGACGCCGCCGAACATTCTTCCCTGAAAGGGCTTGTGGTTGGGGGCACATTGATTTGTGCTCCAAACCACAAGCCCTTTCGGCGTGTCCACAGTAGGAGGAGCTAGTGCCCAGGTTCGGGGATCGACCCGGCGACCGTCAGCGTGGCCAGGGAGACCGACCGCGCCGATCCGATGACGGTGGCCGTGCCCAGGGAACTCGTAAGCCGACCACCGGTGGTGGCCGTGACGCCCGTGGATCGGGCGAGCGGTCGTCCGGTGGTTACCCGCGTCGGGACGACCGGCCGGGCAACGACCGGTACACCAGTGGCGACAAGCCGCGCGGTGGCGACCGGCGGGATGACAACCGGGGCGAGCGGCCTCGTTATGACAAGCCGCGTGACGACCGCGGCGCAGCTCCGCGACGCGATGACAACCGGAGCGGCGGCTTCCGCCGGGATTCCGGTGACCGACCCGGCTACCCGCGCCGCGATGACCGCGGTGGCGCACCACGTCGCGACGACCGCACCGGTGACCGGGGCGGGTTCCGGCGCGATGACAGCCGTGGTGAGCGTCCCCGCTACGACCGGCGCGACGATCGCGGTTCCGACCGCGGGGGCGACCGGGGCGACCGCCCGAGCTACCCGCGTCGGGATGACCGGCCCAGTGGCGACCGTGGTGGCTACCAGTGGCGCGACGACCGCTCCTCCGGCGGTGACCGTGGTGGCGATCGCGGTGGGTACCAGCGCCGCGACGACCGGCCTGGTGGCGACCGCCCGAGCTACCCGCGCCGGGACGACCGTTACGGCAGCGACCGCCCGAACCGCTCCGGCGGTGACCGGACCGGTGGTGACCGCGGCGGTTACCAGCGCCGGGATGACCGCCCCGGTGGCGACCGTGGTGGTTACCAGCGGCGCGACGACAAGCCCGGCGGTGCTCGGGGTGGGGAGCGTTCCGGCTACCCGCGTCGGGATGACCGGGCCGGTGGCGACCGGCCGAGCTACCCGCGTCGGGACGACCGGCCGAGCGCTGACCGTGGCGGTTACCAGCGCCGGGACGACCGCGGCGGGGAGCGTCCCAGCTACCCGCGTCGGGACGACCGGCCCAGTGGCGATCGTGGTGGGTACCAGCGCCGGGACGACCGTCCTGGCGGCGACCGCCCCAGCTACCCCCGGCGTGATGACCGTGGTGGTGAGCGCGGTGGCGAGCGTCGTGAGTACCGGCCCCGTGACGACCGTTCCGGTGGCGACCGCCCCGGCTACCCGCGTCGCGACGACCGGGGTGGGGAGCGCGGCGGTTACCACCGTCGGGACGACCGGCCCAGTGGTGACCGCAGCGGGTACCAGCGACGGGATGACCGGCCTCGTTACGACAAGCCGGGTCACGACAAGCCCCGCTACGAGAAGCCTCGCCAGGACCGGGCCGAGCAGGGCAAGACCGGGTACGACCGGCCCGCCGGCAGCGACAAGCGGGACTCGCGCAGCCGTGATCGGGCCGCGCGGTTCCAGGAGCGCGTCGCGCAGGCCGACGAGCAGCAGGTCACCGAGGACACCTCGGTCGAGGTCGACGCGGTGGCGGTCGAGGCAGTCGCGGACGACGCGGTTGAGGTCCGGGAGTCTGTGACGGCGCAGGCCGTGGTCGAGTCCGAGGTCGAGGCGGCGGGCGAGAAGTCCGAGGCCGTCGACGAGAGCGACGACGACCAGGGCGATGACGAGGCGGCTGTCGTGGCTGCGGAGGCGCCCGAGTCGGCGGCTGCGCGGTCCGAGGCGCCGGAGTCCGATGAGTCTGAGTCGGTGGCGGTGGCAGCCGGTGAGGGCGACTCCGGGGAGCGCGTGTTCACCCGGGCCCGGACGCCGGAGCTGCCCGAGGACGCCGACATCTCCATCCTCGACCCCGAGGTGAAGCAGGAGCTGCGCGGGTTGCCCAAGGGCCTGGCCGAGATCGTGGGCCGGCACCTGGCGGCGGCGGGCATGCTGATCGACAGCGAGCCGGAGTTGGCGCTGGAGCACGCGCGGTACGCGCGGACGAAGGCGGCGCGGGTCGCGGTGGTCCGGGAGGCCGCCGGGCTGGCCGCCTACCACGCCGGCGAGTGGGCCGAGGCGTTGTCCGAGCTGCGGACCGCGCGGCGCATGTCGCACGGCACCGGGCACGTCGCGGTGATGGCCGACTGCGAGCGGGCGCTGGGTCGTCCCGAGCGGGCCATCGAGCTGGCACGCGAGGCGCAGGTGTCGCAGCTGTCCCCGGACGAGGCGGTGGAGCTGCGGATCGTCGCGGCCGGCGCCCGCCGGGACATGGGTCAGCTGGACGCGGCCGTGGTGGCGTTGCAGGGCGACGACCTGGACGAGAAGCGGCGCGACCCGTGGAGCGCGCGCCTGTTCTACGCCTACGCCGACAACCTGGAGGCCGCAGGCCGCACCGAGGAAGCCGTGAAGTGGTTCCTCAACGCCGCCCAGGCCGACGACGACAACGAGACCGACGCCGCCGAGCGCGCGTTCGACCTCAGCCCGCAGGACTGACGCACCGCGAGACCGGCAAGACCGCTGTCACATGACGGAGAGCACAGCTGAAGGCTCGGCCCCACCCGGGGTCGAGCCTTCAGACTGTTGCCGACCGGACAACTCCTGAACGGAGACGCCTGTGCTGCTGGACCGCTACGACGCCCTGCTGCTCGACCTCGACGGCACGGTCTACCGGGGGCAGGAGGCCGTGCCCGGCGCGGTCGAGGCCGTGGCCGCCGCGCGCGAGCACGGCACCGGCATCAGGTTCGTCACCAACAACGCCTCCCGGTCGCCGGAGACGGTCGCCGAGCACCTGACCGAGCTCGGCTTCCACGCCGCGCTGGACGAGGTCAGCACGAGCGCCCAGGCGGGCGCGGCGATGCTGCTCGACCTGGTGCCGCAGGGCGAGCACGTTCTCGTCCTCGGCACGGACGCGCTGGCCGAGCAGGTGCGGCTGCGCGGGTACCGGCCCACCCGCACCGCCGAGCACGCCCGAGCCGTCGTCCAGGGCCTGTCGCAGGACCTGGGCTGGCGCGAGCTGGCCGAGGCGTGCGTCGCGATCCGCCAGGGCGGCGCGCACTGGATCGCCTGCAACGTGGACGCCACCCTGCCCACCGAACGCGGCCTGCTGCCCGGCAACGGGTCGCTGGTCGCCGCGCTGCGGACGGCGACCGGCGCGGAACCGCTGGTGGCGGGCAAGCCGGCCACGCCCCTGCTGGAGCAGGCGGCGAAGTCGGCGGGCGCGCAACGGCCGCTGGTCGTCGGCGACCGGCTGGACACCGACATCGCGGGCGCGGTCAACGCGGGCATGGACTCGCTGCTGGTGCTCACCGGCGTGTCCACCGAGGCCGAGGCGGACGCGCTGCCGGCGGACCGCCGGCCGACCTACGTGGCTGCCGACTTGTCCGTGCTCCATCGGCTACCTTGAATCCTGTGAGCTTCGAGGTTCCCCTCCCCGGCCCGCCGCGTGATCCCGTGGCCGGGATCGACGACGCCCTGGCCGGTCTCGACGGGCTGGACGCGCTGGACGTGGTCGAGCACGTGGCCCGGTTCGACGACGCGCACACGGCGTTGACGGCCGCGTTGTCCACCATCGACAAGGTCTGACCGGTGCCGCGCAGGGCTCGGCTGGACGCCGAACTGGTCCGCCGCGGGCTGGCCAGGTCACGGGAGCACGCGAGCCAACTCGTCGCCGAGGGCCGGGTGACCGTGCGCGGCACCGTGGCCACGAAACCCGCCACCGCCGTCGAGCTGGACACCGCGCTGGTGGTCCGCGAGACCGACGACCCGAACTACGCCTCGCGGGGCGCGCACAAGCTCGTCGGCGCGCTGGAGGCGTTCGACGGGGTCGACGTGAAGGGCAGGCGGTGCTTGGACGCGGGCGCGTCCACCGGCGGGTTCACCGACGTGCTGCTGCGCGCGGGCGCCCGCCAGGTCGTCGCGGCCGACGTCGGCCGGGGCCTGCTGGACTGGCGGTTGCGCACCGACGACCGGGTCGTGGTCAAGGACAAGACGAACGTGCGTTCGTTGACGCCCGAGGACATCGGCGGTCCCGTTGAACTGGTGGTGGCCGATCTGTCGTTCATCTCGTTGAGGCTGGTGCTGCCGGCGCTGGCCGCGTGCCTCGACGAGGAGGGCGACTTGCTGCCGATGGTGAAACCCCAGTTCGAGGTCGGGAAGGAACGCCTCGGGTCGGGCGGTGTGGTGCGCGACCCGGAGCTGCGGGCCGAGGCGGTGCTGGACGTGGTCGCGTCCGCCGCCGGGCTCGGCCTGCGCCTGCGCGGCGTCACCGCGAGCCCGCTGCCCGGTCCGTCGGGCAACGTCGAGTTCTTCGTCTGGCTGCGCCGGGGCGAGCCCCTCGACGCGGCGGACGCCACCGCGCTCGTGCGCGCCGCCGTAGCGGAAGGTCCCCAGTGAGGACGGATCCAGTGACGAGGGAGATCCTGCTCGTCGTCCACACCGGACGGCGCAGCAACGTGCTGGTGGCGCAGGAGGTCGCGGCCCGGTTCGCGGCGGGCGGGGTGAAGCTGCGGGTGCTGGAGGACGAGGCGCCGGAGCTGGACCCGTCGTGCTTCACGCAGGTCGTGCTCGCCGACGAGAAGGCCGCCGAGGGCACGGAGCTGGTGTTCGTGCTCGGCGGCGACGGCACGCTGCTGCGCGCCGCCGAGCTGGCGCGGGCGGCGGGCGTGCCGGTGCTGGGGGTGAACCTGGGCCGGGTCGGGTTCCTGGCCGAGGCCGACTCCGACGCGCTGTACGAGGCGATCAAGCACGTCGTCGACCGGGACTACGAGGTCGAGGAGCGGATGACGCTCGACATCACCGCGTCGGTCGACGGCGAGGTGCTGGAGGGCACGTGGGCGCTCAACGAGGCCAGCGTGGAGAAGAGCACCCGGGAACGGATCCTGGACGTCGTGGTGGAGGTGGACGGGCGGCCGGTGTCGGCGTTCGGCTGCGACGGCGTGCTGGTGGCGACCCCGACCGGGTCGACGGCGTACGCGTTCTCCGCGGGCGGCCCGGTGGTGTGGCCGGACGTGCAGGCGCTGCTGGTGGTGCCGAGCAACGCGCACGCCCTGTTCGCCCGGCCCCTGGTGGTGTCGCCGGCGTCCGTGGTGGCGCTGGAGGTCGACCCGGAGGGCCATCCGGCGGTGCTGTGCGCGGACGGTCGCCGCACGGTGAACCTGCCGCCGGGGGCGCGGGTCGAGGTGGTCGGCGGCCGCACGCCGTTGCGGCTGGTCCGGTTGCGGCCGGGTCCGTTCACCGACCGGCTGGTGGAGAAGTTCGAGCTGCCGGTGCAGGGGTGGCGGGGTCCGTCGGCCAAGTGAGGCCGGCTTGATCGACACGGGGACACCCGCCCCCGAGCACACGCTTTGTCTGTGTCGCCCAGTAGTGTTCCGTGCGTGCTGGCCGAGATGCGCATCCAGGGCCTCGGTGTGATCGACGAGGCCACCCTTGAGCTCGATGCCGGTTTCACCGTGGTGACGGGCGAGACCGGCGCGGGCAAGACGATGGTCGTGACCGGGCTCCACCTGCTGAGCGGTGGTCGGGCCGAGGCGTCCCGCGTGCGCAACGGCGCGGACAAGGCGGTGGTCGAGGGGCGGTTCCAGGCGCCCGCGGGCAGTCCGGCGGCGAAGGTCGCCGAGGAGGTCGGCGGCGAGCCCGACGACGACGGCAGCGTGATCGCGATCCGCACCGTCGGCGCGGACGGGCGTTCCCGGGCCCACCTCGGCGGCCGCTCCGTGCCGGTCGGCGTGCTGTCCGAGCTGGCCGAGCAGCTGATCGCGGTGCACGGGCAGAACGACCAGCTGCGGCTGCTGCGGCCCGCCGAGCAGCGCTCCGTGCTGGACCGGTTCGCCGGTGACGAGGTCGCCGAGCCGCTGCGGTCCTACCGCAAGGTCCGCGACGAGTGGCTGCGGGTGGCGACCGAGCTGACCGAGCGCACCGCGCGGTCGCACGAGCTGGCGCGCGAGGCCGAGATGCTGCGGCACGGCCTGACCGAGATCGGCTCGATCGACCCCAAGCCCGGCGAGGACGAGGAGCTGGTCGCCGAGGCTCGCCGGCTCGCCGACGCCGACCAGTTGCGCGAGGCCGCCTCGGGCGCGCAGTACGCGGTGGCGGGCTCGCCCGACGGCGACCCGGACGTGCCCGGCGCGCTCGGCCTGATCGGCGAGGCGCGGCGGCGGCTGACGGCGTCGGACGACCCGAAGCTGCGCGACCTGGAGCCGCGGCTGGTGGAGGCGGAGACGCTGCTCGCCGACGTCGGCGCGGAGATCGCCTCGTACCTGGAGCACCTGGACGCGGACCCGGCGCGGTTGGAGCAGGTGCTCGCCCGCCAGTCCGAGCTGAAGTCGTTGACCCGCAAGTACGCCGCGGACGTGGACGGCGTGATCGCGTGGGCTCGGGACGCGTCGTCGCGGCTGGCCGGGCTCGACACGTCGGACGAGGCGTTGGCGGCGTTGGCCGCGCGGCGCGACGAGCTGGCCGTGGAGCTGGCCACCTACGCGGGGCAAGTGACCGCCGAACGGGTCGCCGCGGCCGAGGAGCTGGGCAAGGCGGTGTCGGACGAGCTGACCGGCCTGGCCATGCCGCACGCCACGGTCGAGGTCGCGGTGCGGCCCAGGGTGGCGGAGCAGGGCGACCCGCAGGCGTTGAAGGTGGGCGCGCAGCTGCTGCACGCCGGCGCCAGCGGTGTCGACGACGTGGAGCTGCGGCTGATCGCGCACCCCGGCGCGCCCGCGCTGCCGGTGCACAAGGGCGCGTCCGGCGGTGAGCTGTCGCGGGTGATGCTGGCGCTGGAGGTCGTGCTGTCGCACTCCGACCCGGTGCCCACGCTGGTGTTCGACGAGGTCGACGCCGGTGTCGGCGGCCGGGCGGCGGTCGAGGTGGGCCGCAGGCTCGCCCGGTTGGCGCGCAGCCACCAGGTCATCGTGGTCACGCACCTGCCGCAGGTCGCCGCGTTCGCCGACCGGCACCTGGTGGTGGACAAGACCGCGGACGGCGTGCTGACCCGCAGCGGCGTGCGCAGGCTGGACGAGTCGCAGCGCGTGGTCGAGCTGGCCCGGATGCTCGCCGGCATGGATTCCACCGACACCGGCCGCGCGCACGCCGAGGAGCTGCTGGCGGCGGCGAAGGCCGACAAGGACACCGTGCCCGTGGTGCGGCGCAAGGCGAAGAAGAAGTGAGCAGCCGGCTGCTCGGCGCGGTCCTGCTGGTGGTGGCCGGTGTCGGGGCCGTGATCGGCACGTTCCTGCCGTTGTTCACGCAGGGCGGCGAGTCGGTGGGCGCGCCGCCGATGGTCATCGTGACCTCGTGGCAGCACGTCTTCGCCAACGTGCCGGAAGGTCTGGACTTCGGCACCGTGCAGAGCACCCAGTACGGGGTGCCGATCGTCGTGGCGGCCGTGCTGCTGGGCATCGCGGTGGCGCTGGTGTTCCTGCCGGAGTCGCAGCGCCTGGCCTCCCGCTACCTGGCGATCGGCGGCACGGGCGTGCTCGTGGGGGCGGTGTCGAGTGCGGTCGCGTACGTCGTGGCCATCGTCGGCAACGCGTCGCGGCAGCCCGAGGGGCAACCCTTCGCGGTGACGGTCGGCGAGGGCGTCGTGGTGCTCGGCGCGTCGGTGGTGGTCGCCGTGGTCGGCGTCGTGCTGCTGCACGCCCGGCGGCCCGAGCCACGCCCTGAGGGGCCCGTGGTCTACCGGGTCGACGGCGTCGAGGACGACACCGACACCCCGCCGTTCGGCATCCCCGTGGCCGAGGTCGAGGTCGCGCGGCTCCCGGACTCCCGGCCCGACGACTCCCGACACGACGACCGCCGCGTCGAAGGACCGTGACGGCGAGGCCGGGCCGGGGGCGAAACCGCACCCGGTCGGCCGTTGGCGACGGCGCCCGTCCCGGCTTTGCTGGTAGGTGTGGAGTGGTCGGTCCGCCGGGCCGCGGCACGCCACCGAGCACGGAGGAGAAGGCCACATGACCCGGCGCGCGTTCGTCGTCCTGACCATCGGCGCGGGCGCGCTCATGGTGGTGTTGGGCTCGTTGTTCCCGCTGTACGGGGTGGAGACCTCCGTGCGGCCGGGGATGGACGTCTCGGTGCCCAACGGGATCCGCCGGCTCATGGCGCTCTCCGGCTGGGAGTACGTGGAGGAACCGCCGTCGGGCAACGCGGGCGGCGTCCAGTTCGACTTCCCCGTCTACGGCTACGGCCTGGTCTTCGCCGCCGTCCTCGCCGCGGTGGGCGCGTTGCTGCAACTGCGCTCGCCGCTGCTCGCGGCGGTGGGCCGGTTCGGCGTGCTCGCGGCGGTCGGGGTGGTCGTCGGCACGCTGTGGACCGCGCTGGAGACGTTGCGGACGCTGTTCAGCGTCGACATGTCGTCGCCCATGGTCACCCACGAGGAGTTCGTCGGCACGGGCACGTGGCTGATCGGCGCGGCGGCGCTGGCGATGCTCGTCGGCGCGGTGGTGGCGCACGACTGGCCGGCCCGCGTGCCGCGGCCCACCGGGGTGTCGGTGTACCAGGTGGCGGACGACGACGACACGCCGCCGTTCGGCATCGCCATCCCCGTGTCCGAGCTCGACGTCCCACCGGGTGACCCCGCCCCGCCGGCCGGTCCCGTGGCGCCACCGGTGGCCGAGCTGCCGCCCCTCGCCGACCTGCCACGACCGCACGGCGCGCCGGATCCGGCGACCGACCCACGACGTCACCCTACCGGGGGTAATCCGTCCACTGTGGATTAGTGGTGTCACTGACCAGCCCGGATCGGCTCGGCGTGTTGGCCGCCGACCGCGCGCGACGTGAGTCACCATCGGTTCATGAAGCTCTCCGGGTTGCTCGGCCGCGCGCACCACGAACTGCCAGGCGTCACCGGTGTGGCGCGCGTCGACCGCCGCTCGGGCGACCTGCTGCGCCGGCTGAGTCCCGGTGACGTCGCGGTCCTCGACCACGTCGACATCGACCGCCGCACCGCCGAGGCCCTCGTGCACGCGGGGGTGGTGGGCGTGGTCAACGCGTCGACGTCCATCTCCGGCCGGTTCCCTAACCTCGGCCCGGAGCTCCTGGTCGAGGCGGGCGTCCCGCTGGTCGACGGCGTCGGCACGGCGGTGCTGCGCGAGATCAAGGACGGCACCAAGCTGCGGCTGCACGACGGCGCGGTGTTCGTCGGCGACAAGGAGGTCGCGCGCGGCGTCGCGCAGGACGCCGAGTCGATCGCCGACGCGATGATCGAGGCCAAGGCGGGCATGGCCGCCCAGCTGGAGGCGTTCTCGGCGAACACGATCGAGTTCCTGCGCCGGGAACGGGCGCTGCTGCTGGACGGCATCGGCGTGCCCGAGCTGCTCGTGCCGATCCGCGACCGGCAGGTGCTGGTCGTCGCGGGCGGTCCCCGGCACGCCGAGGAGCTGCGCAAGCTGCGCCGCTACATCCGCGAGCACCGGCCGGTGCTGATCGGTGTGGACGCGGGCGCGGACACCCTGCACGAGGCGGGCTTCGACCCGGACGTCATCGTCGGCGACCCGGACGCCATCGCCACCGCGACGTTGCGGTCCGGCTCGGAGGTCGTGGTGCCGGCGCAGGTCGACGGCCACGCGCCCGGCCTGGAGCGCATCCAGGACCTGGGCATCGGCGCGGTGACGTTCCCCGCGAGCGGCAACTCCGAGGACCTGGCCCTGCTGCTGGCCGAGGCGCACGGCGCGTCCCTGGTGGTGACCGTGGGCCTGCAGGCCGGCCTGCGGGAGTTCCTGGACCGGGGCAACGCCGGGTCCACGCCCTCGACGTTCCTCACCCGGCTCAAGCTCGGCAACAAGCTGGTCGACGGGCACGCCGTCGCGACCCTGCACCGCGGCCGGGTGTCGTCGGGGCTGATCGTCCTGCTGGTGCTGGCCGCGGTGGCGGCGATGGTGGCCGCGCTGGCGGTGTCCGGGGTCGGCCAGGTCTACGTGGACCTCGCGGCCGACGCGTTCCGCTCCGTCGTCGACTGGTTCAGGGGGTTGTTCGGGTGATCTCGCTGCGCTACCACATCGTCTCCATCACCGCGGTGTTCCTGGCGCTGGCCGTGGGGGTGGTGCTCGGCTCGACCGCGATCAGCGGCAGGCTGCTGTCCGGGCTCAACGAGGACAACGGCGAGCTGGGCCGGGAGGTCGCCGCGTTGCAGTCCGAGCGCAACGGCCTGGACGCCCGGCTCGCCGACGCGGACCGGTTCGCGAGCACCGTCGGACCGCTGGCCGTGAAGGGGCAGCTGGCGGACCGGACCGTGCTGCTGGTCACCACCGCCGGCGCCGAGCCGCAGGACCGGGACGCGGTGACCGACCTGCTGCGCGCGGCGGGCGCCACGGTCACCGGCGAGCTCCAGCTCACCGAGTCGTTCACCGACCCGGACAAGGCCGACCAGCTGCTCGACCTGGTCGCCCGGCTCCAGCCGGCGGGCACCGTGCTGCCGACCGGCGGCGACCCCGGCACCAGGGCGGGTGGGCTGCTCGGCGCCGTGCTGCTGCTCGACAAGGACGGCAGCCGGCCGCAGGCCACGCCCGACGAGGTGGCGGCGGCGCTGGGCGGGCTGTCCAGCGCGGGTTTCGTCAAGGCGGGGCCGGGGTTGCAGGCGGCGCAGCTGGCCGTGGTGCTGACCGGCGGGGCGGCCACGGGCGACTCGGCGGCCGACCGGGCCTCGGTGGTGGCGCGGTTCGCCACCCAGCTCGACCGGTCCGGCGCGGGCGCCGTGCTGGCGGGCGGTGAGGGGTCGGCCGACGGCACGGGCGCGGTCGGCGTGGTGCGGGCGGACACGGCGGCGACGTCCGTGCTGTCGACCGTGGACCACGCGGGCACGGCGGCCGGGCGGGTGGTCGTGGTGCTCGCGCTGCGTGAGCAGTTGGACGGCAAGGCGGGCCGCTACGGGGTGGCCGGCAACGCCGAAGCCCCCGCACCGGGCGCGTCCGGCTGAGCCGTCGGGCGGGTTGAGGGCTTCCGGCGCGCCCGAGGTGTCGGGTGCTCGCGCCATCGGTTCGGGCTTTCGGGTGTGCTCGGGCGGTCGGGAGCGCCTGGGCTGTCGGGCACGCGAAGGCCCTCGGGTGTGCTCGGCGGGACACCGGGTCCCCCGGGCGGGCCCGGCCCGGCAACGGGGCGTTCCCGCGCTGTTCCCGCCCGGTTTTCGCCTGGTTCTCGCCCGGTTCGTGCTCGGTTCGCGCCTGGTTCGCGGTGGCTCGGTCGCCTGTTCGGGCCGTCCTAGGCCATCCGAGTGACGCCCTTGCCCGCCCGCCGGCGCGCTGGGTGACCGGCGGCGTGTTAGCGTTAGGGCCCGTGGACAGGGCGCTGAGCTGTGCGGAACCACCGCAGCCGGCCCCTAGCGGACATCCAGACCACGGGGAGCCTCCTTGGTGCAGCAGGCACGTACGACCAAGCACGTTTTCGTCACCGGGGGTGTGGCGTCGTCCCTCGGCAAGGGGTTGACCGCGTCCAGCCTCGGACAGCTGCTCACCTCTCGCGGTCTCCGCGTGACCATGCAGAAGCTCGACCCCTACCTGAACGTCGACCCGGGCACGATGAACCCGTTCCAGCACGGCGAGGTGTTCGTCACCGACGACGGCGCGGAGACCGACCTCGACATCGGCCACTACGAGCGGTTCCTGGCGCGCGACCTCTCCGGTGACGCGAACGTGACCACCGGGCAGGTGTACTCCGAGGTCATCGCCAAGGAGCGCCGCGGCGAGTACCTGGGCGACACCGTCCAGGTGATCCCGCACATCACCGACGAGATCAAGCGGCGCATCCGGGCCATGGCCGAGCCGGGCCCCGACGGCGTCATCCCGGACGTGGTGATCACCGAGGTCGGCGGCACGGTCGGCGACATCGAGTCGCTGCCGTTCCTGGAGGCGTGCCGGCAGGTGCGCCACGACGTCGGCCGGGACAACGTGTTCTTCCTGCACGTGTCGCTGGTGCCCTACCTCGCGCCGTCCGGTGAGCTGAAGACCAAGCCGACCCAGCACTCCGTGGCCGCGCTGCGCAACATCGGCATCCAGCCCGACGCCATCGTGTGCCGGGCCGACCGGGAGATCCCGGACGCGTTGAAGCGCAAGATCGGCCTGATGTGCGACGTGGACACCGAGGCCGTGGTGGCGGCGGTGGACGCGAGGTCCATCTACGACATCCCCAAGGTGCTGCACGGCGAGGGCCTGGACGCGTACGTGGTGCGGCGGCTCGACCTGCCGTTCCGCGACGTCGACTGGACCGTGTGGGGCGACCTGCTCGACCGCGTGCACAACCCGTCCGAGAAGGTCCGGGTCGGCCTGGTCGGCAAGTACGTCGACCTGCCCGACGCCTACCTGTCGGTGACCGAGGCGCTGCGGGCCGGCGGGTTCGCGCACCGCACCAAGGTCGAGATCGTGTGGGTGCCCTCCGACGAGTGCCAGACGCCGTCCGGCGCGGCGCACGCCCTGGGCGGGCTCGACGCGATCCTCATCCCCGGCGGGTTCGGGGTGCGCGGCATCGAGGGCAAGATCGGCGCGATCACCTACGCCCGGACCCGCGGCATCCCGCTGCTCGGCCTGTGCCTCGGGTTGCAGTGCCTGGTCATCGAGGCGGCGCGGAACCTGGCGGGGATCGCCGACGCGAACTCGGCGGAGTTCGAGGACACCGGGTCGCCGGTCATCAGCACCATGGCCGACCAGGAGGACGTCGTCTCCGGGCAACGCGACATGGGCGGCACGATGCGGCTCGGCGCCTACCCGGCGTCGTTGCTGCCGGGCTCGCAGGTGGCGGCGGCGTACGGGTCGCTGGAGGTCTCCGAGCGGCACCGGCACCGCTACGAGGTCAACAACGCCTACCGCTCGAAGCTGGGCGAGGCGGGGTTGGTGTTCTCCGGGACGTCGCCGGACGGGCGGCTGGTGGAGTTCGTCGAGCTGCCGGCCGACGTGCACCCGTTCTTCGTGGCCACGCAGGCGCACCCGGAGCTGAAGTCCCGTCCGACCCGCCCGCACCCGCTGTTCGCGGCGTTCGTGAAGGCGGCGTTGGACTACCGGCTGGCCGACCGGCTGCCGCTGCCCGAGCCCGCGGGGGCCGCGCAGTGACTCCTCGGCACGAGTTCGGGACTGTTTCGTCGCGGGACGTGCACGTCGGGCGCGTCGTCGCGTTGCGGGTGGACGAGGTCGCCATGCCTGGTGGCGGTACGGCATCGCGCGAGGTGGTGGAACACCTCGGCGCGGTGGCGGTGGTGGCCTTGGACGAGGCCGGTGCGGTGAGGTTGATCCACCAGTACCGGCACCCGTTGGGCCGGCGGCTCTGGGAGCTGCCGGCCGGGTTGTTGGACTCGGGTGACGAGACGCCGCTGGCCGCCGCGGAGCGGGAGCTGGCCGAGGAGGTCGGGCTCGCGGCGTCGGAGTGGGTGACGTTGGTGGACGTCGCCGTCTCGCCCGGGTTCACCGACGAGGTGGTGCGGGTGTTCCTGGCTCGTGGGCTCACCGAGGTCGATCGCGAGGTGCAGGGCGAGGAGGAGGCCGACCTGGAGGCGAAGAGCTTCCCGTTGGCCGAGGCGGTGGACATGGTCCTGGCCGGGGAGATCGTCAACGGCCCCGCCGTGTCCGGGCTGCTCGCCGCGCACGCCGTGGTCACCGGCGGCGGAACGGGGCGCCCCTCCGACGCCCCGTTCACCGACCGCCCGACCCGGTTCGCCGCCCGCAGTTCCTGAGCGTGGGACTCGCGGTGCCCGAGCGTTCGACACGCGGGCGCTGGGCGTTCGACTCGTCCGCGTGTCGAACGCTCAGGTCGCGTCCGTCGGACGCTCGGGACCGGTGAGTTCTGCGTTCAGGTGCAGGTCGGGCAGGGTCGGGCGCTCGTACTCGCGGTCGAACGGTGTGGCTCCGCGCGGTGTGCGCAGGCCGCGCCGCTTCTCGGCTCGGCGGGTCGCCGCGTAGGCCTCCACGTGCAGTTTCCACCGGCCCCGCAGCACCAGCAGCACGTCCAGCGCCGCCGCCAACGCCCGCTCGTCGCGTTCGAACGGGCCCGCCACCAGCTCCAGGTAGCGCATGGTGACCGCATACGGCGCCGCGTGGAAGCGCCGCACGCACGAGCGGAACGCCGACGCGCGGTGCGGCAGGGGCAGGGTCGCGTCGCCTGCCCGGTGCGCGTACCAGGAGAAGCCCACGGTTGGTGAGTATCCGGGGAGGGGGAAGCGGATAATGGCGTTCGTGGGCGTGCGATGGCCGTTGGCGGTGGCCGCGGCGGCGGTGGGCGGGTGCGGGGTGCTGCTGTTCGTGGACCCCAACCGGCCCGGGTCGTTCCTGCCGCCGTGCCCCCTCTACGCGTTGACCGGCATCCAGTGCCCGGCCTGCGGGTCGACCCGGATGGTGCACGCCCTGCTGCACGGCGACCTGGTCGCCGCCTGGCAGTTCAACGCCGTCATGCTGCTGGTCGGGCTGCCGCTGCTGGCCTGGCTGTGGGTGCGGTGGTTCCGGGCGGCGAAGGACGGGCGGCCGGCGCCGCCGGTGTCGCGGAAGGTC
Organism: Actinosynnema sp. NPDC049800; assembly: GCF_040656635.1. Classification (NCBI taxonomy): domain Bacteria; kingdom Bacillati; phylum Actinomycetota; class Actinomycetes; order Pseudonocardiales; family Pseudonocardiaceae; genus Actinosynnema; species Actinosynnema sp. NPDC049800. The sequence goes on along the minus strand of NZ_JBFAMT010000050.1, from coordinate 56,480 downwards.
GGCGTGCCCGTGGTGGCCCTCGCCGTCACGTGGATGGTCGCGCGGAACCTAGTCGCGTAGCTTGCGGCCCTGGCTGTCCGTGCCGCCGTTGACCAGCAGGACGATCCCGTCGATCAACGACCAGATGCCGCACCCGCCGCAGGTCAGCAGCTGTGCGATGCCGATCGCCGTGTCGCCCATGTAGAACCGGCCGATGCCGAACGGCAGCGCCAGCTGCAGCACGCCCGCCGCGATGCGCGACTTGTCGGACAACGGCTGCCCGGTCAGCGGGTCGAAGCCGTACGGCGCGTTGGGGTTGAACCCGGGCGGGTAGCCGTACGCCGGGCCGTAGGGCTGGGACGGGTCCGCGTAACCGGGCGGCGGGTAGCCGGGGATGCCCTGGCCGGGCGTGGCGGCGTAACCGGGCGGCGGCGGGGTCGGGTACGCGGCCGTCGGCGGGTAGCCGGGCGGCAGGAACACCGGGTGCGGCTGCGGCAGGTCGTGGAACAGCGCCGCCAGCTCCTGCGCGGACTGGGCCGCGGACGCGTAGCCGACGCGCTGCTCGTACTCGCCGATCTCCAGGCGACCGGCCGCGAAGTGGTCGTTCAGCGCGGTGATCGCCTCTTCGCGCTGCTGGTCGCCGATGCGCACCTGGTGGGGTTCCGACACACGTAAACGCTAACAGCCGCGAGCCGGTGGTCGAGCCGGAACCCGCTGGTCGACCTACGCTTCAGGGGTGCTGGTCGGAGTTCCCCGAGAGGTGAAGAACCACGAGCACCGGGTCGCCATCACCCCCGCCGGTGTGGTGGAGCTGGTGCGGCGGGGCCACCGCGTGCTGATCGAGGCGGGGGCCGGCGGCGGTTCCTCGGCCCCGGACCGCGAGTTCGCCGCGTCCGGCGCGGAGATCGTGCGCGACGCGGACGACGTGTGGGGCGACGCCGAGCTGGTGCTCAAGGTGAAGGAGCCGGTGGCCGAGGAGTTCCACCGGATGCGGCCGGGGCAGACCCTGTTCACCTACCTGCACCTGGCCGCCGACGCCCGCTGCACGCACGCGATCGTCACCTCCGGCATCGACGCCATCGCCTACGAGACCGTGCAGCTGGCGGACGGCTCGCTGCCGCTGCTCGCGCCGATGAGCGAGGTCGCGGGGCGGATGGCGGTGCAGGTCGGCGCGCACTGCCTGGAGCGCAACCAGGGTGGGCGGGGTGTGCTGCTCGGCGGCGTGCCCGGCGTGCCGGCGGGGAAGGTGGCGGTGATCGGCGCGGGGGTGGCGGGCGTGAACGCCGCCGCGGTGGCCGTGGGCATGCAAGCCGAGGTGGTCGTGCTGGACACCAACGTCAACCGGCTGCGGCAGATCGACTTCGCCTACCGGGGGCACCTGCAGACCGTGGCGAGCAACTCGTACGAGGTGGAGAAGGCGTGCCGGTGGGCTGATCTGGTGATCGGCGCGGTGCTCGTGCCCGGCGCCAAGGCCCCGACGCTGGTGGGCAACGAGCTCGTGTCGACCATGCGGTCCGGCTCGGTGCTCGTCGACATCGCCATCGACCAGGGCGGTTGCTTCGCCGACTCACGGCCGACCACGCACGACGACCCGACGTACCGGGTGCACGGTTCGGTGTTCTACTGCGTGGCGAACATGCCGGGCGCGGTGCCGCACACCTCGACGTGGGCGCTCACGAACGTCACACTGCCCTACGTGACGGCGCTGGCGGACAAGGGGTTTCGACGGGCGATCAGCGACGATCCGGCGTTGGCCAAGGGCGTGAACGCGGTGCGCGGCGCCGTCGTGCAGGCCGAGGTGGCCAGGGCGCACGGGATGCGGCACGTTCCGCTGGACCTGCTGTGAGCGTTGGGCGGGGGAGCGGTCCGGCGGGGGCCGGCGGCGGGACACCGGAATTGTCGGACCCCTCTGGGAGAATGAAAGCAGGGGACCCCCTGGCGGGGACCCCTGCGGGGCATGCGCCTACGGCGGCGGCTCCTACGGCGGCTCCTACGGCGGCGGGGTCTTCGGCGGCGGGGTCTTCGGGTCGCGCTCCTGGGGCGGCAGGGACCGCTGGGGGGCGGGCGGCTGCTCCGGGGCGGGCGGCTGCGGCTGCTGACGTGGCGGGTTCTCCGGAGGCGGCTTCGGCGGGTGCAGATCCTTCAGCGGCGACGCCTGTGGCGCATACGGCTGCGATTGCCTCGGCCAGGCGTGCCCGTGCGGCGGGGACGGCTGCGGCGGGCACGGCTGCGGGAGATGCGTCGGAAGCGCGGGTGACGCCTGCGGTGCGTGCGGTGGGGCTGTACCTGGACCACCTGGCGGTGGAGCGGGGGACGGCGCGCAACACGCTCGACTCCTACGGCCGGGACCTGCGCCGCTACACCGCGCACCTGGCGGCCGACGGGGTCGACGACCTGGCCCACGTCACCGAAACCCTGGTCGGGGACTTCCTGGCCACCCTGCGCGAGTCCGGGCTGGCCGCCTCCTCCGCCGCACGCACCCTGGTCGCGGTCCGCGGGTTGCACCGCTTCGCGCACCTCGAAGGCCTCACCGCGCACGACCCCGCCCGCGCCGTCCGCCCGCCGACCCCACCGCGCCGGCTGCCCAAGGCCCTGCCCGTCGACGACGTGCTGAAGCTCCTCGAAGGCCCCGCCGACACCCCCGCCCACCTGCGCGATCGCGCCCTCCTGGAGCTGCTGTACTCCAGCGGCGCGCGGATCAGCGAAGTCGTCGGGCTCGACGTGGACGACGTCGACGCCGCCGAGCGCACCGTGCTGCTCGACGGCAAGGGCGGCAAGCAGCGGATCGTGCCGGTCGGCCGCCCGGCGCTCGCGGCGCTGGAGGCGTACCTCGTGCGAGCCCGCCCCACCCTGGCCAAACGCGGCACGCCCGCGCTGTTCCTCAACGCCCGCGGCGGCCGGTTGAGCCGGCAGACGGCCTGGCAGGTGCTGAAGACGGCGGCCGAACGCGCCGGCATCGAGGCCGAGGTCTCACCGCACACGCTGCGGCACTCGTTCGCCACCCACCTGCTGGAAGGCGGCGCGGACGTGCGGGTCGTGCAGGAACTGCTGGGTCACGCCTCCGTGACGACGACCCAGGTGTACACACTGGTCACCGTCAACACCTTGCGCGAGGTCTACGCGACCGCCCATCCTCGCGCATCGGGTGGAACATGAGCGGTCCACGGGTAACGTGGGCGGCTCGCCCGACCGGGCGCCCACCCGCTTCCGATGAGCCCGACGAGCTGGAGGTGCCGACCCGGTGCCGAACTTGGACGAGCCCGAGCGCAGCGCGATCGAGCTGGGCGCGGTGCTGCACGCGTTGAGCGACGCCACCCGGCTGGCGGTGGTGCGGCAGATCGACTCCGACGGCGAGCGCCTGTGCGGCGCGCTGATGGTGGAGGTCGCCAAGTCCACGTTGTCGCAGCACCTGCGCGTGCTGCGGGAAGCGGGCATCACCCGCACCAGGGCCCGCGGCAACCAGCGGTGGGTGTCGCTGCGGCGCGACGACCTCGACGAGCTGTTCCCCGGGCTGCTCGACGTGGTGCTCCGCGCGGCCGAGCGGAACTGCCGCAACGCCGGTGACCACGCCGCCGACCGGGCCGGGGCGCGGGCCGGCGCGACGCCCTGAGCCCGCGCCGACGCCCCGAGCCTCGCAAAACGCGCTGAGAACGATTGACCGCGCTTCGGCGGGGCGCGTTGCCGGTGGACCTCGGTGTGCCTAGGCTGCGCCCAGGCAGAGGACTAGGAATCGGGAAGGCGATGTCGACACCGGAGCACGCGGGTCAGGCGTGGGGACCACCTCCACCACCCCCGCAACCGTCCGGTGTGCCGCGCGCCTCGGTCGAGCTGAGCCTCGCCCCGCACGCCGCACCCGCTGACGAAGACGCGACCGAGCAGGTCGCGGGCGATATCGGGCCGACGGGCCGCCCGCTGCGCCACGTCGCCGACCCACCGCTCGTCGCCAGGCACGGCCCGGCGAAGATCCTCGCGGTGTGCAACCAGAAGGGCGGGGTCGGCAAGACCACGTCCACCATCAACCTCGGCGCGGCGCTGACCGAGTACGGCCGGAAGGTGCTGCTGGTCGACTTCGACCCGCAGGGCGCGCTGTCGGTCGGCCTCGGCGTGCACCCGCACCAGCTCGACCAGACGATCTACAACGTGATCATGGAGCGCGACGTCGGCGTCCGCGACGTGATCATGAGCACCCCGGTCGAGGGTATGGACCTGCTGCCCAGCAACATCGACCTGTCCGCCGCGGAGATCCAGCTGGTCTCCGAGGTGGGCCGGGAGCACACGCTGGTCCGCACGCTGCGCCCGGTCATCGAGCACTACGACTACGTGCTGGTGGACTGCCAGCCGTCGCTCGGCCTGCTCACGGTCAACGCCCTCGCGGCGGCTGACGGCGTCCTCATCCCGCTGGAGTGCGAGTTCTTCAGCCTGCGCGGGGTCGCCCTGCTGATAGACACCATCGAGAAGGTCAGGGAGCGGTTGAACCCGAAGCTGGAGATCACCGGCATCCTCGCCACCATGTACGACCCGCGCACCCTGCACTCCCGCGAGGTGATGGCGCGCGTGGTCGAGGCGTTCGGCGACGTCGTGTTCGACACGGTGATCAACCGCACCGTCCGGTTCCCGGAGACGACCGTCGCCGGCGAGCCGATCACCAGCTGGGCGCCCCGCTCGGGCGGCGCGAAGGCCTACCGCGCGTTGGCGCGCGAGGTGATCGCCCGGTGACCCGACGCCCATCACTGCCGGGCGCGTCCGAGCTGTTCCGCCTCACGACCGGCACCCCCGCCGCCGACGTGCCCGCCCAGGAGCAGTCGGCGCCGCGGCGCGGCACGGGGCGGCAGAAGCACTCGACCAAGATCACGGTGTACGTGTCCGACGAGGAGCTGCTGGCGCTGGAGCACGCGCGGCTGGCGTTGCGCGGCGAGCACGGCCTCGCGGTCGACCGCGGACGTGTGGTGCGCGAAGCCATCGCGATCGTGCTGGACGACCTCGAAGGGCACGGCGAGGAGTCGCTGCTGGTGCGTAGGTTGCGCGAGCAGTGAGCGGTGACGCACCCGAGACCGAACCCGAAGTCGCCGTGCCGGTCGAGGCAGTCGAGGCGGTGGCGCCCGCGGCACCGGACGACGGCCGGTTCAAGGTCAAGCTGACCAACTTCGAGGGGCCGTTCGACCTGCTGCTGCAGCTGATCTCGCAGCACACGCTCGACGTGACCGAGGTGGCGCTGCACACCGTCACCGACGACTTCATCGCCTACATCCGCGCGTTGGGCGACCAGTGGGACCTGGACGAGACGACCGAGTTCCTGGTCATCGCGGCGACCCTGCTCGACCTCAAGGCGGCCCGCCTGCTGCCCTCGGGCGACGTGGAGGACGAGGACGACCTGGCGCTGCTGGAGGCGCGGGACCTGCTGTTCGCGCGGCTGCTGCAGTACCGGGCGTACAAGCAGGTCGCGGCGCTGTTCGCGGAGCTGGAGCGGGGCGCGTACCGGCGCTACCCGCGGTCGGTGGCGCTGGAGCAGCGGTACGAGGGGCTGTTGCCCGAGGTGATGCTGGGGGTGGACGCCCGGCGGTTCAGCGAGATCGCCGCGGTCGTGTTCCGGCCCAAGCCGCCGCCGACGGTGTCGACCTCGCACATCCACCAGCACCGGGTCTCGGTGCGCGAGCACGCGGACCTGCTGCGGGCGCGGTTGGCGGAGCTGGGGACGGCCACGTTCGCCGAGCTGATCGCCGAGTGCGCGGAGACCATGGAGGTCGTGGCGCGGTTCCTGGCGCTGCTGGAGCTGTACCGGGAGCAGTCGCTGGCCTTCGAGCAGCCCGATCCGCTCGGCGAGCTGCGCATCACGTGGGTCGGCGGCACGATCGAACAGGCGCAGGCGCAGGCCCGCGACGAGGACGAGGAGTACGGGTGAGCGACCACGCAGCGACCGGCCCCGGGCCGGCCGGGGCCGACGAGCCGGTGGTCGGGCCCGACGTGGCGGTGGAGTCGGTCGCGGCCGGGTTCGAGCAGGTCACGGACGCGGACGCCGGCGTGCCGGGGTCCGGTGCGGTCGGGGAGTCGGGGATGTTGCCGTTGGCCGTGGAGCCCGAGCCCGAGCCCGGTTCCGAGGACGAGGTCGAGGCGGGTGGGTTGCCGGACCTCTCCGACGACGCCGAGCTCGACGGCGCGCTGGAGTCGATCCTGCTCGTCGTGGACAGCCCGATCGCGGAGGAGCAGCTCGCGGGCGTGCTGGACCAGTCCGTGAAGCGCGTCACCGCCGCCCTGCGCCGGCTGGCCGACCGGTACACCGAGCAGGGCAGTGGCGTCGACCTGCGTAGAATCGGGGACGGCTGGCGGTTCTACACGCGGGACCGCTTCGCGCCATTCGTGGAGAAGCTGCTGCTCGACGGGCAGCGCGCCAAGCTCACCCGGGCCGCGTTGGAGACACTCGCGGTCATCGCCTACCGGCAGCCCGTGACCAGGGCCCGGATCGCGGCGGTGCGCGGGGTGAACGTGGACGGCGTCATCCGCACGCTCGTCGCGCGCGGCCTGATCGCCGAGACGGGCACGGACTCCGACACGGGTGGCATCCTTTACCGCACGACCGAACTGTTCCTGGAGCGGTTGGGGCTGTCGTCGTTGGGCGACCTGCCGCCGATCGCCCCCCTCCTGCCCGAAGTGGATGCGATCGACGATGTCTGACCAGGACCACAACCCCGAGGGGATCCGGCTCCAGAAGGTGCTCGCCAAGGCGGGCATCGCCTCGCGGCGGGTCGCCGAGGAGCTGATCGAACTCGGCCGCGTCCAGGTCGACGGCGAGGTGGTCCGCGAGCAGGGCCGCCGCGTCGACCCGGACACCGCGGTCGTGCACGTCGACGGCGTGCGCGTGGTGCTCAAGGAGGACGTGGTCACCATCGCGTTCAACAAGCCGCGCGGTGTCCTGTCCACCATGCACGACGACGCGCACCGACCGTGCGTCGGCGACTACCTGCACAACCGCAAGGAACGCCTGTTCCACGTCGGCAGGCTGGACGCCGACACCGAGGGCCTGCTGCTGCTGACCAACGACGGCGACCTCGCGCACCGGCTGATGCACCCGTCCTACGAGATCACCAAGACCTACCTGGCCGAGGTGCCCGGCCCGATCCCGAGGGACCTGGGCAAGCAGCTGCGCGCGGGCGTCGAGCTGGAGGACGGCCCGATCGCGGTCGACTCGTTCAAGCTGGTCTCGTCCGTGCCGGGCAAGGCGCTGGTCGAGGTGGTCCTGCACGAGGGCCGCAAGCACATCGTGCGCCGCCTGCTCGACCACGTCGGCCACCCCGTCGAGCACCTGGTCCGCACCGCGGTCGGCGAGGTGCGCCTGGGCAACCAGCGCCCCGGCTCGATGCGGGTGCTCAACCGCCAGGAAGTCGGCTCCCTCTACAAGGCCGTCGGGCTGTAGCCGGGGCAGGCGCTTGGTGGGGTCCCCCTTCACCACCAAGCGCCCCTCCCCCCTGCGGAACCCTCACGCGGTTCCACCGCCATTCCTACGGCAGACGGGTTGTTCAGTGTCAGCGCGTGGACGCTGAACAGGCTTTTCTGAACAATCGCCCTCGTCGAAGGGGAGGGCGACGAAGCGATGGCCAGATCGGAGAGCCCCTTACGGGCGGACAGCCGTGACCTCGGCGAGTTCGCCGCCGACCTGAGAGCCCTGCGGGAACGGGCGGGCAGCCCCACGTACCGGCGGCTCGCCCGCGACGCCCACTACTCGGCGGCGGCGCTGTCGGAAGCGGCGAACGGTCGCAAGCTGCCGAGCCTCGCGGTCACGCTGGCCTACGTGCGCGCCTGCGGCGGTGACGCCGTGGCGTGGGAGTCGCGCTGGCGCGCGCTGGCCGAACGGATCGCCGACGCCAACCCGCGCACCCCGCCGGAGACGACCGAGGCCCCGTACACCGGGTTGGCGGCGTTCCAGGTGCGTGACGCGGACCGGTTCTTCGGCCGCGACCGCGTCGTGCGCGAGCTGACGGGTCTCGTCGCGCAACGCCGGTTCGCCGGGGTGTTCGGCGCGTCCGGCTCGGGCAAGTCGTCGGTGCTGCGGGCGGGCCTGGCGGCGACGTGGGGCCGGTGCTCGGTCGTGCTCACGCCCGGCGCGCGGCCGGTGCAGGAGCTGGCGGTGCGGGTCGCCGCGAGCACCGGCGGTGACGCGCCCGCGCTGGCCGCCGAGTTCACCGCGTACCCGGAGAACCTGCACCTGCGCGTGCGGCAGGCCCTCGTCGGCGGCGACGACGACCTGCTGATCGTGGTCGACCAGTTCGAAGAGGTCTTCACGCTGTGCCAGGACCCCGCCGAACGGGCCGCGTTCATCGCCGCGCTGACCACCGCCACGTCCGCGCCGACCAGCCGCACGCGCGTGGTGCTGGGCGTGCGGGCCGACTTCCTCGGCCACTGCGGCCAGTACCCGGAGCTGGTGGAGGCGTTGCGCGGCGGGCACGTCCTGGTCGGCCCGATGTCCGCGGACGAGCTGCGCGAGGCGATCGTGTCGCCCGCCGTCGCGGTCGGCTGCAAGGTGGAGACCGCGCTGGTCACGCGCCTGGTCGCGGACGCGGCGGGCCAACCCGCGGTGCTGCCGCTGGTGTCGCACGCGTTGCTGGAGACGTGGCGGCGGCGGCGCGGTGTCGCGCTGACCCTGGCCGGCTACGAGGAGGTCGGCGGGGTCGAGCACTCGATCGCGCGCAGCGCCGAGCACGTCTACACGGCCATGAGCCGGGCCCGGCAGCTGATCGCCAAGCAGGTGTTCCTGCGGCTGATCGCGGTCGGCGAGGGCACCGAGGACACCAAGCGCCGCGTCGCCCGCGCCGAGGTCGACCACCCCGAGGTGCTGGCCGCGTTGGCGCAGGCCCGGCTGGTGGTGCTGGACCGGGACACGGTGGAGCTGGCGCACGAGGCGTTGATCCGCAACTGGCCGCGGCTGCGCGACTGGATCGCCGAGGACCGGGCGGGCCTGCGGGTGCAGCGGATGCTGACCGAGGCCGCGCACACCTGGGAGTCGCTGGACCGCGATCCCGGCGCGCTGTACCGGGGCACCCGGCTGGCGTTGGCGCGCGAGTGGGTCGACGGCACCCGCGGACCACGGCTCACGCCGGGCGAGATCCGGTTCCTCGAGGCCAGCGTCGCCGCGGACGACGCGGTGCGCGCCGTCGAGCTCGGGCGCACCCGGAGGTTGCGGCAGCTGGTGTCGGTGATGGCCGTGCTGCTGGTGCTGGCGTCCAGCGCGATCGTGTTCGCCGTCGTCGCCGAGCGGTCCGCGACCGAGCAGCGCAACATCGCGTTGGCGCACAAGGTGATCACCCAGGCCGCCGCGCTGCGCGACACCGACCCGGCGCTGTCGTTGCAGCTCACCCTGGCCGCGCACCGGCTCGCGCCGCTGCCCGAGACGCGGGACGCGTTGTACGGCGCGTTCACCGAGCCCTACGCGACCCGGATCATCGCGGTGCGCTCGGCGGCGGTCAGCCCGACCGGCACGCTGCTCGCCGTCACCGACGACACCAGCGTGCAGGACGTGCGGCTGGTGGACATCTCGGACCCGCGCCGCCCGGAGCACCGCGGCGTGCTGGCCGGGCTGACCGACCCGTGGGTGCTGGCGTTCAGCGACGACGGCCGGTGGCTCGCCGGGGCGTCCGCGAAGGCCATCGTGGTGTGGCGGGTGGCGGACCCGCGCCGACCCGTGGTCGTGCACCGGCTGGTCGACGCGGGCGAGCGGACGTCGGACCTGGCGTTCTCGCCCGACGCCCGGTACCTGGTCGCGGGCTTCGTCGCCGGCCGGGCGCGGGCGTGGGACCTGGCCGCGGGCGCCGAGCCGGTGCCGCTGCCGCAGACCGGCGGGTCGACCAGGGTGGCCTTCGTGTCCGGGCACGTGGTGGCGGTCGTGTCCGGCGACGTGGTGCACGCGGTCGACGTGGCCACCGGCGCGTCCGGGGTGCTGGTCGGCGGCGTCGGCCCGGTCACCGCGCTGGCGGTCGGCGACGACGGCCGGGTGCTCGCGACGGCGGGGGAGGACCGGGTGGTGCGGCTGTGGGAGGTCGCCGATCCCCGCCGGCCCGCCCGGCAGGTGACGGCGCTGCGGCACGGCGGCGACGTGCGCGCGCTGGCGTTCAACGACGACGCGCGGGTGCTGGCCACGGCGGGGGACGACCGCTCCGCCCGGCTGTGGGACGTCACCGACCGGGACGCGCCGGTCGAGGCCACCGCGGTCGACGGCCACCTCGGCCCGGTCACCGCGGTCGCCTTCGCCGCCGGCGGACGGGCCCTGGTCACCGCGGGGACCGACCGGTCCGTCCGGCTCACCGACCTCACCGACCTGCCGGTCGCGCACCGCGCCACGGTGCGCTCGGTCACGGTCGCCGCCGATCGCCCCCTCGCCGCCACCGTGGACGTCGACGGCGTGCTGCGGCTCGTCGACATCTCCCCGCCGCGCGGCCCGCGCACCGCCTGGCCGCTGACCGCGCACCCGGGCCGGGTCCGCGCCGCCGCGCTCAGCCCGGACGGCGAGCACCTGGTCACCGTCGCCGACGACGGGCCGGTGCGGGTGTGGCGCACCGCCAACCTCGCCTCACCCGACCTGGTCGGCGAGGCGGGCCGGGCGCACGTGGTGGCGTTCAGCCCGAAGGGGACGCACTTCGTCACCGGCGCGTTCGACGACGGCGTGCCGCGCTTGTGGAACGTGGCGACCCTGGCGCAGGTCGCCGAGATCGCCGACGGGCGGGACGCCGGGGCGCCGGTCGCCGCGCTGGCGTTCGACGGCGACGGCGACCGGTTGGTCGTGGCCAGGGCCGGTGGCGCGGTCGAGGAGTGGGACACGACCGTCCCGCTGTGGCCCGAGCGGCGGCGGCGGGACGTGCTGGACGCCCGGTCGCCGGCCGAGGTGGCGTCGGCGGCCGGCGCGATGGCGACGGTGGGGTCCGACGGCGAGGCCGTGCTGTGGCGGGAGGTCGAGCCGGGGCACGGCGCCGCCGACTCGGACGTGCGGTTCGCCTCCGCCGAGCCGCTGGGGTGGGCGGTGCGCGCGGTCGCGGCGGCGGGGACCCTCGTCGCGGTCGCCGGCGCCGACGGGACGGTGCGCGTGCACGACGTGGCGGGCGACGGGCCCGCCCGGCAGGTGGCCGTGTTCGCCGCGCACTCCTCGGGCGTCAACTCGGTGGCGTTCACGTCCGACCGGCGCACGCTCGTCAGCGCGGGCGACTCGGTGCTGCGGTTCTGGGAGACCGGCCTGGACGCGGTGGTGGACCGGATCTGCGCCACCGCGCACCCCGGGATCACCGCGCGGCAGTGGGAGGTCCACTTCCCCGACTTGCCCTACGACCCGCCCTGTGCCAACCCCTAGTTCCACTGAGCGGAAGGCGAGGAGATCGGCCCCGCCACCTGCGGGCCGGCGTTGCAAGATCACATCATGAAGTTTTCCCGCCACTCATTGTGGCGGGGGACTTCACTCTCTAGATTGAGCCGGGTTAGTCGGGGTTGATCAACTGGGAAGAGGCGTTTGCGCGTGCGTGCGCTCACCCGAGGACTGCTCGGTGTGGCCGGGTTCCTCGTCATCTGGGAGCTGGTCGGCCGGTTCCGGCTGGTTCCCTCGGAGTACTTGCCACCGCCGTCCGTCGTAGCGGTGGAACTCGTGAAGTTGTTGGGGGATGAGGCTTTCCTGCGGGACGTCATCGCGACGGTCCTCGCCGTGCTCATCGCCGTGGCGCTGTCGGTCGGGATCGCCGTCCCGCTCGGCCTCGTCCTGGGCAGCGTGGCGCCCGTCCGGCACGCGACCCGCGCCGTCGTCGAGTTCCTGCGCCCCATCCCGTCGGTGGCGTTGATCCCGCTGGCGGTGCTGCTGCTCGGCATCGGACCCGAAACCAAGATCACCCTCGCGGTGTACGCGGCGATCTGGCCCATCCTGTTCAACACCATCTACGCGCTCGACGAGCTCGACCCCCTGCTGGTCGAGACCGCGCGGGCGTTCGGCTCCGGCCGGGTGCGCGTGCTCGCGTCGGTCGCCCTGCCCAGCGCGTTGCCGTTCGTGCTGACCGGCATCCGGCTCGCCGCCACGACGAGCCTGGTCGTGATCGTCAGCGTGGAGCTGCTGGAAGGCGGCTCCGGCGGCATCGGGCAGTACATCGCGATCGCGCGCAGCGGCGCGGGCCGGATGGACATCGTCCTGGCCGGCACGGTGGTCGCGGGCATCATCGGCTACGTGCTCAACGAAGGGCTGGAACGCGCGCAGCGCCGCTGGGTCGGCTGGAGCGCGGTCACCGGAGGTCGGTCGTGAGTCGATTCCTGCAGCGGTGGGCGGTGTTCGCGGGCCTCGTCGTGGTCTGGGAACTGCTCACCTGGTACGCCGACGACACGTTCTTCCCCCGCCCCACCGAGATCGCCGTGGCCGCGCACGACCTGTGGTTCTCCGGACCGGCCGGTGACCTGTTCCTCACCGACACGGTGTTCGACCACGTGTTCCCGAGCATCGGCCGGCTGCTCGCCGGCTGGGGCATCGCGGCCGTCGTCGGCATCTCGCTCGGCGTGGCGCTCGGTCGTTCCGCGACGGCCGCGGAGTACGCCGGGCCCCTGCTGACGTTCATGCGCTCGATCCCGCCGCCCCTGCTGGTGCCGGTGTTCCTGCTCGTGTTCAGCGTCGGCACCACCATGCAGCTCGCCACGATCGTCTTCGGCGTGCTGTGGCCCATCCTGCTCAACAGCATCGACGGCGCCCGCTCCGTCGACGCCACGAAGTTCGAGACCTCGGCGGTGTTCCGCATCCCCAAGCCACAGTGGATCCTCGGTGTCGTCCTGCCCTCCGCGGCGCCGAAGATCTTCGCCGGGCTGCGGGTCTCCCTGTCGCTGTCGCTGGTGCTCATGGTCGTGTCCGAACTCGTCGGAACCGACAACGGGATCGGGTCGCAACTCCTCGTCGCACAGCGGGAGTTCGACTTCCCCGACATGTGGGCCGGGATCATCCTGCTGGGTGTCCTCGGCTATGCCCTCAACACCGTGCTCCTCGCCTTCGAGCGCCAAGCCCTTGCGTGGCAACCGAAGCAGGAGCGCACCCCCGCGACGGTGGAGGAAAAAGCAGTATGACCGCGATGCTCGAAGTGGCCGACCTCGGCCACACCTACCAGGCGAAGGACGGCGCGCACACCGCGATCGCCGACCTGTCGTTCACCGTCGGCACCGGCGAGTTGGTCTGCGTCGTCGGCCCGTCCGGCTGCGGCAAGTCCACGCTGCTGCGCACCATCTCCGGGCTGATCCGCCCCACCCGCGGCGAGATCAGCCTGCACGGCAACGAGGTCCGCGGCGTGCCGGACGACCTCGCCGTGGTGTTCCAGGACTACAGCCGCTCGCTGTTCCCCTGGCTGACGGTGCAGAAGAACGTCGAGTTCCCGCTGCGCCGCACCCTGGGCCGCGCCGAGCGCCGCACGCGCGCGGCCGAGGCGCTGGAGTGGGTCGGCCTGTCGGCGGCCGGGCGCAAGTACCCGTGGCAGCTGTCCGGCGGCATGCAGCAGCGCGTCGCCATCGCCAGGGCGCTGGCCTACCGGCCCGCGCTGCTGCTGATGGACGAGCCGTTCGCCTCGGTGGACGCGCAGACCCGGTTCGAGCTGGAGGACCTGCTGCTGAAGGTCCGCACCGAGCAGGACACCACCGTGCTGGTGGTGACGCACGACATCGACGAGAGCGTCTACCTGGGCGACCGGATCCTGGTGCTCTCCACGTCGCCCGCGTCCGTGGTGGCGGACCTGAAGGTCGACCTGCCCGCCGAGCGCGACCAGATCACCACCCGCGAGTCCGAGGCGTTCGTCGCCCTGCGGGCCGAGGTGGCGCGGCTGCTGAACGTCGGCAAGACCTCCGAGGAGGTCAAGGCGCGGCGCAAGGCGAACGAGGAGCAGGCGGCGAAGTGGGCCGAGGCGGAGCGGGCGGAGGCCTCGCGCGCGGAGGCCGAGGAGCGCGCTACGACGTGACAGGCCTTTTCCAGGCCCTATAACGCACAGCGGGCGATCCGCGGCTTGTCGGCCCTCTCAGGGCGCCGGCGCCGTGGGTCGCCCGTTGTCGTGCGCGGGGCCGCGCGGAAGCGGATTCCGGACGCGGTTTCGACGGGGATCGTTCACAACGATTCGACATCTTTCTTGCCGCGGAGGCCTTCGTCGAAGATCACCGCGCCGTCGTCGCATGATCACGCGCCGTGCGCGTCGCGCCCTTTTACGGCCGTTTCGGCGGGATGTTCCGGTGGTGATTCCCGTGCGCCCGGGGCGCCGGCGAGAAGATGTCGGCGGGTGGGTCCGGGCGGCCACCGGGTGGAATCGGTGACGAATGCACCGGCCCGATGCGGGGATCGGCCGAGTCCGGTGGTGATTCGAATGTGCCGGTGATTCGATCGGGCCATCGCCTTGTTCTCCGGGTCGAGCACGCCTGAATGCCGTGGCGGAGAACAAGGCGCCGGTCTTCCGGTGTCAATGCGGGACGTCAACCGCGGCGCAGGCCCCGCTAATCGTAAGTTGTTCTTCCTAGGGCCCCACGTAGTTTTGGGCGAAATAGCCGGCCGACGACCCGGAGGCGATGAGGTGTTCGAGTCTGGCTTGGCCCAACCGGCTCAGGAACGGCTCCGGCGACCGGTGGATCATGAACACCATCCACTGCGAGAACTCCTGCGCACGCCACACGCGCCGCAGGCACACCTCCGAGTAGCTCCGCAACCCCGTCTCATCACCCGTTCGGTGGTAGCGCGCCAGGGCGTCGGCGAGCACCTCGGCGTCGTGCAACGCGAGGTTCATTCCCTTTGCCCCCACCGGGGTGATGATGTGCGCGGCGTCGCCGAGCAGGTACAGGTTGCCGTGGTTCATCGGTTCGACCACGTGGCTGCGCATGTCGAGGATCCGCTTCTCGACGATGCGCCCCTCGGTGAGCTTCCAGTCGGAGTCCCGAAGCGCCAGCCGCTTGTGCAGCTCCGCCCACACGCGCTCGTCCGGCCAGTTGTCCACGGTGTCGTCCACCGGGACCTGGAGGTAGTAGCGCGAAACCGTCGAACTGCGGAGCATATGACCCGCGAATCCGTCCGGGTGAAGTGCGTAAATCACCTTGTGGGTGGATGGCGGCGCCTCCGCCAGGATGCTCAGCCACTCGATGCCGTGCTGGTGGCTGAACTCCTGCACCGCGCCCGGCGGGATGCTGCGCCTCGTCACGCCGTGGAACCCGTCCGCGCCCGCGATGAACGAGCAGTCGAGCCGCTCCCGGGTGCCGTCGGCGTTCGTCCAGGTCAGAGCCGGTTCAGTGGACTCGATGTCGTGCAGTTCGACGTCCTTGACCGACCACCGGACGGCGCCGCCGCGCTCGTCGACGTAGTGCCGCACGAGGTCCTGGACGACCTCCTGCTGCGGGTAGATGTAGTGCGTCTGCCCGTCGTACAGGGTGGCGTAGTCCACCTCGTGCGATTCTCCGTTCACCCGGAATTCGCACGCGCCATGCCTGTCCGCCTCTCGGAGCAACCGGTCCGCGAGCCCGTGCTCGGTCAACATTTGCACCGCGCGGTGCTCCAACACCCCGGCGCGCGGCCGGGTCTCGATGTGCTCGCGGGTGCCTTTCTCCAGCACCACGCAGGGGATTCCGGCCTCGCGGAGCAGGTTCCCCAAGGTCAATCCCGCCGGGCCCGCTCCGACGATGCCCACCGGGCGCCGGTTGCTCTGTACGGCCCATTCCGCGTCAAGATCGCTCACCGCATACCCCAACCTCTGGACAGCCTGTGCAAAGATGCTCACCGAAGGTAGTGGATCAGCCTTCGAGTGTCGGTCGACTGGGGTCTTGTCGAACCACTCGTGTCACTTTGAGTGGTTCCGCAGCACCCTGTCGCTCGTGCATCCTGCCCCCGCAAAGTCTTCACTCCAACAGGAGATGCCCCCCATGACTCGAAGAGTCGGCCTCTCGGCACGAAGGATCTTCGGCGTTGTCTCCGCGGTCGCGATGCTCGCCGTCGTCTCCGGCTGCGGTCTCCTCGGTGGCTCCGAGGAGAAGCCCACCGACGCCGCCGCCGCACCGGGCAAGGTCGAAAAGGCCAAGATCACCCTTGGCCTGCTCCCCATCCTCGACGTCGCGTCGGTCCACGTCGCGATCCAGAAGAAGTACTTCCAGGAGGAGGGTCTCGAGGTCGAGATCAAGATCATCCAGGGTGGCGCCGCGGCCATCCCGGGCTTGATCAACGGCGAGCTCGACATCACCTTCGGCAACTGGGTGTCGTTCTTCGGTGCCGAGGCGAAGGAGACGGCCAAGGCCGTCGACGGGCTCAAGCTGGTCAGCGACGGCTACCAGGCCAAGCCGGAGATGTTCCTGATCCTCGCGAAGGCCGACTCGCCGATCAAGTCGCCCAAGGACCTCGAGGGCAAGACCATCGCGATCAACACGTTCCGGAACATCGCCGAGCTGACCGCGAAGGCCACGCTGGAAGCCAACGACGTCGACCCCTCCAAGGTGACGTTCAAGGAGTTCGCGTTCCCCGACATGGAGGCCGCGGTCCAGAACGGCACGGTGGACGCCGCCTTCATGGTGGAGCCGTTCATCAGCCGGGCCCAGCGGTCCAGCGGCCAGATCACCGTGCTCGACGCGGCGTCCGGCCCCACCGCGGACATCCCGATCGCGGGCTACGCCACGACCGGGAAGTTCGTGAAGGAGAACCCGAACACCGTCGCCGCGTTCCAGCGCGCGATGGCGAAGGGCCAGCGCGACGCGGCGGACCGCCCCACGGTCGAGCCGCTCCTGGTCGAGTACGCGAAGGTCGACAAGGAAACCGCCAGCCTCGTGCACTTCGGCGAGTTCCCGACCACGCTCGACGCCACCCGCCTGCAGCGCGTGGCGGGTCTGATGCGAACCTACGGCTTGCTGGAGAAGGACTTCGACGTCAAGCCGATGTTGGTCGCCGCGTCAGGTAGCTGATCCCGCGGGGAGCCCGTCGTCGGGGCCGGGCTCCCCCGCGGGTGTTTCCCGCTCGGGTCGAGGGCGTGAAAAATCCATGAACGCCGGTTAGCGATCGTTTAGCGCGCCCACCTGTGGCCCGCGCGACAATGGTTGATTTGCAAACTACCGGCGACCTCGTCCGAACGGCGGTATGACTCGGCGGGTTTTTCCACCAAGATCCACCGGGTTTGTAGGGAAGTGTCGTTTCACCGGGCTGGGGAGTGTGCTGACGGTGCGCGGTCACGACGACCACGCCTCCGGGAGAGATCCGGAGCGGATTCAACTCGACACGGGTGCCGCTGGAAGCGGTCCACCCGACTCGGGGCCCAGCACAGGCGCCGTGCCCGGCGACCGGGGAGTGTCCCGGTGGCGGCTGCGGAACTGGCGCTTGCGCAGCAAGTTGGCCGTGGTGCTCCTGGTGCCCGCGCTGAGCACGCTGACCCTCGCCGGGCTGAGGTTGAACACCCAGCTGGACGACGTGGAGCTGTTCGGCCAGGTCCAGCGGGAGCTCCAGCTGTCCGCCCAGGTGGCGGCGGTGTCCGACGCCCTGCAGCTGGAACGCGACGCCGCGGTCTGGTTCGTCGCGGGCGGTCGCCAGGAGAACGCCCCCGAGTTCCAGACGCGCTCGAGCAAGGTCGACACCGAGGTCGGCAGGCTGCGCGACGTCGCGGCCTCCACGACCGGCGTCGACGACGCGGTGCGCGAGGCGTTCCAGAAGTCGTTGCAGGCGCTGGACGGCCTCAACGCGCTGCGGAACACGGTGACCACCACCAAGTACCCCGACATCTCGGTGCACAGCGCCTACGGCCAGGTGCTGGCCGCGCTGGCGCAGGTGCACCGCGCGACCGCGAGCAGCCTGAGCAACGAGACGATCACCCCGCTGGCCGGCGCCAACCTCGCGCTCTACTCCGCGAAGGAGCAGCTGACGCAGCAGAACTCGATCCTGCTGTCGACGGCCAAGCGCGGCGAGTTCGCGCCCGGCCAGGCCAACGCGCTGCGCGCGGCGCAGTCCCGGCTGGACGCGGCGCTCACCGACTTCGCGGTCACCGCGAGCCAGGAGAACCGGCAGCTGCTGTCGGACACCGTGACCGGCACGCCGGTCGACGCGCGCAACAGCCTGGTGCAGCTGGCGCTGGTGCAGCAGGCCGACGCCGGCGAGGTGTCCATTTCGGACGGCGACGTCATGGCGGTCGGCGAGGAGACCGCGGCGCTGCTGCGGCAGGTGTCGCAGGACCTGGAGCGGCAGGCCGACCAGGCCTCGATCGACCTGACCGAGGCGGCCCGCGCGTCCGCGTGGCGCGACGCGGCGCTGGTCGCCGTCGCGCTGGTGATCGCGTTCGCCCTCATGGCCTTCGTCGCCCGCTCGATGCTGACGCCGCTGCGCGTGCTGCGCCGCACCGCGCTGGACGTGGCCCGCAACCGCCTGCCGGACGCGATCAAGCGGATCCGGACGCACCGCGACCCGGCGCGCGCCGCGGAAGAGGCGCTGGTGCCGGTGCCCATCAACACGACCGAAGAGGTCGGCCAGGTGGCCCGGGCGTTCGACGCCGTGCAGCGCGAGGCCGTCCGCCTGGCGGTCGAGCAGGTGGCGCTGCGCGCGAACGTCAACGACATGTTCATCAACCTGTCCCGGCGCTCGCAGGCGCTGGTCGAGCGGCAGATCACCGTCATCGACCGGCTGGAGCAGGACGAGCAGGACCCCGACCAGCTGGCCAGCCTGTTCGAGCTGGACCACCTGGCCACCCAGATGCGCCGCAACAGCGAGAACCTGCTGGTGCTCTCCGGCACCACGGTCAACCGCCGCGTCACCCGGCCGGTGCCGATCTCCGAGGTGCTCGGCGCCGCGGTGTCCGAGGTGGAGAAGTACGCCCGGATCCAGATCGCGCCCGCGCCGGAGCTGAAGGTGCAGGGCCGCGTCGTCAACGACCTCGCGCACCTCATCGCCGAGCTGCTGGACAACGCGACCGCGTTCTCCAAGCCCACCACCAAGGTCACCGTGCGGGCGATCGAGACCCGGCGCGGCGAGGTGTCCATCCGCATCCACGACCGCGGTGTCGGCATGCAGGAGCAGGACGTGATCGAGGCCAACACCAAGCTCGCCGACCCGCCCGAGGTCGACGTGTCGGTGGCCCGCGAGATGGGCCTGTACGTGGTCGGCCAGCTCGCCAAGCGGCACAACATCCGGGTCACGTTGAGCAACAACGACGACATAGAGGGTGGCGTCACGGCGCAGGTCGTGCTCCCGATGGACCTGCTGCACCGCGGTCCCGAGCCGCTCGCGCCCCGGCCGGTGCCCGCCGCGCTGCCGCAGCGCCAGGCCGCGCCGCAGCTGGAGGAGAGCGGTGTCGGCGTGCTCGCGGGCGTGCCCAAGTGGACGCCGGAGATCGCGCCCGGCGGCTACGCGCCGCTGGAGCTGCCCGCCTCGACCGGACCTCAGGTCGTGCACACGCACGAGGCCGAGCCCAACGGGTACTTCCAGGTCGAGCAGACCCCGGTGGACGACCTGTTCACCGCCACCGTGACGGAGACCGTGCCGCCGCCCGGCGAAGAGGTGCCGGACTACTCGTACCCGCCCTCGGCCGCGCGGCCACCGGCGCCCGAGCCGGCCGCGGTCGAGCGGGAGGAGGACGACGCCTCCACCCAGCGGCTGCCGATCTACGAGGACGTGCTGTCGCGCTGGTTCCAGGGCGGCGAGGCCGAGGGCGGCGTGGTGCGCGGCGAGGTCGACCACCAGCCGTCCGCCGTGCCGCCGGAGACCGCGTCCGAGCGGACGATGTTCGCCGACCGCGCCGAGCTGATGGGCACCGACGGCGGCCACGTCGGCACGGCGTCGGAGCAGACCGCGTACACCGACCGGTCCGACCTGATCACCCCGCCGCCCGCGCCGACGACCAGGCCGAAGCCGCCCGAGCCGCGCGGCTCGACCCCGGCCGGCCTGCCCAAGCGCGAGCCCGCGCCGTCGGCGATCCCGTCCTCCGGCGCGTCGGCCGGTCCCGGCTGGGGCGCGGCGGCGGACGACAGCTGGACGCGGGCGACCAGCGCGCTCAAGGCGCCGGTGGACGACACGACCACCGCGGGCCTGCCCAAGCGCGTGCCCAAGGCGCGCCTGATGCCCGGTTCGCTGTCCGCGCCCTCCTCGCGCGGCTCGGCGCCCGCCCCGGCGGCGGCGCAGCCGTCGGCGAACGGCGCCACGTCGGCCGGCGTGGCCACCGCCGTGCCGCCGCGCAGGTCCGCCGACCGGTTGCGCCAGCGCTTCGCCACCTACCAGCGAGGTGTGCAACTCGGCCGCCAGGCGGGCGATGACGCCGGCATGCCGTGGGAAGGCGTGTCGTTCGACGACAACACCCCCGCCAACGGCGGGAATCAGACCAAGGAGCAGAAGTGACCACCGCAACCGAGGAACTCGAGAACTTCAGTTGGCTGGTCGATGACTTCGTCGCCCGGGTCGCGGGCGTCGCGCACGCGATCGTGGTCTCCGCGGACGGCCTGCTGCTCGCGTCCTCGGAGCGGTTGCCGATCGACCGCGCCGAGCAGCTCGCGGCCGTCGCGTCGGGCCTGGTGAGCCTGAACCTCGGCGCGGCGCGCTGCTTCGAGGCGGGTGACGTCAAGCAGACCGTGGTGGAGATGGAGCGGGGCTACCTGTTCCTGATGTCCATCAGCGACGGCTCGTGCCTGGCCGTGCTCGCGGCGCCGAACTGCGACATCGGCCTGATCGGCTACGCGATGACGCGGCTGGTCGAGCGGGTCGGCGTCCAGCTCACCCCGGAGATCCGCTCGCAGTTGCACGTCGCCATGCGCGGCTGAGGTCCCACCACCCGGCGAGGTCCTACTACTAGGGAAAGCAGAGCAACATGAGCGGTGGCGCTCCCGACCGGCCGGGGTCACCCGCGGCGAGCCTGACCGTCACGTCGACGAAGATCGTGGTGGCCGGCGGGTTCGGTGTCGGCAAGACGACCTTCGTCGGGTCGGTGTCGGAAATCGTGCCGCTGACCACCGAGGCGGTGATGACCGAGGCCAGCGTCGGCGTGGACGACCTCTCGGCCACGCCCAACAAGATGACCACCACGGTGGCCATGGACTTCGGCCGGGTGTCGCTGGACAGCGACCTCATCCTCTACCTGTTCGGCACACCCGGTCAGCACCGGTTCTGGTTCATGTGGGACGACCTGGTGAAGGGCGCGATCGGCGCGGTCGTGCTGGTGGACACCCGCCGGTTGGCGGACGCGTTCGCCTCCATCGACTTCTTCGAGGACCGCGAGCTGCCGTACGTGATCGGCGTGAACTGCTTCGACGGCCTGCTGCACCACCGCATCGAGGACATCCGGGAGGCGCTGACGATCGACGAGTCGGTGCCGATCGTGCCCTGCGACGCGCGCAACCGGCAGTCGACCAAGCAGACGCTCATCACGCTGGTGCAGCACGCGATGCGGCAGCCGATGTTCGCCTGACCCACCCCGCGCGACGGGCCGCGGCCGGAAATCCGGTCGCGGCCCGTCGCCGTGCGGGCCACACTCGCCCGAATGGCAGATTCTTTCGAGGACCCGGACCTGGCCGCCTACTACGACCTGATCAACCAGTTCGGCGACGACGACCGCTTCTACCTGGAGCGGGTGCTGGCCGCGGACGCCGTGCTCGACGTGGGCTGCGGCACGGGCACGCTGCTCAAGGCCGCCCGCGCCAGTGGGCACACCGGTCGGCTGGTGGGGCTCGACCCGGCCGAGGGCATGCTCCTGCAGGCGCGGCGCGACCCGGGCGTGGAGTGGGTGCGCGGCGACCTCGGCACGGTCGCGTTCGACGGTGAGTTCGACCTGGTCGTGATGACCGGTCACGCGTTCCAGATCTTCCTCACCGACGACGAGGCGCGCGCCCAGTTCACCGCGATCCGGCGGGCGCTCAAGCCGGACGGGCGGTTCGCGTTCGAGACCCGCAACCCCGGCGCGCGGGCGTGGGAGCGGTGGACGCCCGAGAACGGCACCGACATCGTCGGCCCCGACGGCGAGCGGGTGCGCGTCGAGCACTTCGTGGAGAGCGTCGAGGACGGGCTCGTCACGATGACCGAGACGTTCAGCAGCCCGGACTGGCCGCACCCCCGCGTCGACCGCGGCACGCTGCGGTTCACCGACGCCGACCACCTCGACGCGCTGCTGCGCGAGACCGGCTTCGACGTGGCCGAGCGCTACGGCTTCTGGGACCGCGCGCCGCTCACCGACACCAGCCGCGAGATCATCACGATCGCACGACCAGGTCCGCTCCCGGCAGGCGACCGTCGCTGACGACCAGCGCGCCGGCCGCCCGCACCAGCGGCAGCACGGCGGACAACGCCTGGTGCGCCAACGCCTCCCCGGTCGGCAGGGCCGGTTCCACGGCGTGCAGGCCGTGCCGCTCCACCGCGGACAGCTCCGGCAGGCCGAACGTGACGTCGTGCAGCAGCAGGCGGACCCCCATGCCGCCCAACGCGACCAGGTTGTCCTCCAACGCGTCCAGGTCCTCGGCCGGTGCGGACAGGCACCGCGCGGACAGGCTCAGCCACAGCAGCTCCGGCGGCAGCCCCGAGGAGCGCAACGCCTCGGCGACCGGCGCGGTCAGGTCCGGGTCGCGCGACTGGTCCGGCGACAGCCGCACGAGCACCGGCAGCCCTTCGGCCGCGGCGAAGGCGCACGCCTCGTCCAACACCCACTCGGCCAGCTGGCCGCTGAGCCCGAGCTCGTCGGCGAACCGCAGGCACTCCTCGTGCGACACCGGGCCGTACTCCGCCTCGTGCCACCGCAGCCGGGCCGCCACCGCGACCCGTTCGCCGTCCCGGTCGACCGGCGGGTAGTCCAGCGCGATCTCGCCGTTCTGCAACGCGCCGGGCATGGTCGCCACCAGCGACAGCCGGGCGCGGTCGCGGGCGTCCCGCCCGGCGTCGTAGATGCCCCACTGGCCCTTGCCGCCGCTCTCCGCGCGGCGCAGGGTGCTGTGCGCCTGCCGCAACAGCGCCATCGCGTCGGACCCGCGCGCCGACGTGCGCACGAATCCCATGCCCGCGGACACGCCGACGCCGTGCCCGGCCAGCCGCACCGGCTCGACCAGCGCGGCCTCGATCGCCTCGGCCAGCGCGGGGATGCCCGGCGTCGTGGGCGAGTCCTCGATCAGCACGACGAACTCGTCGCCGCCGATGCGCGCGACCGTGGCCTTCTCCTCCTCCGCCACCACCGCGGTCAGCCGCCGCGCCACGACCCGGAGCAGCTCGTCGCCCGCCTCGTAGCCGAGGCCGTCGTTGACGATGGCGACGCCGTCCACGTCCAGGTAGCACAACGTGATCGAGCCCGGCCGGCCCAGCGCCTGCTCCAGCCTGGGCAGGAAGCTCTGCCGGTTCGGCAGCCCGGTCAGCACGTCGTGCAGGGCCTGGTGGCGCAGGTAGTCGCGCAGCACCCGCTGCTCGGTGGTGTCCTCGACCACGGCGACGTGCCAGCGCGGCCGGCCGTCGGCGTCGCGCACCACCGACAGCGCCACCTCGGTCCACATCGGCTCGCCGGCCGCGTCGGTGAACCGGCGCTGCGTCCTGACCTCGTCCGCGGCGGACGGCGTGGCGGTGAACAGGGTCGCCAGCTCCTCCGGCGGCAGCATCGCCTCCAGCGCCGGGTTGGCGCCCACCAGCGCGCCGCGGGCGTCGAAGATCGCGATGCCCGCCGTGGAACCGACGAAGACCTGCCGGAACAGCTCCGGCAGCGCCCACGCCTCGACCGCCGTGGGAGCGCTTCCCCCGGCGGTGGTGACGCGGACTGGCTCGGTCATGGGTGGGTGTGCGGCGGTGGGTGAAGATCAGGTCACCGCGCATCTTCCGGACCCGTGGCCACCGGCGTCAAGGTTTCACCGGATCGGGTTAAACACACACCCAGTCGGTCATCACCGTCGTGCCGCCGACCTCGCAGCGGAACCGGACGGGTCCCGACGGCGGCGGGCCGAGCAGGAACATGCCCAGCTCGTCCAGCTCCGCCTCCTCCACCGGCCCGGTCGCGGTGACGAGCGCGACCCGGCCCGGCCCCGCCGGCAGCACCTGGCCCGCGACACCCGCCTCGGTCACCTCGACCTGCACCGACACGCCGTCTGCGTCGAACACGAGCTGCCGCGCGGTCTGCGTCGCCCGCGCCCGGCCCGCCAGCTCCGCGTCCAGCACGGAGTCGTAGCTGGTCAGGGCGATCAGCTCGGCGTCGACCGTGCGCCACGCGAACGCCGCCCGCGCGGCGTCGAGCAGGTGCTCGGGCACGTCGCGCTCCTCGGCGAGCGCCTCGCCGAGCTCGCGCAGCAGCACCTCATCGCTTTCCCACCCCGGATCGTCCCTCAACACCGACCACACCTCCTCCGCCCACCGGCCGCGGCTCGACCAGCTTCAGCACCGCGGGAGTCTTGCGCAACTTCTCCAGGCACCTGATCCGGGTGGGTCCGATGCTGCCCACCGGCATCGCCAGCTGCTCGGCGAGGACCGCGTAGCTCGGCGGCGGGTCGGCCATGAGCCTGGCCAGCAGCACCCGGCACGGCTCCGACAGCGAGCGGAATCCCTCGCGCAGCGCCTGCCGCCGCTGGGCGGCCTCCAGCTCCTCGTCCAGGTCCGCGACCGCGTCGTCCGGGCTCGCCGGCTCGTCCTCGGACCGCGGGTCGTACGGCAGGGTGCGCTGCTGGACCCGCAGCACCCGCAGGCACTCGTTGCGGGCGGTCGTGGCGATCCAGCCGGGCAGCGCGTCCGCCTCCCGCAGGTTGCCCAGCTGCTCCACGAGCCGCAACCACACGGTCTGGTGCACGTCCGCCGCGTCCGCGTGCCGCAACCGGTGCCGGTGCACCACCGCCAGCACCAAGGGCGAGAAGCGCGCGACGATCTCGTTCCACGCGCGCTGGTCGCCCTCCGCCGCCGCGCTCACGAGCGCGCCGATCGGCGAAGCAGGGGTCACGTCCCCTCCTCTGGTCCAGGGGATGCTGCGCCTCCGCCCCGGTCTGCGCCGGCGCGGACCCCAGCCGGGTCACGGACTTCGGATTCTTCGCTGCCACACACTACGGAGTCGCGACCGGGTCGCGAGATACAGCGTTGACGGCCGCTGCTTCGCGGACGGCGGCCCGGTCGCCTGGAAGCCGACCTCGCGAGGCGTCGGGCCGGGTCCGCGTGATCGGCCTACTCGACCAGCACCCCGTAGCCGGGGAAGAACTCCGGTCGACCGACCAGCAGGTGGTCGCGGGCCTGGACGGCGGTCAGGCCGCGCTCGGTCATCGTCGCGGCGATCCGCCCGGCCACGTGCGGCGCGGCGAACGAGGTGCCCAGCCAGTAGGCGAACCGGTCGAAGACGTCCACCGGCAGGCCCGGCAGCTCCCACCGGCCCTTGAGGAACGTGCTGGTCCGGTTGCCGACCGCGCACGCGTCGACCCAGTGCCCGTGGTTGGCGTAGCAGGCCGGCGCACGGCTGCCGTCGCGCTCCTCGGCGACCCCGGACACGGCGACGACGCCGGGCAGCGCCGCCGGCCAACTCGGCCGCGTGGTGCCCTGGTTGCCCGCCGAGGCCACCACGACGACGTCGCGCGGCAGGCCCGCGAGCGCCCGGCGGATCGGTTCGGAGGCGGTGTCGTCCTGGGTGAAGCAGCCCATCGAGACGTTGACGACCTGGACCTTCTCGTCGAACGACGACAGCGCCCGGGCGAACTGCTCCTCGGTGCCGAGACCGTTCGGGTCCAACGCCTTCTCCGGGTCGAACCGCACACCCGGCGCGGCTTGCCGGACCACGCCCGCGACGAACGTGCCGTGGCCGCCTTCGAGGGCGAACACGTCGGTGTGC
Source organism: Actinosynnema sp. NPDC049800 (assembly GCF_040656635.1). Taxonomy (NCBI): domain Bacteria; kingdom Bacillati; phylum Actinomycetota; class Actinomycetes; order Pseudonocardiales; family Pseudonocardiaceae; genus Actinosynnema; species Actinosynnema sp. NPDC049800. The sequence continues at coordinate 30,783 of NZ_JBFAMT010000050.1, read as the reverse complement.
CGGTAGGCGGCGTCGACCTCGTCCGCCTTGGGGACGAACGCGTCGCCGAGCCACCGCGGGTGGTCGATCGCGGCGCTCGCCGAGATGCCCGTGTCCACGATGCCGACCACGACGCCGCGGCCGAGGTCGGTGCTCGCCGGGTCCGGGTCCTTCAGCGGCGAACCGACGCGCGGCGGCTCGCCCGGGTTGCCGTGCATGTTGCCGCCGTGCCCGACGAGCACGTGGTGCGGCTGCACGTACGGCGTGCGCTCGCCGGGCCACTGGGCCGGGTCGCGCAGCAGGCGGACGATCTCCGGGATGTCGTCGGAATCGCGGGCCAGCACCAGCCGGGCCATTCCGGCGAAATCCCGGCCGCGGGAGTTGCCGATGTTGTTCTGCGCGAGTTTCCGGGCGACCCGGTCGACGTCCTCGGGAATGGTCAGCAGCTCACCGGCGACGAAGAGGAATTCCCGGCCGCGCTCGGGGTGGAGGCGGTAGCTCTTGTGGTCGCGGATGGCCTGTTGGAAGGCCTCCTGGTAGAGCCCGGAGCGATTCGATGGTTCGGACACCGAGGCCTCACAGCGACGTCGACGGGTGCCGGGTGTGAGCAAGCTACCACAGCCGACTTGGTAATAAGGTGGGTTCGTGGCAGGGGTTTCCGCCGCCGCAGCGCTGGAAGCCCGGCAGCGGGACCCGCGGGCGGCCATCGAGATCGGCCGGTCCGCGCTGCGGGCGGCGCGGGCTTCCGGCGACGACGAGGAGGCCTCCGCCGCGCAACGCGCGATCGGTCTCGCGTTCCGCGAGTTGCACGAGTTCGACGCGGCGCTGCGCCACTTGCGCCATTCCGTGCGCATCGCCGAACGGGCGGGATCGGCGCGTTCGGCGGCACTCGCCCGGATGAGCCTCGCGTTCGTGCTGTCGAACACCGGGCGGCACGCCCAGGCGTTGCGCGCGATCAACGCGGCGCTGCCGAACCTGCGCGGCGTGGACGCGGGCAGCGGCCGGATGCAACGCGGCCTGGTGCTGCACTACCTGTGCCGGTACGACGAGGCGTTGCGCGAGTACAACGCCGCGATCGAGGTGGTGCGCCGGTTCGGCGAGCGGCTGGTGGAGGCGCGGGCGCTGAACAACCGCGGGCTGCTGCGCGCCTACACCGGCGGCCTGCGCGCGGCGGACGAGGACTTCGACCGCGCGGCCGCGCTCTACCGGGACCTCGACCAGGCGCTCGCCGTGGCCGACGTGCGGTGGAACGCGGGCATCTCCGCGTCGCGCGCGGGCGACGTGCCGCGGGCGTTGACGATGTTCGCCGAGGCCGAGCGGGAGTACCGGCGGCTGGCGGTGCCGCGGCCCGCGCTGCTGATCAACCGGCTGGAGCTGCTGGTGTCCGTGCCGCTGCTGGAGGAGGCGCGGGCGGCGGCCGACCGGGCGTTGGGCGAACTGGGCGGCGACCTGGTGCTGGCCCGGTCGGAGGCGTTGTTCTACCGGGCCAGGATCGCGTTGCTGGAGGGCGACCTGGACCGGGCCGTGGAGATGGCGGTGGCCGCCCGCAAGGGCTTCCGCCGCGAGAAGCGCGAGGTGTGGGCGGAGGGCGCGCGGCACGTGGAACTGCGCGCGGCCTACCTGAGCGGGCAGCGGACCAGGGCGCTGGTGACGGCGTTGACCCGGGTGGCGGGCCGGCTGGACGCGCTGGGGTGGCGGATGGCGGGCCTGGAGGCCCGGGTCGACGGCGCGCTGGTCGCCCGCGACCTCGGCGACCGCTCGCGCGCCGTGGCGGAGCTGACCGCGGCGGGTGCGGCCCGGCGCGGCGGACCGGCGGCGCACCGCGTGCAGGGCTGGTACGCCGAGGCGTTGCGGCGCGACCTGCTCGGCAACACGCGCGGCGCGCAGATCGCGTTGCGGCGCGGGTTGGCGCTGCTCGACGAGTACCGGGTGTCCCTGGGCGCGACGGAGCTGCGGGCGTTGAGCGGGGCGCAGGGCGCGGCGCTGGCGTCGGAAGGCCTGCGCACGGCGGTCGCGGGCGGCCGGGCCGGACGGGTGCTGAGCTGGGCGGAGGCGTGGCGCGCCGGCGCGCTGCGGATGACGCCCGCCCGGCCGCCGGAGGACTCCGGGCTGGCCGACGCGCTGGCCGAGCTGCGCGCCGTGACGGCGGACCTGGAAGCGGCGTCCACGGCGGGGCGGCCGACGGCGGCGCTGCGGCAGCGGCAGGTGCGCGGCGAGCAGCGGGTGCGCGAGCTGACCCGGCGCACCGGCGGCGGTGGCGCGGTGTTCAAGCCGCCCGCGGTCGGCGAGCTGGCCCGGGCGCTGGGCACGTCGGCGTTGGTGGAGTACGTCGACCACGACGGCGAGCTGCTGGCCGTGGTCGTGGCGGGCGGCCGGGCGTCGCTGCACCGGCTCGGCCCGGCGGCCGGCGCGCTGCGCGAGCTGCGGCTGCTCCGGTTCGCCCTGCACCGGCTCGTGACGCTGCCCGATCACGTCGACCGCACCCCGGTGCGCGCGGGCGCCGAGCACGCGGCCCGGTTGCTGCAGAACCGGCTGCTGGAACCGTTGCGGCGGCGGCTCGACGACCGTCCGCTGGTGCTCGCGCCGACCGGCCTGCTCGGCGGCCTGCCGTGGTCCGCGCTGCCCGCGTGCCGCGGCCGCGCGGTGACCGTGGTGCCGTCGGCGACGGTGTGGCTGCGTGCGGCGACGTCCGAGCTCGTGTCGCACGACCGGGTGGTCCTGGCGGCGGGTCCGCGGTTGCCGGCCGCGCCGACGGAGATCACCGCGATCGCGTCGCTCGGCCCGGTCCGGCCCTCGGTGCTGGTGGGCGGCGCGGCGACGGTGGACGCGGTGGCGTCGGCGATGGACGGCGCGCCGCTGGCGCACGTGGCCGCCCACGGCTCGTTCCGCGCGGACAACCCGCTGTTCTCCGCGCTGGAACTGGCCGACGGCCCGCTCACCGTCTACGACCTCGAACGGCTGCGCACACCGCCCGCGCGGGTCGTGCTCTCGGCGTGCGACTCGGGCCTGTCGGCGGTGCGACCCGGCGACGAGCTCATGGGGTTCACCGCCGCGCTGCTCGGGCTCGGCACGCGCACGCTGGTCGCGCCGGTCATCCCGGTGCCAGCCGAGGTGACCACGCCGCTGATGGTCGACCTGCACCGCAGGCTCGGCGCGGGCCACCCGCCCGCGGAAGCGCTGGCGGGCGCGCAAGAGGCGCACCGGGACGACGGCGACGTGGCGTTCGCCGCGAGCGCCGGGTTCCTGTGCTTCGGCGCATGAGGATCGAACAGGGGAGGACCGGGAGATGGCGTTCGACGAGCACCTGGCCGAACGGATCCGCGACGAGGTCGGCGACCTGCCCGGCCTGAGCGCCAAGCGGATGTTCGGCGGCGTCGCGTTCCTGCTGCACGGCAACATGCTCGTCGGCGTGATGGGCGACGACCTGATCGCCCGCGTCGGCCCCGACGCGGCCGGGGAGTGCCTCGCCCTGCCCGGGACGCGGGTCTTCGACCTGACCGGCAAGGTGATGCGCGGCTGGGTCGTGGTGGACGGCTCCGAGCTGGACGAGGACTCCGGCCTCACCGACTGGATCGGCCGGGCCCGCGAGTTCGTCGAGACCCTGCCGCCCAAGTAGGTTGGCGCCGTGGACAAGAGCGCGGACGCACGGGACATGCTGGCGGTGGCGGTGGCCGAAGCGCGCGCCGGGCTCGCCGAGGGCGGCATCCCGATCGGCGCGGCCCTGTTCGCCGCCGACGGCACGCTCCTGGGCCGCGGCCACAACCGGCGGGTGCAGGACGGCGACGCCTCCACCCACGCCGAGACCGCCGCGTTCCGCGCCGCGGGCCGCCGGGCGAGCTACCGCGACACCGTCATGGTCACCACGCTGTCACCCTGCTGGTACTGCAGCGGGCTCGTTCGCCAGTTCGGGATACCCCGGGTGGTGATCGGCGAGGCCCGGACGTTCCACGGCGGTCACGACTGGCTCGCCGAGCACGGTGTCGAGATCACGCTGCTGGACGACCAGGCGTGCGTCCGGCTGATGACCGACTTCATCGCCGCCAAGCCCGAGCTGTGGTTCGAGGACATCGGCCAGGATTAACGCGCCGCGCCGCACGGCGACACAATCCCGACACGGGCCGACGCCACCATCGGCGGGCATGGAACCGTGGCACGTCGACGAAACACTGGCCTCCCTGGTGCTGGCCGAGGGCGCGGTGGCGGTAGAGGTGCCGGCCAGCTGGGGCGCCGAGGTCAGCACCCACCTCCGCTCCGCCGGACCGCTCGGGCCGATCCTCGCCGTGCCCGGTCCCCGGCTGCGCTGGCTGTTCCTCGCCAGACCCGACCCGGAACCCGTGGCGGGGCACGTGCCGCCGCCCGACGTCCGCTACTGGCACGGCCCGCGGCGCGTCCCGGCGGCCGAATCGCGGTGGGTGGTGCCCCCGGCGGGCGCACTGCCCCCGGTGGGGGCGGTGCGCTGCGCCATCAGGACGGTCCGCCGGTTCTGGTAGGGCGACGGCGGCCTAGAACCGGTCCAACGCCTCTTGCACGGAACCGACGACGGTGAACACCGAGCTCAGCCCGGTCGCCTCGATCGGCCGCTGCGTCGCCCGGCTGGTCGCCACCAGCACCAGCGGCACGCCGAGCGCGCTCGCCCGCTGACTGCCGACGACCAGCGACTCCAGCCCGGCCGAACCGAGGAAGCGCACCCCACCGAGGTCCACCACCACACCGCGCACGTTCTCGACCAGGTGCTCCGTGAGCGGCCTGGTCAACTCCTCCGCGCTGCTCGTGTCCAACTCGCCCGACACGTGCAGCACAACCACGCCGTCCGCGGGTCTGTCGACCCGAACGGAAGCGAGCGTCGCCGCGGGTTCTGGCACGCCGGTACTCCTCTCACTCAGCGACGCCGGCGCGGCGTCGAATCCTTCACGGTAGACCTCAACGGCCGTCGTCGACCGTTTCAGCCAAGATGAGGTCGACCAGCCCGCGCGCGTCCGGCGAGCCGCCGAACGCCCGGCGCTGGCGCGCGGCGCCGCTGCCGTGCGCGCCCAGCCAGGCCAGGTGATCCTCCACAGTGGACAGCGCGGAGGCGTCCTCGAGGGCGTTCGCGCACCACGACACCAGTTCGGCCACGCGATCCCGGGCCGGCACCAGGTTGCCCGTGCTCGGGTCGACGGCCAAGCCGTCCACGCCGTCGCGCGCGGCCCGCCAGTACGCGGCGCGCAACATCACGTCATCCACCCGTTCGGGTTCCCCCGACTCGGCGGCGGTGCGGGCGAACGCCCGGATGACCTCGGCGATGACGACCGCCTCGCGCGCCGTCATCGGGATGTCCGAGACCCGCACCTCAACCGTGGGGTGCTGCGCGGACGGCCGCACGTCCCAGTAGACCATCCCGGTGTCGAGCAGCACCTCCGTCGACTCCAGCGCCCCGACCAGCCGGTCGTACTCGGCGGCGGAACCCAGGTGCGGCGGCGGGCCGCTGATCGGCCACCGCGACCACACGATCGTGCGCCAACTCGCGTAACCCGTGTCCTCGGCCTGCTCGATCGGGGAGTTCACGCTCAACGCCAGCAACGTCGGCAGCCACGGCCGCAGGGCGTTCGAGACCCGGACCGCGACGTCCCGGTCCGGCACGCCCACGTGGACGTGCATCCCGCACACGCCCTGACCGCCGATGATCGCGCGGTGCGAGTGCTCCATCATGCGGTAGCGGCGGTCGTCCGTGCCCGGCGGCGGCCCCAGCGTGCCGATCGGCGGAATCGCCGAGGCCAGCAGCCGGCATCCCGCCGCGTGCGCGGCCTTCGCCAGGTGGAGGCGACCGCCGACGACCTGCTCCGCCAACTCCTCGGCGGTCGTGCACACCGGCGTGGCGACCTCGATCTGGAACGGCGTCAGCTCCCGTTGCACGTCGTGGCCCGCGCCGGCGTGCTGCGCGACCGAGTCGGCCAGGGGCACGGGTCGGCGCGACTCCGGGTCGACGAGGAGGAACTCCTGTTCGACTCCCACGGTCCACGGCTGTGTCATGCCGGTCCCATACCCAGTTGGCCCGGGTTTCAACCACGGTGTTGTGAATCGTTCGGGTGGTCCGCGTTTCACCGGGTCGCGGTCGGGAACCTGGGCGCTGTGAGATTGCGCCGCAGTGATCCGTCCGGGCCCGGTTGGCGTCGCCGTGCCCGTGGGCGGGGGTTCAGCTACGTCGACGCCGACGGCGAGCCGCTCGACGCCGAGTCCGTGGCGCGGATCAAGGCCCTGGTCATCCCGCCCGCGTGGCGCGACGTGTGGGTGTGCCCGCACCCGAACGGCCACATCCAGGCGGTGGGCACGGACGCGGCCGGGCGGCGCCAGTACCTGTACCACGAGCGGTGGCGGCAGGACCGGGACGAGGAGAAGCACGACCGGGTGCTCGTGCTGGCGCCGTTGCTGCCGGGGTTCCGGGCGGAGGTGGCGCGGGAGCTGAGCGGGCGGGGGCGGTCGCGGCGGCGGGTGCTGGCGGTGGCGTTGGCGGTGCTGGAGCGCGGGGTGTTCCGGGTCGGGGGTGAGACGTACGCGGCGGACAACGGGACCCACGGGGTGGCGACGTTGCTGTGCTCGCACGTGGCCGTTCGACGGTCCACTGTGGAGTTCTGCTACCCGGCGAAGGGCGGGATCGAGTTCACGACGGTGGTGGAGGACGAGGCGTTGGCGCGGGCCGTTCGGGGGTTGCTGCGGGGGCGGGGCGGGGACGAGCGGCTGCTGGTCGACTCGCGGGGGTGCGCGGTCGGGTCGGACGACGTGAACGAGCGGTTCAAGGAGCTGGTGGGGTCGGAGTTCTCGGTGAAGGACCTGCGGACGTGGCACGCGACGGTGTTGGCCGCCGCGGCGTTCGCGAGGGAGGGCCGGCCGGAGTCCGCGCGGGGGCGGAAGCGGGTGGAGGCGGCGGTGGCGCGGGAGGTGGCCGAGCACTTGGGGAACACGCCGGCGGTCGCGAGGAAGTCCTACATCGACCCGCGGGTGGTGCGGCTGTACCACGAGGGGGTGATGATCAGACCGAGGACGGCTGATCGTGAGACAGTGGAACGGGCCGTGCTGCGGATGCTACGGAGGTGAGATCCCCTCATGTGCACCATTTCCGCAGGTCGGTCGGTCGTCCGGTCACACTTTCGAGTGATCAACGGCCAAAAATGTACGGAAACACCGTTACCGCACCTCGGTTAAAACCATGAGGAGCCCTCGCCAACCACCCATCCACCTTCACCCACCCCACCCACTACATCCGCCGCCCCATCCACCACCGTCCATCACCATCCGCCGACCGCCCAACCCGCCCCACCGCAATCGCCGGCCACCGCGACACCCGCCACCGACATCGCTGGCCCGCGGGCGTCACCGATCCGCGAGCATCACCGGTCTCCGGGCATCACCGGTCTGCGGGCATCACCGGTCCGCGACCATCGCCGGCAAACGGGCGTCATCGGCCGGCGGCATTGCCCGTCACCGCATCGCCGGCCGAGCCGGCCACCGGTCGGGCAGTAGTGGACGACGTCACTCGCGGAGCAGGGCGCCGACGTCTTCGTGCAGCCGAACCGCGCCGCCGACGAGCACGATCTCGGCCCCGCACTCGACCGCCCGCAACGGCAGCACCTCGTCGGCCCGCCCGTCGTCGACCTGCTGCGAGCCGACGAGCGTGTCGGTGAGCAGGAGGGTGTCGACCCGACCCTCGGCCAGTGCCTGCCGGACCGCGACCAGTCCGTGCACCGCGCGTCCGGTGAGCCGCGTGGACTCGTCGCGGAACCGTTCGACCACTGCCCGTCGGGCGTCCTGGTTCGCCCGCCCGGCCAGGTGCAGCACGGCGCGATCGGGTGGCCCCTCGACCTCGACCACCAGGTGGTGGTAGCGGGTCGGCAGGGCTACCCGCAGTGAGCGCCGCCCGGCCAGCGGCCCGGCCAGCACCAGCAGCGGCGCACCCAGCAGGTCGACCAGGCTGGCCGCTTCCTCGGCGACGTCGGCCAACTCCTCGGCGTCCAGGCGTCGTCCGGGACGTCGCGCGCCCACCGTCGCCACCGCCACCGGGCGGCCGGTCGGGTCGACGCCGCGCAGGTCCGCGCCGTGCTCGCCGACCTGGACGACCACGTGCGGCAGGAGGGGTTCGGACAGGTCGACCAGCGGCAGGATGTAGGGGAGCGGGCCGGTGCGGGCCGTGTAGCCGGTCGGTGGGACGGGGACGTACTGGTCGACCAGCACGCGTCCGCCGCCCACGATCAGGCCACGCCCGGCGAGGCCGCGCGGGGTCGTGCCGGACACGATCGCGTTGTGCGCCAACGCTACGAGGTAGGGGTCGGCGGCCATGGCTTGGAGCTGGTCGCGCATCGCCCGCCACCGAAGGTCCACGTGATCACCGACGTCGAGGTACACGGAGACGAACGGTCCTTCGACGTCGACCAGGTTTTGCAGACTCGCCGTGTGCATCGGTTCGGTCCTCCCCGTTCGGGTTACACGGGTGATACCCGAAAGGGGGTGGGTGCAACCGCGTCCACCGGCATCGGCACCGGCATCCGAACCGGCATCCGAACCGGCATCGGAACCGCCATCGGCATTGGCATCGGAAAGTGCGCCGATGATTGAGGAACGGTCCGCGATCGGTGCGGGGGAACGGTCATCGTGGACGGGGTGCCGACCGGTCTGCGAGCGGGTGCGGCGAAGGTGCGAGCGGGTGCGGTGAGGGAGGGGAGAGGGGGGTTAGTGGGAGCCGGTGGCGCGGCGGGCGCGTTGTTCGCACCACGCGCAGCCCTCCGCGACGCCCACGGAGGCGAAGCCGATCAGCAGGTGCACCGCGTTGCCGACGATCCCGGCGTCCATCGCCCCGCCCGGCGCACCCACCCCGAACGCGAACACGACCAGGTACACGACGCCCATCATCGAGCCGACCACCCGAGCCACCCGGGTCCGCACGGACGCCACGCCGAGCACCCCGCCGGTCACCAGGTGCAGCACCGCCAACCTCGGCTCGGACCGCACGAGGTCCACCACGCCCCACGCGACCAGCAGCACGCCCAGGATCAGGGCTGCCCGCTGCGGCCACGCCAGGGTCACCGGGCCTGCCACCACTGCGACCACCCCATCCCGTCCAGACCGAGCGCCGGCCGAGCCTCGACCGAGCTTCGACGGAAGACCCGGCCGAAGACCCGAACGAAGCCCTCACCGCGCACGAGCGCTACTCATCATCGAGCAACGAGCGCAACCGGGCCAAGGACCGGCTCAGCAGTCGCGAGACGTGCATCTGCGACACGCCGACCGAGTCCGCGATCTGGCTCTGCGTCATGCCCCGGAAGAACCGCAGCACCACGATCCGCCTCTCCCGCTTGGGCAGCCCGCGGAGCATCGGGTCCAACGCGTGGTGCAGCTCGACGACCTCCAACGCCGGATCGTCGCTGATCAGGCGTTCGGCGTAGTTCAGCTCCTCGCTGATCGACTGCTCGTCCAACGACAGCAGGTGGTACGCCGACGTCGCGTGCAGCCCTTCGTAGACCTGGTCCACCCCGATGCCGAGGTGCCTGGCGACCTCGCTGGGCGTCGGCGTGCGCCCCGACACGCGCGACAGCTCCACCCGCGCCGTGTCGATGGCGACGCACAACTCCTTCAACCGCCGCGGCACGCGCAGCGCCCACCCCTGGTCGCGCAGGTACCGCCGCACCTCGCCGGTGATGGTCGGCACGGCGAACGCCAGGAAGTCGATACCGCGCGTGACGTCGAACCGGTCCACCGCGTTGATCAGCCCGACCGCCGCCACCTGCCGCAGGTCCTCCACCGACTCCCCGCGCTCGGCGAACCGGTCGGCGATGTGCCTGGCCATCGGCAGGTGCTCGGTGACCAGCCGGTCACGCAGCCGCTGGTAGCGCTCGCCGTCCCGCTCCGCCTCCGCCAGCTCGTGGAACAGCGGCTGGTAGTCCACCGCGTTCATGCCCGGCACCTCAGCTCGACCCGCAACCGGCCCTCCCCGTCGACCCAGGTGGCTACCGCGTCGGTCACGGAGCTGACAACCCGCCAGTACAACGAGTCATGATCGGGGACGGTGACGGCCGATGACCGGACCTCCGCCCGGAAGCGCACGGAATCACCTTCCCGGGCGAACCGGCACCGCAGCACGGCCGCGGGGTCCAGGGTCCGGGAGATCAACGCGCTGCACGCCTCGTCGACGGCGATGACCAGGTCGACGGCCAGCTCGGGCGTGCGCCTGGCGATCGCGCCGGCGACCGCGCGGATGACCGAGAGGTGGGCGGGCCTGGCCGCCACCCTGAGCTCCACCTCCGAGGCGTCCATGCGCGGCGAACGCTCCTCACATCCCTGGTCGCGGACGCCGGGGGCATACCCACGGACCCCTCCCGCTACACCCGTCCACACAGGACTGAGCAACAGAATCGTGAAAGCCGAACATGCCGTGGGCTGGTTCATCACGGTTTGCGAACAGCGGTAGGTAACCCTGTGATCGGAGTCATACTGATCGCCTCCCCGACATCCCCGGAGGCGCCTGGTGCTCGAGGCGAACAACCTTGAGGTGGTCTACGACGACGTGATGTTGGTGCTGCGCGGCGTGAGCCTGAAGGTCCCGGAAGGGCGGATCGTCGCCCTGCTGGGCGCGAACGGAGCGGGCAAGACGACGCTGCTGCGAGCGCTGTCCGGCCTGCTCGACGTGCACGACGGCAAGGTCACCCGCGGCCGGATCACCCTGGACGGCGATCCGATCCACCGCGCCTCGCCGTCGCGCATCGCGTCGCTCGGCGTGAAGCAGGCGCTGGAGGGCAGGCGCATCCTGGCCGAGCTGTCGGTCGAGGAGAACCTGCGCATCGGCGGGCACAGCAGGCCGCGCGGCGTCAAGCAGAACCTGGACCGGATGTACGAGTTGTTCCCCAGGTTGCGCGAACGGCGGCGGCAGAGCGCCGGCTACCTGTCCGGTGGCGAGCAGCAGATGCTCTCGATCGGCCGGGCGCTGATGTCCGAGCCGCGCTACCTGCTGCTCGACGAGCCGAGCCTCGGCCTGGCCCCGCTCATGGTCCAGCAGATCCGCGACCTCATCGTGAAGATCAACGCGGCGGGCACGACCGTGCTGCTGGTCGAGCAGAACGCGACCATGGCGCTGTCCATCGCCGACCACGGCTACGTGCTGGAGACCGGCAAGGTCGTGATGGACAAGCCGGCGGCCGCGCTGCTGGCCGACGAGGACGTGCGCGAGTTCTACCTGGGCCTGCGCGCCGAGGGCGCCGCGCGGTCGTTCCGCGACGTGAAGCACTACAAGCGGCGGAAGCGGTGGTTGTCGTGAAGCCCGAAGACCGGAGCGCCGAAGCCGGGAGGAACGTGCTCGACGTGCGGGACGTGCGGCTGGCGTTCGACGGCGTCACCGCCGTGGACGGCGTGTCGTTCCACGTCGCCGCGGGCGAGCTGTTCGCCATCATCGGACCCAACGGCGCGGGCAAGACGTCGATCTTCAACGTGCTGTCGGGCGTGTACCGGCCGCAGCAGGGCTCGGTCCTGTTCGAGGGCGAGGAGGTGCTGGGCAGGCGCCCGCACAAGGTCGCCGCCATGGGCATCGCCCGCACGTTCCAGAACATCGAGCTGTTCGCCCACCTGACCGTGGTGGAGAACCTGATGCTGGGCAGGCACAACCACATGCGGTACGGGGCGCTGGCCGCGTTCGCGTGGGTCGGCCGGGCCCGGCGCGAGGAGCTGGCCAACCGGGAGGCGGTCGAGGAGGTCATCGACTTCCTCGAGCTGGAGCAGTGGCGACGCCTGCCGGTCGGCCTGCTGCCGTACGGCGTGCAGAAGCGCGTGGAGCTCGGGCGCGCGCTGGCGATGGAGCCGAAGGTGCTGCTGCTGGACGAGCCGGTCGCGGGCATGAACGTCGAGGAGACCGAGGACATGGCGCGGTTCGTGCTCGACGTCCGCGACGAGCTCGGCATCGCGATGGTCATGGTCGAGCACGACATGGGCCTGGTGATGGACCTCGCCGACCGGGTGATGGTGCTGGACTTCGGCAAGCCGATCCGCACCGGCACGCCCGCCGAGGTGCAGCAGGACCCGGACGTGGTGCGCGCCTACCTCGGCGAGGCGCACCAGAACGCGGGAGGTGCGGCATGACGACGGCCACGACCACCGGGCTCACCACCGTGGTGACCCGCGTCCGCGACCGCGCGGCCCGCACGCCGGACGCGGTGGCGTTGCGGGCCAAGGACTTCGGCATCTGGCGCGAGGTGACCTGGGCGGGGTACTGGGCGCAGGTCGAGCTGGTCGGCCACGCCCTGCTGGCGCTCGGCGTCGACGCGGGCGACCGGGTCGCGATCGGGTCGGAGAACCGCCGCGAGTGGCTCTACACCGACCTCGGCGCGGCGGCCGTGCGCGCGGTCACCGTGGGCCTGTACCCGACGAACCCGGCCGCCGAGGTCGCGTACCTGCTCTCGCACTCCGCCACCCGCGTGCTCATCGCCGAGGACCAGGAGCAGGTGGACAAGGCGCTGGCCGTGCTGGACGCCCTGCCCGACCTGGAACGCATCGTCTACATCGAGCCGCGCGGCATCCGGCACCGCTACGACAACCCGAAGCTGCTGTCGTGGGACGACTTCCTGGCCATGGGCGCGGAGCACCGGGAGCAGAACCCGGACGCGGTCGCGCGCCGGATGCGCGAGGTCGAGCCGGACGACGTGATGACGTTGATCTACACCTCGGGCACGACCGGGCCGCCCAAGGGCGCGATGCTGACCGTGGCCAACGTGGAGTTCGCCGTCCAGTCGCTGGTCGAGGGCGGCGGGTTCACCGAGCCGCCGCCGTCGCCGAAGGACGTCACGCTGTCGTACCTGCCGCTGTGCCACGTCGCCGAACGCATCTTCACCACGTGGTTCAGCGCGTCGGCCGGGGTGCAGGTGCACTTCGCCGAGTCCATCGAGACGGTGCAGGCGAACCTGCGCGAGGTGCAGCCGACGATCCTGTTCGGCGTGCCCCGCATCTGGGAGAAGGTGTTGGCGGCCATCACGATCAGCGCGTCCAGCGCCACCTGGCTCAAGCGGGCGACCACCCGGTTCTGGCTGCGCGTGGCCGACGGCCTCGGCGAGCAGTTGGTGCGCACCGGCGGCAGGCACACGTTCGGCACGCGGCTCAAGTACGGCATCGGCTGGCTGTTGTGCTTCCGCGCGCTGAAGGCGCGGATCGGGTTGCGGCACGTCCGGTACGCGGCCTCGGGCGCCGCGCCCATCTCGCCGCAGGTGCTGCGGTTCTTCATGGGCATCGGCGTGCCGATGCACGAGGTGTACGGCATGACCGAGAACAGCGCCGTCGCCACCGGCAACCGGCCCGGCCGGGTGAAGCTCGGCACGGTCGGCGAGCCGCACCCCGGCGTGGAGCTGCGCATCGCCGACGACGGCGAGATCCAGACCAGGCACGCGGGCGTGTTCGCGGGCTACTGGCGCGACGAGGAGGCCACCCGGCGGGCGATGACCCCGGACGGCTGGCTGCGCACCGGCGACGTCGGCGAGTGGGTCGACGGCACGCACGTGCGGATCACCGACCGGATGAAGGACATCATCATCACCGCGGGCGGCAAGAACGTGGCGCCGTCGGAGGTCGAGAACGCGCTGAAGTCCTCGCCGTACATCAAGGAGGCGGTCGTGCTCGGCGACCGGCGCCCGTACCTGGTGGCGTTGATCGGCATCGAGTACGACACCGTCGGCCACTGGGCCAGGCAGCGCCGCCTCGCCTACACCACCTACCGCGACCTCGCGGAGAAGGACGAGGTGCGCGAGTTGGTGCAGGGCATCGTGACCGAGGTCAACGGGCGGTTCGCCACCGTGGAGCAGGTCAAGAAGTTCCGCATGCTGCCCAAGGAGCTCGACCACGAGGACGGCGAGCTGACCGCGACGCAGAAGGTGAAGCGGTCGGCGCTGGCCAAGGTGTTCGGCGAGCTCGTCGACGACATGTACGCCGGGGGGCGCGGATGACCGAGTTCCTGCAATCGCTGATCCGCGGCCTCGGCTCCGGGTCGATCTACGCGCTGCTGGCGCTGGGCTTCGTCATCATCTACAAGTCCACCAGGGTGATCAGCTTCGCCCAGCCGGCGTTCATGCTGGCGGGCGCGGTGCTGGTCAGCTACCTGGCCGCGGAGGTCGGGTTCTTCGCGGCCGTGCCGATCGCGGCGGTGCTGATCGCCGTGCTGGCGCTGGGCGTGGAGCGGACCGTGCTGCGGCCGATGATCGGCAAGCCGGTGTTCGTGGTCGCGATCATCACCATCGGCGTGGACGTGGTGGTGCGCGTGGTGACCAACGCGTTCATCGGGCTGGACGTTCGGCAGGTCGGCGACCCGTGGGGCCTGTCGACGGTGACGCTGCTCGGCGTCGAGGTGCAGCAGCGGTACCTGGTCATGTTCGGCACGACGGTGGCCGTGGTCGCGGTGCTGTTCGCGTTCTTCCGGTTCTCCCGGGTGGGCCTGGCGATGCGCGCGGTGGCCTACGACCAGGAGGTCGCGCTGGCGCAGGGCATCTCGGTCGGCTCGGTGTTCGCGCTGTCGTGGGCGATCGCGGGCGGGCTGGCCGCGCTGGCCGGGGTGTTCGTGGCCACCGGCGCGGGCGTGGACCAGCAGCTGTGGGTGATCGCGCTGAAGGCGTTGCCGGCGATCATCCTCGGCGGGCTCGACTCGCTGGGCGGCGCGGTCGTCGGCGGGCTGGCGGTCGGGGTCGTGGAGTCGCTGGTCGGCACCTACCAAGGTGACGTGGCGCCGTGGCTCGGGCCGAACTTCGCGCTGGTCGCGCCGTACGTGCTGATGCTGGTCGTGCTGCTGGTGCGGCCCTACGGGCTGTTCGGCAGCAAGGAGGTGGAGCGGCTTTGACTTCCTCCCAGCCCCGGAAGGTGGGAGCCCGACGCGCTTCGCAGCGCGTTGCGCTTATGCGCTGCACCTCGCGGTGCCGGCTTCCTGGTTCACAGCCGATCGCGGAAGGGAGGGCCCTTGCCGTCTGACATCAGCTCCGCAGGCATCACCCGAGTCTCCCCGGGCTACGGCTCGACCAGCCGCAAGGATGTTCTTCGCCGCGTTGTGGTCCCGATCGTGTCGGGTGCGGCAGTCCGGGCACGTCCAGTGCCGGACGGAGAGGTTCAGCTCGGCGAGCAGGTGTCCGCACGCGGAGCAGGTCTTGCTCGACGGGTACCAGCGGTCGATCACCACGAGGACGCGCCCCGCGCGTGCCGCTTTGTACTCGAGTTGACGGCGGAACTCTCCCCAACCCGCGTCGGAGATGGCGCGGGCCAGCCGACGGTTGCGCACCATGTTCCCGACAGCCAGGTCTTCGATCGCGACGAGATCCGCCGAGCGGACCAGGTTCGTGCTGGTTCGGTGCAGAAAGTCGTACCTGGCGTCGCGGACCTTCCGATGCGCGCGGGCTACTTTCGCCTTGGCCTTGCACCGGTTGTTCGAACCGCGTCGGCAGCGAGCCAGCCTGCGCTGGTGGCGGGCCAGGTTCCGGGCTTTGCGCTCCACGTGACGAGGGTTGGCGACGCGGTCGCCATCACTGGTCACGAGAAAGGTCTTCAGCCCGAGGTCGACACCGATCTGGTGACCGGCGGCCGCCCTTGGTTCGGGGTCCTCGGTGTCGATGGCGAAGGTCACGTACCAGCGGCCGTCCGGCTCACGGGACACCACGACCGTCGTGGGGTTCAGCGCGGCGAAGTCGACTTCGTCGAAGGACCAGACGAACTCCAGCGGGGCAGCGGTCTTGGCCAGCCACAGCCGTCCGTCTCGAATCCGGAACGCGGAGCGGGTGTAGTGGGCGGACTGGCGGCCGGTGCGGGACTTGAACCTCGGATATCTCGCTCGGCCGGCGAAGAAGCTCTGGAACGCCGCGTGCTGGTGGCGAAGTGCCTGCTGCAGCGGAACCGAGGACACCTCGGACAGAAATGCGAGGTCTTCGGTGCGCTTCCAGCCAGTCAGCGCCGCGTCGGTCTCCTTGTACGACGTCCGCTTGCCCTCGGCGAGATCGCGCCACCGGCGTACGGCGAGTGTCTTGTTCCACACCAGGCGCACGCAGCCGAACGTGCGGTTGAGCACGACCGTCTGTTCGGCGTCCGGATGGGCCCGTACACGGTACGCCGTTCGCACGAAGATCAGCCTATCCGAGGAGATGTGATGAGTGGGGCTGTGGCCGGTTGGCTTACGTCCTTCGGGTGGCGCTCTCGGAGGAGGCCGCTGTGAAGGGTCGTCCGGAGCTTTACACCTCCTACGCGCAGGACATGGCGTTCCTCAACACGCGCCCCAAGCGGACGTGGACGGGGGCGTTGGTGGTGGTGGCGCTGCTGGTGCCGTTCGCCATCACCGACGACCTGCTGATGCTGCTGGCCACGGGGTTCGTGGCGGCGATCGGCGCGATCGGGCTGAACATCGTGACCGGGTACGCCGGTCAGGTGTCGCTCGGGCACGCGTTCTTCCTGGCCATCGGCGCGTACACGGGCGCGGCGCTCTCCGGTGACCCGGACGGCCGGGTGCTCGGGTTCGGCGTGACGTCGCTGCCCGTGTGGCTGCTGGCGTCCGGGCTGGTGGCGGGGCTGGCGGGGCTGATCGTGGCGCCGATCGCGGTCCGGCTGCGCGGGCTGTACCTGGCGATCGTGACGCTGGGGCTGGTGTTCCTCGGCGAGCACGTCTTCCGCGAGTGGACGTCGTTGACCGGCGGCCCGGGCGTGGGTCGGCCGGCGGCGGTGCCGGAGCTGTTCGGCGTGCGGCTGGACCGGCCGTCGGAGTTCTTCAGCGGGCCGCAGCAGCTGTACCTGCTGATGTTCGTGCTGCTGGTGATCTTCGCCGTGCTGGCGCGCAACCTGGTGCGGTCGCGGATCGGGCGGGCGTTCGCCGCGGTGCGCGACCGCGACCTCGCGGCGGCCGTGATCGGCGTCGACCTGACCCGGTACAAGGCGCTGGCGTTCGCCGTGTCGTCGTTCTACGCCGGTGTCGCGGGCTCGTTGCTGTTCGTGGTCAACGGGTTCTTCGACCCCGGCTCGTTCGGCCTGCTGCTGTCGGTGCAGTACATCGCGATGGTGCTCATCGGCGGCGCGGGGACCATCTCCGGCGCGATCATGGGCGCGCTGTTCATCACGCTGCTGCCGCGCATCACCCGGGAGCTCCCGACGGTGCTGCCGTTCATCAGCGCGGACGCGACCGGTGCGGTCACGGTGTTCCAGGTCGAGGCGGTCCTCTACGGGCTGCTGATCGTGGTGTTCCTGATCGTGGAGCCACGTGGCCTGTTCGGTATCTGGGTGCGCGTGCGCAACTACTGGCGCACCTGGCCTTTCTCGTACTGAAAGGGTGGATGGGATGGCAAGTCACAGAGCGGTGCTCGCGGTGCTCTCCGTGGTGGCGCTGGCCGCCGTCGCGTGTCGCGGCGGCGACGGCGCGGCCCCGCAGGAGGGCAAGGGCGGTATCAAGGTCGACTTCGGCGTGACCAGCGAGCCGTGCCCGGACACCGGTCACAGTGACCGGGGCTGCATCTACCTCGGGTCGATCTCCGACCTGACCGAAGGGCCGTTCAAGACGCTCGCGGTGCCGATCACGGAGTCGCAGAAGGCGTTCTGGAAGCGCGTCAACGACAAGGGCGGCATCGGCGGCTACGACGTCGACGTGACCACGTACGTCAAGGACAACAAGTACAACCCGCAGATCCACAACCAGGTGTACCAGGAGATGAAGGGCAAGATCCTGGCCCTGGCGCAGACCCTGGGCTCGCCGACGACCGCGGCGATCCTGCCCGACCTGGAGAGCACGCAGATGGTCAGCGTGCCGGCGTCGTGGACGTCGCTGTGGGGCGTGGAGGAGGTCGTCCTGGAGTCGGGCGCGAACTACTGCGTCGAGTCGATGAACTCGGTCGACTACGCGGTGGACGAGCTCGGCGCGAAGAGCGTGATGGCCGTGCACCTGCCCGGTGACTACGGCGACGACGCGGCGGCGGGCGCGAAGATCGCGGCGGAGAAGCGCGGCGTGACCTTCGCCAACGCGGTCACCCAGACCGGCCAGGACAACCAGGGCGGCGCGATCGACGCGGTGCTGGCGAACAAGCCGGACGTGGTCATCCTCACCACCGGGCCGACCGACGCGGCGGTGATCATCGGCCAGACGGCGGCGCGCGGGTTCAAGGGCAAGTTCATCGGCACGTCGCCGACCTGGAACCAGGGCCTGATGCAGAGCCCGGCGGCGCCCGCGATCAAGGCGCTGTACCTGCAGTCCGCGCCGTGGAAGTCGTGGGCGACGGACTCGCCGGGGCACAAGGCGCTGCGCGAGGCCCTGCCGAGCGTGACGCCGAACGACGGCTACACGTCCGGGTGGGTGTGGTCGTACCCGTTGAAGGCGGCGCTGGAGAAGGCGGCTTCGAACAAGGACCTGACCAGGGCCGGTGTGCTCGCGGCCGTGCGGCAGCTGAACTCGGTGGACTACGAGGGCATGCTGCCCCAGGGCGCGGGCAACTTCGCGGGCAACTCGAACGACGCCACGTTCCGGCAGACGTTGATCTACAAGCCGGACGAGCAGGCGGCGACCGGGGTCGGGCTGGTGGAGGACTTCTTCACCGGGCCGACGGCGAAGGACTTCAAGTTCGAGAAGCCCTGCTACGCCTGACCTCCCCCGACGCGCCCCGGCCGCTGCTCCTCGCGGCCGGGGCGCGTTGTCCATTGTGGACATATTGCGCCGATCGGGTCACGTCGGCGTGATGCGGAACCCGTCGTTGCCGGTGTGCGTCAGTCTGGGCGTCGACGCCTGACGGACGACGGGGGGTCGCGCCGTGACGGAGCAGAACGACCTGGTGGTGCAGCCCGACGCGGAGCCGGGTGGGACCTTCAACGCCGGCACCGGTGACAACGGGTGGATGACCGGTATTTCCATCGCGGAGTCGGCGATGGACACGTTCAACGGGATCAAGGACGGCAACTGGGTCGAGGCCGGCCTGGGCATGGTGGGGTTGGCGGCGGACGCGGCGGCGATGGCGATCGACCCGTTCGGCACGTTGCTGTCGTCGGCGGCGTCGTTCCTGATGGAGCACGTGCAGCCGCTCAAGGAGATGCTGGACTGGCTGGCCGGGAACCCGCCGGTGATCGAGTCGTACTCGGCGACGTGGGGGAAGGTCGCCGAGGAGCTGGGGAAGGTCGCCGAGGAGTACGCGTCCGGGGTGCAGCGGGGCACCGAGGGGTGGACGGGTGCGGCGGCGGAGACCTACCTCGCGAACTCGAAGGCGCACGGTGACGCGCTGACGGGCGCGGCGTCGGCGGCGGGGACCGTGGGCACGGTCGTCGGCATGATGGGCATGGTCGTGGGGTTCGTGCGCGAGGTGGTGCGCGACCTGATCGCGGACCTGGTGGGCAAGCTCATCGCGTGGGTGTTGGAAGCGGTGTTCTCGCTGGGGTTCGGCACGCCGGTGATCGTGGCGCAGGCGGTGACCGCGATCTCGAAGTGGGCCGCGAAGATCGCCAAGATCATCCAGGACCTGCTGGACACGATCAAGAAGGTCTCGCCGATGCTCAAGCGTCTGGTCGAGGTCTTCGAGAAGATCATGAAGGTGGTCGGCAAGCTGGCCGGCAAGGTCACGGGGCTGGACGTGCTCAGTCCGAGCAACATCAAGCCGGGTGGTTTCCTGCAAACCGGCAAGGCCGACATCGACACCCCGTCCGGGACCGGTCGTGGGAACGGGGACTCGTCCTCCTCCCCGGACTCGGGCACGCCTGATTCCGGCACGCCTGATTCGGGCACACCTGACTCCGACGCCCCGGGCTCCACCACCCTCGGATCGACCACCCCCGGATCAACCACACCTGGATCGACCACACCTGGTTCGGACTTACCGACGCCAGACCGCCCTCGCGACAGCACCTCGACGTCGAGCACGGCTCCAACGGTCGACCCGCCGACGTCCCGTCCGACCCGCGGCGACCCTGCCGACCTGCCCACCACCGCACCGCGTCCAGGTCGTGACCCGAACAGCCCGGACACGGATGTCCCCCGTGGCGGGACACCACCTCCCGGCCCGTCCACCACGCCGCGTGGTGCGCCGGTCGGCGAGCACCGGGGCGGTCCGATGGGCCAGCCGGGCCCGACCCCGTCCGGTGGCGGTTCTCCTGGAGCCGGTTCTCCGGGTGGCGGCAGCGCTGGTGGTGGTTCACCGAGCACACCGGCACCGTCGCGGCTCGACGAGACGTCCGCGGCCAGGGCCGCGTCCCCGGAAGCCCCGAGCCGACCGGGACCACCGAGCCCGAACCCCACGAGCCCGAACCCCACCGCACCCGGCGGCAACCCGACGGTCGCGCCAACCGGGCAACCCACACCCGGCGGGATGCCGGGCAGCGCTCCCGGAAGTGGCGGCGCACCGGGTGGCGGTGGCGCCAGGCCGGGCGGCGGTGGCGGCTGGACGGGAACCCCGGGCAGCCGGGGCGACCTGGGCTCCGGCGTGCCTCCGGCCCGAACCCCGGACGGCCCCCGACCGTCATCCTTCGGCCCGTCCAGCACTTCGGCACCACCCTCTCACCACGCCGGACCACCCCACGCCGGACCGCCCCACGCAGGCCCACCTCACGCAGGCCCACCTCACGCGGTCCCGCCTCATCCCGGCCCGGGAACCCCTTCCCGCACCGGTCCGGCCCACACCACCCCTTCGCAGGCTGGGCCACCGCACCCGAACCCGCCGCGGAACGGGCCTGCGAATCCCTACGCGCCGCACTCCCCAAACGCGCCGCACTCCCCAAACGCACCGCACTCCCCAAACGCACCGCACTCCCCAAACGCACCGCACGCGCCGCACTCGCCGAACAACCCGCCGAGCCCGCCGCACCAGCGTCCCGGCAGCCCGGACTTCACCCGCCCCCGCGGCGACGGCCCGCTGCCGCACACCCCGAACCGGCCGATGGACGGCCCACCACCCCAGCGGCACCCCGACACCCAGACACCCGACCCCCGCCGCGACCCCGACGGAATCCCCGCCCAGCGCCGCGATCCGGAAGCGTGGTCACCGCCCCACCGCGACCCCGACCCGGACAGCCCTCACAGCCCTGATGGCGACCGGCCGGACATCGACGAGGCGCACGCCCGGCACGGTGAGACCACCCCCGCCGGTATCTCGCACCACCGGGGCGACAACGACATGGGCGACCTGCCCCACCGCGTCCCACCCGACCCCCGCTACTTCACCGCCGACGTCCACATCACCCCCGACGGCCGAGCCCGCATCGGCAACCACACCTACACCCCCGAGCAGTACGGCGACCTCCTACGCCGCAACGGCTGGGACGGCACAACCCCCATCCGCCTCATCGGCTGCGACGCCGGCACCAACGACTTCGCCAACCGCCTCTCCCGCCACACCAACGCCGACGTCCTCGCCCCCACCAAACCCGCCTGGACCGACACCAACGGCCGCGTCTACACCAGCGACGCCACCACCGGCCCCGACGGCAACCGCCAACCCAAAATCCCACCCAACGGCGAATGGCACACCCACCACCCCGACGGCACCACCACCAGAGCGAGCGACGACGGCTACGTCCCCGGCACGCCCGACAGCCACCGCACCGGCCACACCGACGCCGACGGTGCGGCTGACCGCGGCCGGCGAGGTCTGTACGACCAGCAGAAGTGGGGCGACAACCCCGCTACCGGCAACCCGTGGACACCGGATGAGATCGACGCGGTCCGCCGGCAGCTGATGGACGTCAATGACACCAACCGCATGCGGCGCGAGCTCGACCGCCTGGGCCTCGACGTCGACCCGGCGACCATCAGGTCGATCAAGAAGTACCTGTTCGACAGCCCCGGCATCGCGATGAGCCACGACAACTACTCGGCGTGGCGCAGGCTCACGTCGGGGCGTGGCTCGGTGATGGACGCGCAGTTCATCGCGCACGAGGCGGCCGAACAGCGACGACTGCGGGAGATCGGCAACCGCACCGGGTTCGACCACCTCGGTCGCAACTACGACGACATGTCGACGGCTCAGCGGGCCACGTGGCGCTCGGACCACGACAGGGCCTACCTGGAGGCGCACCGGGGAGCGTTGGAAGAGGAGTACGACTTCCTCGCGCGCAAGGTCGAGGAGCTGACCAATGGCCAGGTGCCGATGTCGAGGTCGTTGGCCGCGGTCGCCGACCGGAGGGCGGAGGGTCGTGACCACATGATGGTCGACGGCGTCCGCATGGCCGACCACTCGAACTACCCGCGCTGGCAGGAGCGGGCGGAGAGCCGGGTCGAGATCGGCAGTAGGGTGGCCGCGAAGCTCGGCCTGCCGTCCGATGCGCGCATAGCGGACGTCGTCGAGGCGGTCCGGCGCTATCGGGCCGACTGAGGGGAACGCGCATGGTCGCCAAGGACGAGATAGCCGAGATCATCGACATCCTGAAATCGCCCGACGCACACCGCCGCACCACCATGCTGGGGGTGCTGGCGCAGGAACCCAGCGGCGACCCACGCCTGCTGGCCGTCGTGGGGGAACTGCTGGCCGATGACACGCCGGACCTGATCAGCATCCCCATGCTGTTCGGCGAGGTCCGCTGGGTCGCCGCGCACGCGCTCGCCGCCGAACGGCGCGCCGCCGCCGTGCCCACGCCCGTGGAACTCCAGGGCGTTCCCCGACCACTGACCTCGGACGAGTTGTCGCGGCTGGTGGACGAGTCCGGTCTGCCGCGCAAGGGCGGCGTGGACGGGATGCTGGCGTCGTTCGCCGCACTGCGCGAACGCGGCCTGCTGCCGGTGAGCGACCTGCGGCTGGCGGTCGAGCCGGACGGATGAGCGTGACCCGGCCCGACCGCTAGCCGGCCGGGGTCAGGGCCGGGTCGGCCCAGACGCCCACGCGTTCCGGGCCCGGGCAGTCGTCCGGGCGGTCCGCGGTCGACTCGACGCCGATGGTCAGCAGGCGCGCCCCGGTGACGGGGAGGTCCACCGGTTGCGGGGTGGGGCCGGTGTTCGCGAGTTCGGTCGCGCGGTGGTCGTCGAGCAGGACGTAGAAGTCGAGTTCTTTCGTCGCCAATGAATCGTCGGCGATCGCGACCTGGGCGGTGAAGCGGTCGTATTTGCCGTCCAGCGCGAATGTCAGCTGGGCGGACGAGCACCAGGCGCCGGTGGCGGAAACGGATTTGGTGTAGGTCACCTTCCGCACCTTTGCGGGAGCGGCCGTCCACGGGCTCTCCACGTACATGTCGTCGATCGAGCTGCTGTCGACCGGCGGCAGGTCGGAGAGCCAGACGGCGCCCGGTCTCGCCGCGGCGACGCTCTCCGTGGTCGTGGAAGTGCTGGTCGGACGCCCGGCCTGCGGTGATGTGGTCGGCAGGGCGGCGGCGGTGGTGGCGGGTTCGGCGTCGAACGTGCTGCCGATCGCGATCCCCAGCGCCAGCACGGCCACACCACCGGCCGACAGCCAGAGCGCCGGTCCCGGTTTGCGGCGCACGTGAGCGGTGTTCAAGTCCTGGTCATCCATGTCGGCGACCCCTTCAGGTCCAAGACGTGAGCCGAACTCGGGATAATGCCGGGTAATGCCTCGACCGGCGCAGCACGCTAACACCGAATCGGTCGGCACGCGTCGAGAACGTCAATTCGAGTGGTTTCGCGAGTTGTCCGCACAATTGCGGCGGTGGTTCGGAATGCGTCCCGCTCCGGGTGGTGGGACGGCGTCGACGGGATGCCCGGGGGGAGGGGGACGAACCGCGTGAGCCGGCGTGTTGCCGGTTCGACGTATCACCGCGCCCCGTGCGTGCTCCATAGGGATATCGAGCATCGCGGGAGGGTGGAATGGGCCAGACGAGTGGCCGGGCGGTCCTGCAGGTCCACCCGACCAGGTTGTGCAACCTGCGCTGCCTGCACTGCTACTCCAGCTCGGGCCCGGACGTCGCCGAGTCCATCCCGATCTCCGTGCTGTCGGCGGTGGTCCGTGACGCGGCCGCGCTCGGCTACGACGTGCTGAACGTTTCCGGTGGTGAGCCGTTCCTGTACCCGGAACTGCCCGCGCTCCTGCGCGCCGCCCGCGCGGCCGGGATGCGCACGACCGTCACCACGAACGCGGTCGCGCTGACGCAGCGCCGCATCGGCCTGGTGCGCGGGCTGGTCGACCTGGTGGCCGTGTCGCTGGACGGCGACCGCGCCACGCACGACCGGATCCGTGATCGGGAAGGGTGCTTCGAGAAGGCCCTGGCGGGCATCCGCCGGCTCACCGAGGTCGGCCTCCCGGTCGGCGTGGTCACCACGTTGACCCAGGGGAATGCCACCCAACTGGGTGAAGTCGCACTGGCTGCGGTCCAGTCGGGCGCTCTCCTGCTCCAGGTTCACCCGTTGGAGCCGGAAGGGGCCGCGAACCGGTTGATGGCCGGCGAACGCCCGGACGCCGTCGAGCTGGCGTACGCGGCGGTGGAGCTGGGCCGCATCGCCGAGGAGCACGGCCTGGCCGTCCAGCTCGACGCCGTGCCGCGCACCATGCTGGCTCGCGAACCGGAGGCGTTCATGGCCGCGCCGGTCGACGACGGGCAACCCCTCGGCCGCTGGCTGACCCCGCTGGTGATCGAGGCGAACGGCGCGGCGGTGCCGGTGTCCTACGGCTTCGACCGCCGCTACGGCCTGGGCAACGTCCAGACCAGGCCGCTGGCGGAGCTGGCCCGCTACTGGGACGCGGCACCGTTCCTCGCCCTGTGCCGCGCCACGTGGCAACGCCTGGTCGAAGGCCCGACCGGGCCCCTGATCCCCTGGTACGGCCACCTGGTCCGCGCGTCGAGGGCCCAACGCCCGGCGACGGCGGGTCGCTGACGGGACGCGGTCAGCGGGACAGGAGCTCCGCGGCCTCCAGCGTGTTGATCACCCGGTCGGGCGTCACGCCGCACTCCTCGGCACGCTCGCAGCCGAACGACAGCCAGTCCAGCTGCCCCGGCGCGTGCGCGTCGCTGTCGATCGCGAACGAGCACCCCAGCTCGACCGCCAGCCGCAGCAGCCTGCCCGGCGGGTCGCGGCGCTCCGGCCGCGAGTTGATCTCCACCGCCGTGCGGTGCTCGACGCACGCCGAGAACACCGCCTCCGCGTCGAACGTCGACTCCGGCCGCCCCTTGCCGACCACCAGCCGTCCCGTGCAGTGCCCCAGCACGTCGACGTGCGGGTTGGACACGGCGGCCACCATCCGCCGCGTCATCTCCGGCGCCGCCATCCGCAGCTTCGAGTGCACGCTGGCGACCACGAGGTCGAGCCGCTCCAGCAGCTCGGGCCGCTGGTCGAGCGCGCCGTCGTCCAGGATGTCCACCTCGATGCCGGTCAGGATCCGGAACGGCGCCAGCTCGGCGTTCAGCTCCGCCACCACGTCCAGCTGCGCGAGCAGCCGGTCGGCGGACAGCCCGTTGGCCACGGTGAGCCGGGGCGAGTGGTCGGTCAGCACCATCCACGAGTGCCCGAGGCCGCGCGCCGTCTCGGCCATCTCGCGGATCGGGCTGCCGCCGTCGGACCAGTCGGAGTGCGTGTGGCAGTCGCCCTTCAGCAGCGCCCGCAGCGCCTGCCCGCCCACCACCGGCTCGCGGAACCGGCTCAGGTAGTCCGGCTCGCGCCCGGCGACGGCGTCGGTGATCACCCCGGCGGTGGCCTTGCCGATGCCGGGCAGGTCGGTCAACGTGCCCGCCGCGACCCGCCGCTCCACCTCGCCGTCCGGCAACGCCGCCAGCACCTCCGCCGCCTTGCGGAACGCCCGGACGCGGTAGGTCGGTTCACCCGCGCGCTCGAGCTGGAACGCCACCTGTCGCAGTGCCCACAGCGGATCCACACCTCATTGTCTACCCCGACCGGCGCGGTGGTGCGCGTCAACGTCCTCGACCCGGCGGCGGTGCGCGAGAAGACCTTGCGGCCGAACGCGCGCGGAACCGGGGATGTCCGCCAGGTCCCCACGTGCCGGCACGGTCGGGTCGCGACGCAGGCCCAGCAAGGGCGACCTCACCTCGCGGGCGATCCTCGACACCGCCGAACGGTGCTGGTGGCGATGATCGAGCGGGCCTTCCTGAGCCGTTCCCGGTCCCGGTCCGCGGCCCGGGACCGCGAGCCGGTCGACACCCTGACGTGCGTCTGGCTCCGTTCGGTCTACAGCGTCGGGTCGTAGGCCCTCGGGTTTCGAACAGCTCTGGTCCATGATCGCACTGCTGGAGCCGGTCGACGAAGCGGCGTTGGAGGACCCCGGCGATGACGAGGACCTCCAGCGCCGGGCTCGTGCCCGCACGCACCTCGTGGAAGTGGCCGCGTTGCTGCCCGAGGAGGCGTTGGCGCCCTATCGCGGGCACCTGGCCGACGGCTGGTACACCGATGCGTTCGGGGCCCTGGTGGCCGCGGTTCGCGAGCACGGTTTGCCCGACGACGGCTGGCGTGGGCTGGAAGCCGTCGCGGAGCGGCTGTACCTGTACGAGTGGTTGGACGACATCGGGGACGACCCGGAGACGCGGCAGGACTGGCCGGAGCTGGAGGGGTTCCTGGACGCCGTCCGCCACCTCCGCGCCCGCTGACGCGCCCGCTGGACTGCCGGGTGACCCGTCAGCGGAACCAGAGGCCGTTGGGGGCCTGGCGGTAGCCGATGGCGCGGTACGTGGCGTCCACAAGGGACTGTCCGCGCGCGTTGACGCCCAGGCCCGGCCCCATCTTCGTCATCGCGTACCCGAACGACAGGCGCGCGCCGGGATCGGCGAAGCCCAGCGAGCCGCCCATCCCGGAGTGCCCGAACGCGTCCTCCGACATCAGCACGCCGCGCTCCACGGCGGGCAGGCGCAGGTTGCCGACGGCCTTCATGAACCCGAGCGAGAACCGGGTCGGCGCGAGCAGCATCTCGTCGAACCCGGCCGACTCGATCCCCGACATCACCGGGAGCTGCGCCTCGTCCACCAGCCGCACCCCGTTGTACTCGCCGCCCGAGGCGAGCGGCCGGTACATCTGGGCCAGGCCGCGCGCGTTGCTCATCCCGCCGACGGCGCCGTACTGCGCCGCGTGCGCCGCCGGGGTGTTCGACGCCGCGACGTAGCCGCCGGTGTTGCCCAGCAGCAGCCCCTGCATCGACTCGGGCTCGGACAGCCCGATCACGTACATGCCCGGCAGCGGCTCGCCGCGCCCGGCGGGCACGGTCGGCGCGACCAGCGGCTCCAGGTCGTCGGGCAACGTCAGCCAGAAGTCCAGCCCCAGCGGACCGGAGACCTCCTTCTCGAAGAACTCGGCCAGCGCCAGACCGGACACCCGCCGGATCACCTCGCCGATCAGGTGCCCGAACGTCAACGCGTGGTAGCCGTGCCGCGTGCCGGGCGCCCAGAACGGCTCCTGCCGCGCCAGCAGGCCCGTCATCAGCTCCCAGTCGAGCATGCCGCCCGGCGGCACGGGCTCCCGCACGGCGGTCAACCCCGCCTGGTGCGACAGGAGGTGCCGCACGAGCGTGTCCGCCTTGCCGTTCTGCCCGAACTCCGGCCAGTACCGGACGACGGGCGCGTCGAGGTCCAGCTCGCCCCGTGTCGCGAGCACGTGCGCGCACAACGCGGTCGCGCCCTTGGTGCACGACCACACGTGCGTGATCGTGTCCTCGGTCCACGCCCGACCGCCCGCGTCGCCGCCCCACAGGTCGACCACGGTCTCGCCGTCGAGCGTCACGTGCACGCCACCGCCGAGCTCGCCGCGGTCGGCGAAGTTGCGTTCGAACTCGGCGCGGACCTCGGCGAACTCGTCGGCGCAGGTGCCCTCGACCGTCATGGACCCTCCAGGTGCGGTTGTCTGCCGCCATGCCACCACCGTGAGCCACGCCACGTGAGTAGGGATTCCTCAGTGGGTAGGGTGGTGGCCGCTCCGACGGCGGGAGGTCGCCTGTTGTCGTCTTTCGTCGGCCGGTCCTTCTTCGGCCGGGAGGCCGAGTTGGCGGCCGTGTTCGACGCGGTCGAGCGCGTGCCCGCGGCCGGGTTGGTGGCTGTCGTCGTGTCGGGCGAGCCCGGGATCGGCAAGTCCAGCCTGTTGGCCGAGGTGGGTCGCCGGCTGCGTGACCGGGGGTGCGCGGTGGCCGCCGCCGAGTCGGACGACGTGAGCAGGCGGATCCCCTACGCGGCGGTGGCCACGGCGTTGCGGTCGGTGGCGGTCGGGCCGGGCGGTGCGGGCTCGCGTGAGGTGCGCGCCGCGGTGGATGCGTTGGAGCTGACGTCTGCGCCCGACGCCACCTGGTTCGGCCGGTCGTGCGAGGTGGTCGCGCGGGCGCTGGCCGGGCTCACCGCCGAACGGCCCGCCGCCCTCGTGCTGGACGACGTCGACCAGGTGGACGACGACTCGCTGGCCATGCTCGCGGTGGTGCTGCGCCGGGTCACGGCCGCGCCGCTGGTGCTGATCACGGCGGTGCGCGAGCACCACCGCAACCCCGGCGTGGAGGAACTGCTCGACCGGCTCGAACGGCACGCCGACGTGGCGCGCGTGCGGCTGGCGCCGTTGAGCGGCGGTGACGTGGCGCGGATCGTGGAGACCGTGCTGGGCACGCCGGTGGACGACGGCCTCGCGCACGAGGTCCACCAGCGGGCGGACGGCAACCCGTTCTTCGCGGTCGAGATCGCCCGGTCGCTGCGCGAGCTGGACCTGGTCGCGGTCGACGGCAACCGGGCCCGGCTCACCGTGTCGCCGACCGCGATCCGGCTGACCAGGCGGGAGGCGGTGGTGCGGCGGGTCGCGCCGCTGGACCGGGACACCAGGGCCGTCGCCCGCGCGGTGTCGATCTTCCGGCGGGTGCGGCTCGACCAGATCGGGCTGCTCGCGCGGGTGTCGTCACTGCCGGAGGAGACGGTGGTGGACGCGTTCGACGGGCTGCTGAGGGCCCACATCGTGGTGCGGGACGAGGACCGGGGCTACCGGTTCTCGCACGCGCTGGTCGGTGAGGCGCTGTACCAGGAGATCGGGCCCGCCCAGCGCCGGCACCTGCACAGCCTGATCAGCGCCCGGCTGCTGGACGACCGGGCGCGCGGGCTGGCGGTCGACGAGATGGAGCTGGCCTGGCACCTGGCCGAGTCGGCGCCGCCGGGCGACCTGCGCGCGGTGCGGGTGATGGCGCAGGCCGCCGCGGCGAACCGCGCGACCGCGCCGGAGACGGCGGCGGCCCTGTGCGCGCGGGCGTTGGAGCTGCTGCCGGTGGCCGCGCCGGAACGGGCCGGGCTGCTGGCCTCGCAGTGCCGGGCGCTGGCACACGCGTCCCGGCCGGGTGCGGCGATCGGGCCCGGTCTGGCGGCGTTGGCGGCGCTGCCGGCGGGCGTGGAGCGGTCGCGGTGCGCGGTGGTGGTGCTGACCAGCATGTTCCTGGTCGGTCGGTTCGCCGAGGCGTTGCGGCTGGTGGACGCGGAGCTGGCGGCGGCGGAGGTGGCGGAGGGTGGCGCGCCGGCGGCGTTGCACGCGCAGCGGGCGTTGTTGCTGGTGTTCACCGGACGTCACGAGGAGGCGTTGGCCGCGGCCGAGCGGATCGAGGCCATGCCGCTGACGTCGGCGGCCGAGGGCGTGGTGGTGTTCGACCGGCTCGCGGTCGTCACGTCGATGCTGTTCCGGCACGACAAGACGGTCGACTACGCGAACCGGTCGCTGGCCGCGGCGGCCGGTCAGCCCGCGTTGGAGTTGCAGGCGTTGGCGGTGAGCGCGTCGACGGGCGCGTTGGCCGGTCTGGTGCACGACGCGTCGTGGCGGTTGCGGCGGGCGGAGGAGCTGCGGGAACGAGCGGGCGGCCACGCGTTCCGCGGCGAGCTGGAGATGGCGCGGGTGGCGCTGGACTGGTTCGGCGGTGAGTGGGACGCGTGTTTGGAACGGGTGGGTCGGGCCGCGGCGGAGCTGGAGTCGCGGCAGGAGCTGATGATGTTGGACGGGCTGCGCGCGATCGAGCTGGAGGTGCGGACCTGGCGGGGTGAGCTGGACGTGGCCGCGCGGTTGGCCGCGTTCGAGGTGCCGAACAGCCCGAACATGTCCCGGCTGCACGCGTTGGCGATGTCCGGGTACCTGGCGGCGCGGGGTGACGTGGAGGGCGCGCGGCGGGTGCTGGTGGAGGCGGTGGACGACGACGGGATGTCGGCGTACGGCTGCGAGTTGTTGGGCCGGTTGGTCGAGCTGGACCTGGCCGGTGGGCGGCTGGACGAGGCGAGGCGGGGGCTGGAGAGGCTGCGGGTGGTGGCGGGCGACCGGGTGGCGCCGTGGACCCGGACGACGGTGCGGCGGCTGGTCGGCGTGGTGGAGCGGGACGGTGCGGTGCTGCGTGAGGCGGTGCGCGAGGCGGAGGTCGGTGGGCTCGTGTTCGAGCGGGCACGGGGGCAGTTGGCGTTGGGGCTGGTGGACGGGGCGGCGGTGGACGAGCTGCTCGAGGCGTATGCGCTGTTCCAGCGGGTGGGTGCGCACGGGTTGCGCCGGCAGGCCGGCGGGCGGTTGAAGGAGCTGGGCGCGAAGGTGCCGCGGGCGCGGGGGCGGGCGCCGGGGGTGTTGACGGCGGCGGAGGAGAACGTCGCGCGGCTGGTGCAGCAGGGGATGCGCAACCGGGACATCGCGGCGGCGTTGCACTACAGCCCGCGGACGATCGAGGTGTACCTGTCGCGGATCTACGCGAAGTTGCGGGTGTCGTCGCGGTTGGAGTTGGCGCGGGTGCTGGACGGGGTGGACGGGCGCGCTTAGTTGTTGTGGAAGCCGCACTAACTCGGTGGTAACCCGGGAGGGTTGGGTTGGTGGCGTGGCGGGTGGGTCGGAGGTTCCCCCTTTCGGGGGTTCATGGCCTATGGGCCAGGTCCGGCTCGATTTGACATGGGGCCCTTACGGGCACCCCAGGCAGGCCGTAGCCGGCAGGCCCGGCGGGGAAAAGCGTCCCGCCAGGCCTGCCGGCT